>NZ_JBIVLI010000010.1:85298-248118 GCF_044751205.1 Streptomyces sp. NPDC088732
CGGGTGTGAGGGCGCGCCCGGCGGGCGCGGGGGCATCGGCAGGCAACTGCGCGGGCTGCTGCTGTCGTCCGTCGTCCGGCACCGGATACGCACCCTGGTGGCGACGCAGCCGGCCGCCGATCTCGAGCGCCTCGCGGAACTCGTTGACGCGGGTGCGGTCGTTCCTGCGGTCGACCGTGTGTATCCGTCTTTGGGGGACGCTGCCGAGGCGGTTCGTCGGCTGCGGGCGGGGGAGGTGCGGGGCAAGCTGGTGCTGCGGGTGTGAGGGCGCGCCCGGCGGGCGCGGGGGCATCGGCAGGCAACTGCGCGGGCTGCTGCTGTCGTCCGTCGTCCGGCACCGGATACGCACCCGGCCGCCGATCTCGAGCGCCTCGCGGAACTCGTTGACGCGGGTGCGGTCACCCCTGCGGTCGACCGTGTGTATCCGTCTCTGGCGGACGCCCCCGAGGCGGTCCGCCGGCTGCGGGCCGGGGAGGTGCGGGGCAAGCCGGTGCTGCGGGTGTGAGGGCGGGACCGGGGGCCGCGGGGCCGGGCCGTAGGGTGGAAACGCTCGTCAGGGCAGGAAGGGAAGCGGCTCCGTGGCCGTTGCACCCAGTGGCCCGCACCGCCCCACGGATCGGAGAACCGCCCCGCCATGTCGACCAGCGTCCACCCCGCCCATCCGTCCGACCCCGGCACGGAACCGCTCGCCACCGGTGCGCCGCACCCCCTGGACAACCCCGCGTGGGCCTCGCTGACCGGCGCGCACGCGCAGTTCGCCGAGCGGCACGGCCGGGCCGCCCGCTACCCCGGCGACATGTCGCCGTTCGCCGCTGTCGAGGACCAGGCCGACCCGGCGGCCTGGGCGGATCTGGCCGCGCTGCTCGGCCCCGGCGGGACCGCGCTCGTGACGGGCTCGCCGGTGGTACCCGAGGACTGGCAGATCCTGGACGGCGGCGAGGCGGTGCAACTGGTCGGCACCGACCTGGCGGTCGCGCACGATCCGCAGGCCGTCCGGCTGGGCGCCGGCGACGTCCCCGAGGTCATGGGCCTCATCGACCGCACGAAGCCCGGCCCCTTCATGCCGCGCACCATCGAGTTCGGCACCTACCTCGGGCTGCGGGAGAACGGGCGCCTGATCGCCATGGCCGGCGAGCGCATGCGCCCGGCGGGCGGTACGGAGATCAGCGCCGTCTGCACCGACCCGGACCATCGCGGGCGCGGCCTGGCGAGCCGGCTGATCCGTGCGGTCGGCGCGGTCATCGCGGACCGCGGGGAGCTGCCGTTCCTGCACGCCGCGGGCAACAACGCCAATGCCATCAGGCTGTACGAGTCCATGGGCTTCACGCTCCGCCGCCGCCCGCTCTTCCTCCTGGTCAGGGCGCCGGGCGACGCCACCGCGTGACGCCGGCCGGGGCCGCGCCGCTCAGGCCCGCTCCAGCAGCGTCCGCAGCGTCAGCCGACGTGGCGACCCCTGCGGGAGGGCGTTGATCGCCGCCTGCAGCATCTCGGCGTCGACGTGGTTCTCCGGGCGCTCCAGCCAGGCGAGCAGCAGCCGCGCGTCGCCGCGGTGCCGCAGCGCGCGGCGCATCTCGCAGTCGAGTTCGTCGCGCGCCTCGGCGACCGCGGGCGCGGCCGACCCCGGCAGCAGCGGCCCCGGGTAGGCGGCGAGCGCCTCGCGGTACGCCCCGCGGGCCAGCAGCGTGTGCACCTGCGCGGCGTCGCTGGAGGTGGGCAGCAGCAGCCGGTAGGGGCGCGAGCCGAGGACGTGCGGGCCCAGCAGGCGCCGCAGCCGCGACATCTCGGCGCGCACGGTGACGCGGGCCGCCTCGTGCTCGTGCAGCCGTACGGCGAGCGCGTCGGCGCCGAGCCCGCGGGGGTGCAGGGCGAGGACGAACGCGATCTCGGAGTGGCGGGGGCTCAACTCGGTGCTGCCGTAAGGCGAGACGAACCGCGCGCGGTCGCGTGACAGCACCTCCAGCCGGCACGCGGGTGCGGGGGCGGACAACCCCGGAACCGACCCCGGAACCGCCGCCGGGATCTGCCCCCGCAGCCGCAGTACCCGCAACTCCGCCTCCGCCGCCGCGACCGTCGCACGCACCAGCGCGAGCGCGTGCGGCGCCGCGATGTGGTCGCCGCCGGTCAGGTCGAGCACGCCGATGACCCGGCCGGTGTCCGGGTCCCGCACCGGCGCCGCCGAGCAGCTCCAGGGGTGCACCGGGCGCACGAAGTGCTCTCCCGCGTAGATCTGCAAGGGCCGGCCGAGGGCGAGCGCCGTGCCCGGCGCGTTCGTGCCGGCGGCCTCCTCGGCCCACACGGCCCCCTCGACGAAGCCGATCCGCTCCGCGCGCGCCGCCAGGCCCGGCGCTCCCTCGACCCACAGCAGCCGGCCGTGCTCGTCGCCGACGGCCACCAGTTCGTTGCTCTCCTGCGCCGACTCGACCAGCAGCCGGCGGACCACGGGCAGCACGGCCGCCAGCGGGTGGCTCTCGCGGTAGGCCCGCAGTTCCGGCCCCGCGAGGGCGGGGACGCTGGGCCCCGCGACCTCCGGGTCGACCCCGCGGCTGCGGGAGCGCTGCCACGAGTCCCGCACCACGTCGCGCACCGGCCGCGGCGCTCTCCCGGTGCTGAGGAACTCCTCGTGGGCACGCGCGACGTCCCGGCGCAGCAACTGCGGATCGGTCCCGGGTGGCCAGGCCGTGTACGAGGCCGCGTACGAGGCAGTCATGAGCGCCCCTGGGTCGGGGGTGGGCCGGCGCCCGGCGGCACCGGCCGGCTGCTGCCGAGTGTAGTTCCGCAGGTACGCCGTGTCGCAACCCTCCTGCAACCTTCCGCGTTCTACGGTCCCCCCACCGCCGTCCGCAACGGAGCGGGCGGCCCATCCATGGGAGGCCGCCCCATGACCCGCTACGCCAACCCCGGTGCCGAGGGCTCCGTCGTCAGCTTCCAGCCCCGCTACGACCACTGGATCGGCGGCGAGTACGTCCCACCCGCGCGCGGGCAGTACTTCGAGAACCCGACGCCCGTCACCGGACAGCCCTTCACCGAGATCGCCCGCGGCACCGCCGAGGACGTCGAGCGGGCCCTGGACGCCGCGCACGCGGCGGCACCGGCCTGGGGCCGCACCTCGGCCGGCGACCGCGCGAACATCCTCAACCGGATCGCCGACCGCATGGAGCAGCACCTGGAGGAACTGGCCGTCGCCGAGAGCTGGGAGAACGGCAAGCCGGTCCGCGAGACGCTGGCCGCCGACATCCCGCTGGCCATCGACCACTTCCGCTACTTCGCGGGCGCCGTCCGGGCCCAGGAGGGCAGCCTCGCCGAACTCGACGACGACACCGTCGCGTACCACTTCCACGAGCCGCTGGGCGTCGTCGCCCAGATCATCCCGTGGAACTTCCCCATCCTGATGGCGACCTGGAAGCTCGCCCCGGCCCTGGCCGCCGGCAACGCCGTCGTCATCAAGCCCGCCGAGCAGACCCCGGCCTCCATCCACGTGTGGATGAGCCTGATCGCCGACCTCCTGCCGCCCGGTGTCGTCAACATCGTCAACGGCTTCGGCGTCGAGGCCGGCAAGCCGCTCGCGTCGAGCCCGCGCGTCGCCAAGGTCGCCTTCACCGGCGAGACCACGACCGGCCGCCTGATCATGCAGTACGCGTCGCAGAACCTGAAGCCCGTGACGCTCGAACTCGGCGGCAAGAGCCCCAACATCTTCTTCGAGGACATCTCGTCCGCCGAGGACGACTTCTACGACAAGGCGCTCGAGGGCTTCACGATGTTCGCCCTCAACCAGGGCGAGGTCTGCACCTGCCCGTCCCGCGCCCTGATCCAGCGCGGCCACTACAGCGCCTTCCTGGAGGCGGGCATCACCCGCACCGAGAAGATCGTCCAGGGCCACCCGCTGGACACCGCCACCATGATCGGCGCGCAGGCGTCCAACGACCAGCTGGAGAAGATCCTCTCCTACTTCGACATCGGCCAGCAGGAGGGCGCCAAGGTCCTCACCGGTGGCGAGCGCGCCCAGCTCGGCGGGGAACTGGCGGGCGGCTACTACGTCCAGCCCACTATCCTGGAGGGCGACAACCGCATGCGGGTCTTCCAGGAGGAGATCTTCGGCCCGGTCGTCGCCGTCACGTCGTTCAACGACTTCGACGACGCCGTCTCCATCGCCAACGACACCCTCTACGGCCTCGGCGCCGGCGTCTGGACCCGTAACGGCAACACCGCCTACCGCGCGGGCCGCGCGATCCAGGCCGGCCGGGTGTGGACCAACTGCTACCACGCCTACCCGGCGCACGCCGCCTTCGGCGGCTACAAGCAGTCCGGCATCGGGCGCGAGAACCACAAGATGATGCTCGACCACTACCAGCAGACCAAGAACCTCCTGGTCAGCTACTCGCCGAAGAAGCTCGGCTTCTTCTAGGAGCGCGGCGGCAGGCGCCCGGCCCGGCCCGTCGGCCCGGCCGGGCGCCTGTGCGCGGCCACTGCGGAGCCGGCGTCCGTCAGCCCGGCGCACAACAGGCCGCCACGCTCCCGTTACCCGGACGCGTGAGGCTGAAGGGATGGAACGACGCGATGTGTTGAAGCTTTCCGCGCTCGCGGGCGCCACCAGCGTGCTGACGCTGGCCCCCGTGAGCTTCGCGGCCGCATCCGACTCCGCATCGGCGGGCGGTCACTCCCACGGCTCCGGCGGCGTCCCCCCGGAGGGGACCGTGCAGAGCCGGGTCGTCACCGGCCACCTGCCTACGGGCGCGGCCGACTTCGTCTACCTGCCCGTGGAAGTACCGCGCGGCGTCCGGCAGATCGCGGTGTCGTACAGCTACGACCGGCCCGCCGTGCCGCCGGGGACGCAGGGCAACGCCTGCGACATCGGCATCTTCGACCAGCACGGCACGGACGTCGGCGGGCGCGGCTTCCGCGGCTGGTCGGGCGGCGCGCGCACGGAGTTCACGATCAGCGCGGAGACGGCGACCCCCGGCTACCTGGCCGGACCGGTCGGGACGGGAACCTGGCACGTCGTCCTCGGGCCGTACACGGTGGCGCCGCAGGGCCTGGACTACTCCGTCACCGTCACCCTCACCTACGGCGCCCCGGCCGCCCCGCAGGTCCCGAACTACCCGCCGGACCACGCGCCCGGCCGCGGCCGCGCCTGGTACCGGGGCGACTGCCACCTGCACACCGTGCACTCCGACGGCAAGCGCACCGTGGAGCAGCTGGCCGCGCTCGCCCGCGCCGCCGGGCTGGACTTCATCAACTCCAGCGACCACAACACCACGTCGGCGCACGCCTACCTGGGCGACGTGTCCGGCGACGACCTGCTGGTCCTCACGGGCGAGGAGGTCACCACCCGCAACGGCCACTACCTGGCGATCGGCCTGGACGCCGGCGAGTGGATCGACTGGCGCTACCGCGCCCGCGACGACGCCTTCGGCCGCTTCACCCGGCAGATCCGGCGGGCCGGCGGCATCGTGGTCCCGGCCCACCCGTACGCGCCGAGCCTGGCCAGCCAGTGGAAGTTCGGCTACGACGACGTCGACGCCATCGAGGTGTGGAACGGCCCCTGGACCCTCGACGACGAGCTCACGCTCCTCACCTGGGACAACCTGCTGACCGGTGCCGCGCGTCGCGGCGACGGCCACTGGATTCCGGCGATGGGCAACTCCGACGCGCACCGCGACCCCGACGTCGTCGGCCTGCCGCAGACCGTGGTGCTCGCCGACGGCCTCAACCGCCGGGCCGTGCAGGCCGGTCTGCGGGCCGGGACCTCCTGGATCGCCGAGAGCGCCGCCGTCCAGGTCTCGTTCTCCGCGAGCGGTCCGCGCGGCGAGCACGCGGGCATCGGCGAGCGGCTGCCGGTGGCGCGCGACGCGTCGGTGACCGTCCGCCTGGAGGCGAGCGGCGTGCCGGCCGGTGCGGTGGTACGGCTGATGACCGACGAGGGCCAGATGGTGGGCGCGCTGCTGCCCGCCTCCGGTGTCCTGGAGTGGAACACCACCGCGTCGATCGCCTCCTACGTCCGGGCCGAGGTACGGCGCCCGGCCGCCGACGGGGGCGCCTCGGGCCTGCCGGGGCCCGCCCTGGCGATCACCAACCCGATCTGGCTGGGCCGGAAGTAACCGGGGCGCCGGCCTTCGGCACCGCGGTGCCGAAGGCCGGCGTACGCCCGGCCGGGGCCGGGCCGGCCCCCTTCCCGGAGCACCCGCGCCGCCCCGCCGCGTCCGGCAGGATGGCACTCATGACTGCCATTCCCGAGGGGTCCTCGCTCTCCCTGTGGTCGAAGCGCTCCGTCCTGTCCATCGGCTCCGTCGACTCCGTCCTCTCGATCGGCTCCGTGGGCTCCGTCCTCTCCGTGGGCTCCGTCGGCAGCGCGCTGTCCGCGGCCTCCATCGGCTCCAGCATCTCGTTGCTGTCCGCCGGTTCGTGGCTCAGCGTCGGTTCCCTGCTGTCCGCCCAGTCCCGCTGGTCCGTCCTGTCCTGGCGCTCCTCCCGCGCCATCCTCACCGCGGCCACGGCCGCCGCGGCCACCGGCGCCGCACTCGTCCTCCTCGACGGCGCCCGCCCCGCCCGGAAGAGCCTCTGACGTGCCGGGCCCCGTCGGCGACATCCTCGCCGGGACGGTGACCACCCGGCTGCCGTTCGGGGTCTTCGTCCGTGTCGCGGAGCACGTCGAGGGGCTGGTGCCGGCCGCGGAGGCGTTCGCCGCGGATGCGGCGGTCGGTGACGAGGTCCTCGTCGTGGTCGCCGATGTCGATCTCCCGCGACGCCGTCTCACCCTGTCGCCGTCGCCGCGCCCCGTTCCGGCCGGCGCAGCGCCAGCGCCCGGTGGCGGGCCGGCGGCTGGCCGGTGACGCGCTTGAAGGCGTTGCTGAAGGCGCTCTCCGAGGCGTAGCCCCACTCGGCTGCGACGGAGGCGACGGTGCGGTCGCCGCCGCGGAGGGCGGCGGCCGCGCGCTGGATGCGCCAGCGCATCAGGTAGTCCAGGGGCGGCCGGCCGACGAGCGACCTGAAGCGCTGGGCGAAGGCCGAGCGTGACATGCCGACGGCGGAGGCGAGTTCGCCCACCGTCCAGGGGTGGGCGGGCTGCCGGTGCATGTGGCCGAGGGCGGCGCCGATCTGGGGGTCGCTCAGGCCGCCGAGCCAGCCGGTGCCGGACTCGCCCGCCTCGGCGGCCAGTTCGAGGTACGCGCGCAGGGCCTGGAGGAAGAGGATCTGGGTGAGGCTGGCCGCCATGACGGCCGAGCCCGGGCGTTCGGCCGCGGTCTCGTCGGCGAGCAGGCGCAGCGTGGGCCGCAGCACGAGTGCCTGCGGGCTGTCGGCGGCGATGCGCGCGGTCGGCGGCAGGCTGCTGAGCAGCAGTCCGGCGGTGACGTCGTCGAACTCGATGCTGCCGCCGACCAGGACCGTGCGGTCCGGCGCCTCGGGATCGCCGTACCGCACCGTCATGGAGTTGCCGGCCGCCCGGGCCCGGGCGGCCGCGTAGACGGCGTGCCCGTCGACCGGTTCCGGCATCGGGTCGCTGCCCACCTGGTAGGGCCGGTTGCCCGTGAGCAGGTAGCAGTCGCCCGCCTCCAGCCGCAGCGGATCGGTGCCGTCCGGGGCGAGCACGCAGGTGCCGGCGAGGACGGCACCGACCTTGACGTACGGATACGCGCGGAAGCGCAGCGCCCAGCGCCCGCCCGCCTCCATCCGGGAGGGCGCGGCGCCGCGCAGGTGCAGCAGGTTCAGGACGTCGGACAGCGGATCCATGGTCACTCCGGACGATCACGCAACTTCGAAGGACTTTCTCTCATGGATTGTCCGCCGTCACCGTCCTAACGTGCACATATGGAGGCGCCGCGGGCCTCCGGCAGACGTTCCGCACGCACCACAAGAGGCAGTGATACAGCAATGCAGTACGAGCAGCTGGGCAGCACCGGAGTCTTCGTGTCCCGCATCGCCCTCGGCGCGATGACCTTCGGCGGAGCGGGCACCCCGCCCTACGACTCGGTCGGCGGGCTGGATCTCCGCCGGACCGACGAGATAGTGGGCCTCGCCCTCGACAGCGGCATCAACCTGATCGACACGGCGAACGTCTACGCCGCGGGCGAGTCCGAGGAACTGCTCGGCGAGGTGCTGGGCAAGCGCCGCCGCGACGTGGTCCTCGCCACGAAGATGACCGCCCGCATCGGCCCCGGGCCCAACGAGGTCGGCCAGTCGCGGCTGCACATCATGCAGGCGCTGGAGGACAGCCTGCGGCGCCTGCGCACCGACCACATCGACCTCTACCAGATCCACAACGTCGACCCGATCACGCCGGTGGAGGAGACCCTCGGCGCCCTCGACGACGCCGTGCGCCAGGGCAAGATCCGCTACATCGGCGCCTCCAACCTCGCCGCCTGGCACATGATGAAGGCCCTCGGCGCCTCCGACCGCCTCGGCCTGGCCCGCTACTGCTCGCTCCAGTCGTACTACTCGCTGGCCGGGCGCGACATCGAGCGCGAGATCCTGCCGCTGGTCCGCGACCAGAAGCTGGGCATGCTCGTCTGGAGCCCGCTCGCCGGCGGCATGCTCACCGGCAAGTTCGACCGCAGCGGCCGGAGCGACGCGGGCGCCCGCCGCACCACGATCGACTTCCCGCCCGTCGACCGCGAGCGCGTGTACGACGTCGTCGACGTCCTGCGCGTGGTGGCCGCGCGCCACGAAGCCTCCGTCGCGAGCGTCGCGCTGGCCTGGGTCCTGGGCCGGCCGGGCGTCACGAGCGCGATCGTCGGCGCCCGCCGCCCCGAGCAGTTCACCGACAACCTGTCCGCCCTCGACCTGGAGCTCTCCGCGCAGGACCTGGAGGAGCTGGACGCCGCCAGCCGCCTCCCGGTGGAGTACCCGGGCTGGATCCACGGCTTCTCGGACCGGCTCCCCAACAGGGCGTGACGCTCTGCGAACTCAGCGGAACCGCTGGCACACCGGCGCCCTGTACGGTACGACTGCACGAGTGAACTGTACGAACTGTGGCGCGTCCGTGCTCCAGGGCCCCGGAGGGCGCTGGTCCTGCAACAACTGCGGCGCATCCGGCTGAGGAGTAAGGACAGGTCGGCATGGACTGTGAGCGCTGCCTCGAACCCGTCATCGAAGGCCCCGAGGGCGGTTACGTCTGCGGCCTGTGCCTTTTCACCGTGGAGCCCCCCGGGTACAACAAGCGCCGCGAGGAAGGGCTGAAGGCGGCGGCCGCGGAGCGCCGGCGCCGCACCCTGGAACGGCGTGCCCGCAAGGAGCACAGCGCCGGCCGCAGCTGAACCGCGGGGGCGGGGAACTCCCCGCCCCGCGCGGGCCGTTCAGGACGCCGCCGGAGCCGGCGCGGCCGGCGGGCGCACCATGAAGACGTCCACCGGGTCCTCGGTGTCGAGGGTGAAGCCGTGCCGTTCGTACAACCGCCGGGCCGGGCTGCCCTGGAGCACGTTCAGCCGCACCGATGTGCCCTCGCGGTCGCACTCCTCCAGCACCGCCCGCAGCACCGCCGTGCCGATGCCGCCGCCCTGGAGGTGCGGGGCGAGGTAGAAGTGCTCCAGCCAGTGGACGGCGGCGGACGGGCGCAGTGCCACGCATCCGGCGAAGGCGCCGCCCACCTCGATCACCCGGGTGTGCGCCGGGGTGAAGCCCTCGCGCAGCCGCTGCCGTACCCGCCGCTCGTCGTACCGCCCGAGCCGTTGCAGGTCCGCCCGCAGCACCACGGCCCGCAACTCGGCCACCGCCTCGACGTCCGCTGCCGCAGCGGGTCGCATCTCCCATTCCGCCATGATCGGCAGACTACCGATCCGGGTTCCCGCCGCCGCCTGGCAGGCGGGTCGCGATACCGTCGATGAGGAAGGTCAGGCTCAGGGCGAACTGCTCGTCCAGGCCCGGGCCTTCGGGCGCCGCCATCCACTGGGCGAGCAGGGGGTGCCGGCCGCCCTCCGCCGCGAGCTCGCGGGCGGCGGTGACCGCTTCGGCGAGCTGCGCCGGGGTGTGCAGCCCGTGGCGGTGGCGCATGGCCAGCTCCTCGGCCTCCTGCTGGGCGCTGCCCAGGATGTGCCGGTCGAGGAGGGCCGCGTAGGTCATCGCCTCACCGACGTTCGCGCCCCGGCCGACGAGGACCCGCAGCAGGAATTCGGTGCGGCGCATGGTGTGCGGGCCGAGCGGGGGCCGGGTGGGGGCGAGCCGCGCGTACCAGAGGTGCCGCTTGACCATGGCCCAGCTGCTGGTGGCGACCGTGCGCAGGTCGGCGCGCCAGTCGTCGCCGGGCGCGTCGGGCAGCGGGATCTCGGCGGTCACGGCGTCGAGCATGAGGTCGACCAGGCCGTCCTTGCTGAGGACGTGCCGGTAGAGCGCCATCGGGGTGTACGGCCCGAGGCGACCGGCGACCGCGGCCATGGTCAGCGCCTGCGCGCCGCCCTCGTCGGCGACCTCGACGGCGGCCCGGACGATGTCGTCGCGGTCGAGCGGGCTCTGACGCCGGCGCGGGGCGGGCCGGGTCCAGATCAACGGCGCCGGTGCGCCGTGCGGGGTCTCCTTCACGAGGCGAGTTTATCGCGTCAGGTAGAGTTTATGTCATATACGTAAGCAGTCGCGGCGCCCGCACCAGGAGGTCTTCATGAACAGCACCGCAACCGCCGGCCCGCCCGGCATCCGCCTCGGCATCGCCCGGGGCATCGGCTACGGCCTGTTCGGCGCGCCCGACGGCTTCGTGCCGCAGGCGCGCGGACTCGGCGCCGGCCTCGTCCGCGTCTACGTCCACTGGGGCCGGGTCGAGCCCGAACCGGACCGCGAGGACTGGACGGTCGTGGACGCGATCCTCGCCCAGCTGGACCCCACGGCCGAGGTGTGGATCACGGTGTGCTCCAGCTCCCCGTGGGCCACCCGCCGGCCCACCGGATTCCTGCCCTCCTCGCCCGCCCACGACATACGGCGGTACGAAGCCTTCGTCTCCCGCCTGGTGAGCCGCTGCCGGGGCCGCGTGGCGTACTGGCAGTGCGACAACGAGCCCAGCAACACCGGCCTGCTGTGGGCGGGGACGGCGCCGGAGTACGTCGCCCAGCTCACCGCCTTCGCCCGCGCCGTGCGCGGCGCGGACCCCGGCGCCCACGTGGTGCTCGGCGGCTGCGGGTACGACGTGTGGTCGAGCCCCGAGGACGGTCCGGCCCGGCTCTTCTTCGACCACCTCGTCGAGCACGGCCGCGACGCCTTCGACCTCTTCTCCGTCCACCTGTACGGCAACCCGCACGACATCCCCGCCCAGATCGGGCTGGCGCGCGCGATGATGCGCCGGCACGGCTACGAACGGCCCGTGGTGGCGGGGGAGTACAACGGGCCCACGCTCTTCGAACTCCCTGCCGCTCAGGCGGAGTTCGAGCGGGCGATGACGGCGGCCTTCACCGGCCGGGCCGCGCCGGCCGACCCCGCCGACCCCGAGGACACCCCGGACCGCCGCACCATGCGCGACCTCTACGCACGCGCGGACGAACTGCCCGCGGAACTGCGGATGTTCATGGAGGACTGCCCGCCCGGGCTCGCCGCGCGTCGGGACCGGATTAACTGCCGCCAGATCGTCACGCGCAACATCCTCGCCCTCGCTTCCGGCGTGACCCGTACGGTCTGCTGGAACCTGGCCCCCGAGATCCCCGGGTACCGCGACCGCCTCAACGTGATGGGATTCCTCTTCGGCAAGCTGGCCCTGATGGACTACGACGGCAGCGTTCTCACCCGGCGACACCCCTCCGGCGAGGCCTTCGCCCGCCTCGCCGCCCACCTCGACGGCGCCACGGCCGTGCGCCCCTTCGACACCGGCGCGGACACCGGTCCGTACGCCTTCGAGATCACCCGTGACGGCAGGGCGCCGCTGTACGTCCTGTGGTCCGCGGGCGATCTCCTCACGGGCGAGGACCTGCCCGCCGTGCCCCTCGACCTGCCGTGGCCGCACGCCGTGCCCGAGGCGGTGGACGCCTTCGGTGCCCCGGTGGCGGTCGAGGGCGGCGAGGGCACCGTCCGCGTCCCGGTCTCGGTCACGCCGCTCTTCCTGACCCCCGCAGGCCAGGAGTGATACCCGCGGGGCATCACAGACGCCGGGACAGGTCTTGGACCGCCCCCGCGACGCGCGGCAAGACTCGATGGCAGCGCATCCGCCAGGAGCCGGCGGGCCGACCAGAGAGGTGAGCGGCATGAAGGTCTTCGTCACCGGAGGGTCCGGGTACATCGGACAGGCGACGATCAAGGCGCTGGTGCGCCGGGAAGTCCAGGTCAGCGCCCTGGTGCGCAGCGAGGAGTCGGCGGCGGTCGTGAACGGGCTCGGGGCGGCCGCCGTCCGCGGCACGCTGACCGACACCGCCCTGCTCACCGAGGCGGCCCGGGCCGCCGACGGGGTCGTCCACCTGGGCCAGCACGCCGGCCCGGACACCGCGGACGTCGACCGGGCGGCCGCCGAGGCGCTGCAGGACGGGGCCGGCCCCCGCCCGTACGTGCACACCGGTGGGATCTGGGTGTACGGCGACACCGACGGCGTCGTCGACGAGGACGCGCCCCTCGACCCGCCGCGGCTCACCGCCTGGCGGCTGGAGAACGAGAAGCGGGTCCTGGCCCGCGCCGCCACCGGCGAGCGTCCGGTGGTCGTGATGCCGGGCGTGGTGCTCGGCCGCTCGGCCGGTCTGGTCGAGACGTTCTACGCCGGGACGGGGCGCGCCGACGGCGCCGTGCCGTGCATCGGGGACGGCGCCAACCACTGGTCCGTCGTGCACGTCGACGACATCGCCGAGCTGTACGCGCTCGCCCTGGGCGCCCCGGCGGGCTCGGTCTACGCGGGCACCATCGACGTGTTCCCGACCGCCGCGGAGATCAGCGAGGCGGTCAGCCGGGCGATCGGCCGGTCCGGCGAGGTCCGCCGGCTCTCGCTCGCCGAGGCCGAGGAGCGGATGGGCCCGATCGCCCAGGCCTTCGCCCTCGACCAGCGGATCAGTGGCGCCCGCGCCCGCCGCGAGCTGGGCTGGGCCCCGACCCGCCTGGACCCGCTGGCCGCCCTCGCGAACGGCTCCTGAACCGCGTCGTCCGTTCGCCCGAACGCGCATAGGCTCGGTCGGGAGGAGTCCCGCCGCGAGGAGGTGCCCGTGGACCTCGATCTGCGCAAGCTGCGGTATTTCGTCGCGGTGGCCGAGGAACTGCACTTCGGGCGTGCCGCGGAGCGGCTGCACATCGCGCAGCCGGTGCTGTCGCGGCAGATCCGGTCGCTGGAGCACGAGCTCAGGGCGCAGCTGTTCTCCCGCGACCGGCGCAGCACCGCACTGACGCCGGCGGGGGAGCAGCTCCTCGCCGACGCCGGGCCCCTGCTGGCGGCGGCGCAGGCGGCGCAGCGCCGGGTGGCCCGCGCGGCGCACGGCGGCCCCGGGACGTTCACCGTCGGATTCATGCCGGGCCTGATCGTCACCGGTGCGGTCCGGGAGTTCTCCGGGCGCCACCAGGGGCTGTCCGTCGAGGTCGTCAGGACCGGCTGGAACGACCAGGCCGAGGCCGTCCGGGACGGCCGGGTCGACGTCGGGTACGTGAGGATGCCGCTGGACGCCCGGGGCCTCGGCATGTGCGAGCTGATGACCGAACCGCGCGTCGCGGTCCTGCCCGCCGACCACCGCTACGCGGGCAAGCACTCCCTCTCCATTGCCGACCTCGCCGGGGAGCACCTGCTGCAGGATCCCGACGCGGTCCCCGAGTGGCGCGACATCGCCCGGGAGCTGCGCACCGCCGGCCCGGCCCCGGTCCCGGCGTTCCGCACGGTCGAGGAGAAGCTGGAGAGCGTCGCGGCCGGACGCGGGGTGGTTGTGCTGCCGCTGTCCACCGCTTCGTACTACACCCGGCCCGACGTCACCCATGTGGAGCTGTCCGACATCGGGCCGAACCGTGTGTGCCTGGCCTGGGACGGCAGCCGCCACGACGCGCTCGTCCAGGAGTTCGTCTCCGTCGCCCTCGCGCACCGCCACCCCGTCCCGTAGCTCAGTGCGCTTCCCGCTTCCCGCTTCCCGCTTCCCGCTTCCCGCTTCCCGTGCCCCCGGCCCTCGTGGACCGGGGGCACAGGCGTGTGACGGGGATCACGGCCGTCGGCCGCATAGTGGCGCGGGGTCCGGCGTCTTTCAAGAGGTGCAAGAGGCTGTGAGGGGCAGGGGCGGTGCTGATGGGTTCGACGCGGACCGACGAGTTCGATGAGTTCGTGGCAGCCCGTTGGTCCGCTTTGTTCCACCTTGCACGGTTGCTGACCGGCGGCGACCGGCACCGGGCCGAGGACCTGCTCCAGGACGCGCTGGTCAAGTTGTGGTTCGCCTGGCCGAGGGTCGGCTCCCAGGCACCTGAGCCGTATGTGCGCAAGGTGCTGGCCCGGGCGGCGGCGCGCTCCGCGCGGCGTCGCTGGTGGGGGGAGCGGCCGGTGGGGGAGGTACCGGAACGGGCCGCGGCCGGGGACGTCTCCGCCGCCGTCGCCGAACGCACACGGCTGGAGGCGGCCCTGGCGCAACTGCCGTCACCGCAGCGCGCGGCGGTGGTGCTGCGCTACTACCAGGACCTGCCGGAGGCGCAGGTCGCCGAGGCGCTGGGCTGCCCGCTGGGCACCGCCCGGTCGCACGCCTCACGCGGCATCGCGCGACTGCGGCAGCTGCTGGCCGACGTCACCGAGCCGGTGGGGTGAGGGAGATGAGGGAGGAGGGAGAGGGGATGGACCCCATGGACCGCAGTGACGCCGGCGACCGCACGGACCCCGTGCCCCCCATGGACTCGACGGGCTCCATGGACGACTTCGAGCGGCGGCTCGCGCGGATGATGCACGCCTCCGAGCGGCACACCCCCTTCGAGCCCCGGCACCGGGAACGGCTGCGCGGCGGAGTCGCCTCACGCCGCCGGGTGCGTACCGTCTGGCAGGCCGGGAGTTCGGCGGTCGCGGTGACCGCCATCGCCTGCGCACTCGTCCTGCTGCCCGGTTCCTCGTCCGGCCAGGTCGTACCGGCGGGCCCCGGCGGTGCGCCGACGTCCGGTACCTCGTACCCGAGTTCCACTTCGTCCGACGCCCCGAGCCCCAGCGGCAGCGCGACCTCCAGCCCCACGTTCTCGCCACCGAGCGGCACGGCCACGGGCGGGACCTCGACCGCGGCCGGCTCGGACCTCCCCGTGAGCCCGTCGACCGCCACCGCGTCGGTGGGCGGCGGTGCCACGGGCAGTGCCACCAGCAGCGCCACGAACAGTGCCACCGCAGGCGGCACCGCGTCCGGCGGGGCCACCTCCACGACCTCCCCGCCGGTCAGCCCGTACGGGAACGCGACCGGCACGGGATAGCCCCCCGGGCGCCCGCCGCCCCCCCCACGCCACCACCTCACCGAACGCCCCCGGTGCCGTCGGCACGCCCAAGAGGCGGCCCCGGCACGGCCCGGCATGCCCCGGCGCGCTCCGGCATGCCCCGACGCAGAGAGCAGATGCGGACAGACCATGAGAAACGAACCTCCCGGCGCCCTGAGGGAACGCCTCCCGCTGCCGGCCCGGCACGAGGAACCGGTCCTGGACGTGGTCGTCCCCGTCCACAACGAGGAAGCGGACCTGGAGCGGTCCGTGCGGCGGCTCCACGCCCATCTGCGCGAGACCTTCCCGTACCCGTTCCGGATCACCGTCGCCGACAACGCCAGCACCGACCGGACCCCGCTGATCGCCGCCCGCCTCGCGGACGAACTCCCCGAGGCACGCTGGCTGCACCTGGCCGAGAAGGGGAGGGGCCGGGCGCTGCGCACCGCATGGTCCCACTCGACGGCGCCCGTCCTGGCCTACCTGGACGTGGACCTGTCGACCGATCTGGCCGCCCTGCTCCCGCTCGTCGCCCCGCTCATCTCCGGGCACTCGGACATCGCGATCGGCACCCGGCTCGCCCGCGGCTCCCGCGTCGTGCGCGGACCCAAGCGCGAGGTCGTCTCGCGCTGCTACAACGCGATCCTGCGCTCCACCCTCGCCGTCCGCTTCAGCGACGCGCAGTGCGGTTTCAAGGCCGTGCGCCGGGACGTCGCCGAACGGCTGCTGCCGATGGTGGAGGACGGCGGATGGTTCTTCGACACCGAGCTGCTGGTGATCGCCGAGCGCGCCGGTCTGCGCATCCACGAAGTGCCCGTCGACTGGGTGGACGACCCCGACAGCCGGGTGCACATCCTGTCCACCGCCCTCGCCGACCTGCGCGGCATCGCGCGCATCGGCCGCGCGCTGGCCGCCGGCCGGCTCCCGCTCGCCGAACTGCGCCGCAGCGCCGCCGAGACCGGGCCGCCGGGCGGCCTGCTTCCCCAACTGCTGCGCTTCGCGGCCGTCGGCGTCGTCAGCACCGCCGGCTACCTGCTGCTGTACGCGGCCCTCCGCCCCGCCGCCGGCCCGCAGGCCGCCAACGCGCTCGCCCTGCTGGTCTGCGCGGTCGCCAACACCGCGGCGAACCGCCGGCTCACCTTCGGCGTGCGCGGCCGCGCGGGCGCCGCCCGCCACCACGCCCGCGGGCTCGCGGCGTTCCTGATCGGGCTGGCGCTCACCAGCGGGGCGCTGGCCGCCTTGCACCACGCGGCACCCGGCGCCGGACACCGCGTCGAGACCGGCGCGCTGGTGGCCGCCAACCTTGCCGCCACGCTCCTGCGCTTCCTGCTGCTGCGGTCCTGGGTCTTCCCCGGCCGGCACGCTCCCCGGACGGAGGCCGGTTCCCGATGACCCTCGCGCCCGGCACCCTCGACGTGCCCGCCGACGCCTGCCCCCCGGCCGCCGACCCGCGCCCGGAACCCTCCCGCGCCGCCCGCCGGTTCCAGGTCCTCGCGACGTACGGGACGCTGAAGCTCGCCGGCTTCGCGGTCTTCCTGCTGCTGCTGTCGTGGGCGGGCGACTACCGCACCAAGAACCCGCGCTTCGGGGGCGGCGCCCACCCCTGGGACGTCCTCGCCAGCTGGGACGGCTGGTGGTACCAGCAGATCGCCGCCCACGGCTACCACCCCGCCCTGGTCCCCGTGCCCGGGGCCACCGGCCTGATCACCCTCG
This sequence comes from Streptomyces sp. NPDC088732, assembly GCF_044751205.1. Taxonomy (NCBI): domain Bacteria; kingdom Bacillati; phylum Actinomycetota; class Actinomycetes; order Kitasatosporales; family Streptomycetaceae; genus Streptomyces; species Streptomyces sp. NPDC088732. The sequence goes on from NZ_JBIVLI010000010.1 coordinate 102,300, forward strand.
AAGGCAACTCCGCGGCCTTCTTCCCGCTGTACCCCGCGGTGATGCGGCTGGTCGCCGAGTGCACCGGCCTCGGCCTGTACGGCGCCGGGATGCTCGTCTCCGTCGTCTGCTCGTTCGTCGCGGCACTCGGCGTGTACGCCGTCACCGCGCGCTTCGGCGGGCACCGGGCGGGCCTGGCCGCCGCGGGGCTGTGGGCCGTGTGGCCGGGTTCCGGCATGGAGTGGACGGGGTACTCCGAATCGCTCTACGTCGCCCTCGCGGTCTGGGCCTGCCACGCCGTCATGGACCGCCGCTGGATCACGGCGGGACTGCTGACCTTCGCCACCGGCCTCGCCCGGCCCACCGCGACCGCGCTGATCGCCGCCCTCACGGTCGCGGCGCTGCTCGCCGTGGTGCGCGACCGGCGGCGCTCCGGCGTGCTGCGCCCCCTGACCGCGATCGCCGTCGCGCCGCTCGGGCTGTTCGGCTACCTCGGCTGGGTGGGGTACCGCATGGGCGACTACGGCGGCTACTTCAAGCTCCAAGAAGGCGCCTGGGCGCACACCTTCGACTGGGGGCGCTACACGGTCGACGTGTTCACCTCGGTGCCGGTGGGCCGCTTCGACTACCTGTCCGCGTTCCCGTTCGCCGACCTCATCGGCGTCGCCGTGGTCCTGCTGGACATCGCGCTGATCCCGCTGCTGATCCGGCTGCGGCCGCCCGTCGAACTCGTCGTCTACACGGTGCTCACCGTCCTCACGGTGCTCGGCACCCAGCAGATCTTCTGCAATGTCTCCCGCTACCTGCTGCCGGCCTTCCCGCTGTTCATCCCGCTCGCCCTCGCCCTCGGCCGGCTCAGGGCCCCGCACCGGGCCGTGCTGCTGGGGATGGCCGCCCTGGCCTCGGGCTCGTACGCGGGGTACGCGCTCTTCGAGCTCGGCGTCCCGTAACCGCGGCGCCGCGCGGCGCGTTGGACCCCGGCACCGGACCCCGTCCCCCACCGGGCCTTCCCTCTGGAGCCGCCATGCCGTCGAACGCCGCCACGCCGCAGCCTCCCGCCAAGGCAGAGCGGCCGCCGGGGGACGAGCGCGGCAGGCGCCGCCTCGCCCTGGCCGGCGGTTCGCTGGGCAATCTCGTCGAGTGGTACGACTGGTTCGTCTACGCGAGCTTCGCGGTCTACTTCGCCGAGTCCTTCTTCCCCGGCGGCAACCCGACCACCCGGCTGATGAACACCGCCGGGGTCTTCGCCGTCGGCTTCCTGATGCGCCCGGTCGGCGGCTGGCTGCTCGGCAGGGCCGCCGACCGGCACGGCCGCAAGAGCGCGCTGACGCTGAGCGTCACCCTGATGTCGGTCGCGGCGCTGCTCATCGCGGTCGCGCCGGCCCACGCCTCGGCCGGTCCGTTCGGCGCGGTCGTCCTGCTCGCCGCCCGGCTGGTGCAGGGACTGAGCATCGGCGGCGAGTACGCGGCCAGCGCCACCTACCTGACGGAGGCCTCGGCCCGCGACCGGCGCGGGCTGGGCTCCTCCTTCCAGTACGTGTCCATGACCTGCGGGCAGTTGCTGGGGCTCGCGGTGCTGATCGCCCTTCAGCAGGCACTGACGGAAGCCCAGTTGACGGACTGGGGTTGGCGGATCCCCTTCGTGTTCGGTGCGCTCCTCGCCGTCGTGGTGCTGTGGATCCGGCGCCGGCTGGAGGAGACGGACGCCTTCGCGGAGGAGGCGGCCGCCGAGCCCGCCGACGCGCGCGGATCGCTGCTCCTGCTGTGGCAGCACCGGCGCCAGGCGCTGCTGGTCATGGCGCTCACCCTCGGCGGCACGGTCGCCTACTACACGTACACCACCTACCTGACGAAGTACCTCATCGGCAGCGCGGGGATGGCCAGGACCACGGCCACCCTGGTGAGTTTCACGGCCCTGGCCATCTTCGCGCTGCTCCAGCCGCTCGCGGGCGCGCTGTCCGACCGCGTCGGGCGGCGCCCCCTGCTGATCGGCTTCGCCGTCGGCTGCGCGGTCTGCACCTACCCGGTCATGACCGCGCTCGGCTCGGTGACGTCCTACTGGCCCGCCCTCGGGCTGTGCCTGATCCCCCTCACGGTCGTCACCGGCTACACCTCCATCAACGCCGTGGTGAAGGCCGAGTTGTTCCCGACCCGGGTCCGGGCGCTGGGCGTCGCGCTGCCGTACGCGCTCGCCAACGCGCTCTTCGGCGGGACGGCGGAGTACGTGGCCCTGTGGTTCAAGAACGCCGGGCACGAGAGCGCGTTCTTCTGGTACGTGTCCGGCTGCGCGCTGGTCTCGCTCGTCGTCTACGTGCTCATGCCGGACACCCGCGCCGCGGCCCTCAGCCGCGCCGAGGCGTGCGAGGACGGTGTGCCCGCCGGGCGCGGGACGCCCGCGGGGGCGGCGTCGGAGCGTGCCGGAGGGCAGTGAGCGGGGACGAGTGTCATGGCCACGTAAAATTCATCTCGCCGCTCTACCCGCATAGATCTCGTCACGTCATTCTGATGCGCGGACTCGGTGATCCAGGCGACGCACGAGAGGACGACACATGAGGACGTTGACGAAGGCGCTGGCCGCGACGGCCACCGCCGCGGCCTTCACCGTCGTGGCCCAGCCGGCGCACGCGGTGGTGCCGCCCGAGCACGCGGTCATCGTGTGCCAGAGCGCCAGTTTCTACGCCAACTACGACAGCTCCTCCGGACCCAGCGGCCTGATCCGCGTCCTGGGCTACGGCAACAAGGTCGGCCACACCCGCGGCGCCCACCCCGTCTACAACGGCTGGGCCGCCACCTTCGACTTCGGCAAGGGCGACTGGGGCTACGTCCGCATCGAGTGCCTCGGCGGCTACGGCTCCTGGTGAGCCGTCCCACGACGCAGGAAGGAACCACCATGACCCCCGTACTCCGCAGACACCGGACCGTCCGCGCGGCCGCGGTCGCCGTCGCCCTGACCGCGGGTCTGCTGGTGACCGCGGGTCCAGCCCAGGCGGCCAACGGCACCATCGGCAAGCGCGAGACCGTCTGCGCCCAGGACCTGTACGTGCGCACTGCCCCCGGCGGTGCCTGGATGGGGACCCTCTACACCGGCCAGACCTTCACCGTGGAGAGCAAGCAGAGCGGCTGGGCCTACGGGTTCGCCTACGGCGACATCAACCGCCACGGCTGGGTCCAGGACGGCTGGTTCTGCTGATCACCGCCTGCCCCGGGCGGCTCACCTTGTCACGGCGGCCGGTCCCGGCCCGCTCTGCGCGGCGCCCGATTCGGCCGGCTCGGGGAGCGGCGCGGTGCCGGGTGTGCCCTCGCCGGTCGGTGTTCTGCCGGTCGGTACCGGTGAGGGGTGCGGGCCGTCCCGGCGTTGTTCGGGGACGGTGGGGGAGTGGGTGGGGCTGGCCGGCGGTACGGGGCGGTTGTCCCGTTGCGCGGCGGTCACGGCGAGCAGCACGCACGCCAGCGCCGCGGCCAGCCCCAGCACGGCCACCGCGGCGGTACGCATGCGGACCCGCGGGCGGGCCAGCGCGGACGGCGGGACCGCCCGGCGCAGACTGTCCGGGCCCACGGTGCGGGCCTTCGCGTCCAGGGCGGCGCGCAGGCGCTCCTCGGTCGCGGCCCGGTCGGGCCGGTCGACGACAGCGGTCATGACGATGCCTCCAAGTGGCGGGCCAGGGCGTCCAGCGCCCGGCTCGCGGTGGACTTCACCGTGCCGCGGGACAGTCGCAGCGTGTCCGCGATCTGCGCCTCGGTGAGGTTCGACCAGTACCGCAGGACGAGCACTTCGCGCTGCCTGCGCGTCAGCCGGCCGAGTGCGGTCAGCACCTCTTGGTGTTCCTCGCGCAGCAGCACGTACTCCTCCGGCGGCGGCGCGTGCCCCTCGCGCTCCGGTACGTGGGCCCGCACCGTCCTGCGCCGGCGCAGTACGGACCGGGCGCCGTTGACCACGCTGGTGCGCACGTACGCCTCCGGGTCGTCCACGCCGGCCAGCCGTTCGCCGTGCCGCCGGTAGAGCGCGGCGAAGGCGTCCTGAACGACGTCCTCCGCGGTGGGCAGGTCGTCGACCAGGAACAGCGCCAGCCGTACGAGGTCCAGCCTGCGGTGGTGGTACAGCTCGTCGATTTCCGGCGGCGAGGTGTGACCGGCCGGTCCGGTACGCGCCTGCGGCGACGGGCGGACCGGCCGCTCCGCCGCGGGGCGCCGGGCTTCCCCGGACACGACGCCGCGGAGCCGCACCCAGACGTGCCGGAGCGGGTGTGCCGGGAAGGCGGGGCGCGACCCCACCGCCGCTGTGCTCATGGATCTCCTGGAGAGCGGTTCGGAAGGCGGCCGCCGGGCCGGGCCCGGCCCGGCGACCGCCCTTGATCAGCGCGCGGGGACGGGCGCCGGCGCGGTGCCGGTCCCGGCCTGCGCCGGAGCGGGCGCCGTGCCGGCCTTCGCGGGCGCCGGGGCGGCACCGTGGGCGGGAGCCGTCGCGGGGGCCGGGGCGGTGCGGCCCTTGCCCTGCGCCGGGGCCGGGGCGGGGGCGGGCGCGGACGCCTCCGGGTCCGTGTCGGCCTGCGCGGCGGGCGCCGGCGCCGGCTTCGGCGTGGCGGCGTTCGCGGTCATGGTGGCGCCGCCGAGGGCTAGGGCCGCCGCGACCGTGGACGTGCCGACCACGATACGTGCCCGGTGCCGGCGGGCCAGGCCCGCGAGGGCGTGACGTGCGGTCATACCGTTCCTCGAATCATCAGGGGGAGAGCGGGGTCGAAAGCGCCTTCACTCCCACAGACGCGCGGAGCCGTCCGAGGTTGCGGATGTGACCCACGACATGTTCCGGCCTCCGCCCGGCGGGGCCCTGCCGCCTGGCGAATCCACAGCGGGCCGACGCGTGGACCGACGTACCCCGCCCGGACTGTTCCTCGGCAGGCTTCCGCTGCCCGCACGCGCGATGTGGCGGCTGTTGGGCCGCGGACAGTACGCCCGCTACATCCGGCGCGTGCGCGGCGCACCGCCCCGCGGCATGCACCCGGCGGTCAGGATGGCGGGGCGAGCGGCCAACGCGGTCGCCGTCCGGATCTACCGCAGCACGAACGGCCGGGTCGCGGGCAGCGCGAAGGGCGTTCCGCTCCTGCTGCTGACCGTTCCGGGCCGCAGGACCGGCAGACCTCGCAGCGTCCTGGTGGGGTACTTCCCCCACGACGGCGGCTACGTGGTCACCGCTTCGGCCGGGGGCGCCAAGCGGGATCCGCGATGGATCTCCAACCTCAGGGCGGCCCGGCAGGCGCATGTGCAACTCGGCGGCGAGAGCCATGTGATGAGCGCGCGCATCACCGAAGGGGGGACGCGCGACCATCTGTGGACCACGGTGGTGCTGGCCCGCGCGCCGTTCTTCGGCCGGTACCAGGAGAAGTCCGGCCGCGTCATCCCGGTCGCCGTGCTGCGCCCGGGCGACTGACGCCCGCCGGGGCCCGACGCCGGCGGCTGCGCGTGGCCGGGAGCGGACGCATCCGGCGGGGCGCACCCGCGAACCGTGACGTACGGCGCAGAATGACCGCAACGGCGGCACCTTTGACCCTGACGCGCTGGAGGCCCCATGCCGTACGCCACGTCCCCCTATCGGCCCGGAACACCCTGCTGGATCGACCTCATGGTCCCCGACCAGCAGGCGGCACTCGACTTCTACCGCGACCTCTTCGGCTGGCAGGGCGAAGTGGGACCGCCCGAGACCGGCGGCTACTCGGTCTGCACGCTCAAGGACAGGCCCGTCGCGGGCATCATGGCGACGATGGCGCCCGACGGCGCCCCCACCCCGCCCACCGCGTGGACCACCTACCTCGCCACGGCGGACGCCGACTCCGCGACGGAGGCGATCACCAAGCACGGCGGCACGGTGCTCTCCCCGGGCATGGACGTCATGAGCCTCGGCCGTATGGCGATCGCCGCCGACCCCACCGGCGCGGTGTTCGGGCTGTGGCAGGCCGGTGAGTTCCTGGGCGCCCAGATCGTCAACGAGCCCGGATCGCTGGTGTGGAGCGAGCTCGCCTCCGGCGACCTCAAGACCGCCTCGGCGTTCTACTCCGCGGCCCTGGGCCTGGAGACCGTGCCGATGGACGGCGCCTCCGACTACTTCTCCCTCACGGTGGACGGCCGGGTCGTCGGGGGCGCGCAGGGGCTGGACAACCTGCCACCGCAGGCGGGGCCGCACTGGCTGGCGTACTTCTGCGTGGACAGCACCGACAGCACCGTGGACGCCCTCGTCCGTGCGGGCGGCAATGTGCTCGCCCCGCCGTTCGACATGTCGGCGGGCCGCCTCGCGGTCGTCCAGGACCCGCAGGGCGCGGTGTTCGGGCTCATCGACGCCGCCGGTCCCGAACTTCCCTGAGCGCGCACCGGCCAGGGCCGCCGCCCATCACGGGGCGGCGGCCCCGGCCGTGACGGTCGTGCGCCCCGCGACTACTTCTGACCGGGGTGCAGGACCACCTTGGTGTAGCCCTCGATGCGCTTGTCGAACTTCTCGTACGCCGAGGGGGCGTCGGACAGCGGCAGTTCGTGGGAGACCACGAAGCTCGGCTTGGCCCGCCCCTCGATGATGAGGTCGCGCAACTGCCGGTTGTACCGCTTGACGTTGCACTGGCCGGTGCCCAGGCGCAGCCCCTTCTCGAAGAGCCGGCCGATGGCGACCAGCAGCCGGCCGCTCTTGGCCTGCGCGTCCGGGCCACCGGGGTCCGAGGGCACGTACAGGCCCGGGATGCCGAGTGCCCCGGTCGCGCGCACCGTGTCGATGAGCGAGTTCAGCACGGCCGCGGGCTCCTCGCGGTCCTGGCTCTTCGCCTGGGCCTGGTAGCCGACGGCGTCGATGCCCTTGTCGGTGCCCGTGCCGCCGGTGTGCTCCTTGATCTGCTCCACCGGGTTGCCCTCGGCGAAGTTGATCGGGACCGCGCCGATCTCCTCGGCCTTCTGCAGCCGCTCGGTCACCCGGTCGACCACGAACACCTTGGACGCGCCGCGGATGAGGGCCGAGTACGCGGACATCAGCCCGACGGGTCCGCCGCCGTACACCGCGACGCTCTCGCCGGGTTTGACGTCGGCGAGCTCGTTGCCGTGGTAGCCGGTCGGGAAGATGTCGGCCAGCAGGACGAAATCCGTCTCGTGCTCGGAGCCGGCGGGCAGCTTCAGGCAGTTGAAGTCCGCGTACGGCACCCGCAGGAATTCCGCCTGGCCGCCGGGCCAGGGGCCCATGGCGACATATCCGTAGGCTCCGCCGGCGAATCCCGGATTCACGGTGAGGCAAAATGCGGTGAGGCCGTCCGAGCAGTTCTTGCAGAATCCGCAGGCGACGTTGAAGGGCATGACCACGCGGTCGCCCTTCTTCAGGGACGTGACGCCCTGCCCGAGCTCCTCGATGATCCCCATGTTCTCGTGCCCGAAGACGATCCCCGCCTCGGCGGCGGTGCGTCCTTCGTACATGTGCAGGTCGGACCCGCAGATGGCGGTGGACGTCACCCGTACGACCACGTCGTTGGGGTGCTGTATCCGGGGTTTCTCGACTTCCTCCACTGCTACTTCGAACGGTGCTTTGTAGACTACGGCCTTCACCTGACACCTCCGTTGGTGTCGTGCTCTCGTACGTTCCAGGGGCGAACGCCGCCGTCAGCCCACCGTGTCGCGGTGAGCGCGCATGGTGAGCGGGCCGCGGCGTTTCGACCCGCGTGACCTATTTCTCATGCTGCCCCCGTGGGAGGAATGGGACAAGCCAGCTAATCTTTACCCTGTATTGCCTGATTTCGGTTTGTTTTCCAAGGAAGGCGGGAACAGTGGCGCAGCGTTTGGGAACCCTCCTGGTCCCCGTGCCGGGGCTGTCCGGCACGACCTACCCGGTGGGCACGTCCGTCGTGATCAACGGGCGCGGGTCGTCGGTCGACGCCTTCGTGGACGGTGACTGGCTCCCGCTCGCGTGGTGGGAGTTCTCCGAGGGGCACGCCGAGGACGCCACCGACCTCTGACGCCGCCGGCCCGCCCGGTCAGCCGCGCGGGGCCACGAAGAGGCTCTGCACGCCGCGGCCGATCGGCCCCCGCTCGTCGTGCAGCGCGGCCTCGGCCATGCCGATCCCCGCCCCGTCGATCACGGTGCGGGCGTCGAGGCAGACCCACTCGCCGACCGGATGACGGTGCAGGTGCACCGTCAGGTCCGGGTTGACGAACAGATGGGCCGAGAAGTCCAGCACATTGCTCACCCCGTTCCCGGAGTCCGCCGCCACCAGCACCCGGTCCAGCGGCGCCGTCTTCTCGCCCGCGACCAGCGGCACCCGCATCCGCAGCCAGCAGGTCGCGGGACCCGGCTCCCGGTAGGAGCCCGCGGCGAAGCGCGACTCCATCGCCGTGTGGTAGCCGACGTCCCACGGCACGGGGAAGAACGGCACCGTCCGCGACTCCTGCGGCCCCGGCACCGAGGGCCCGGGCGCCACCTCGGGCACCGAGCCCGGCTCCGTGCGGATGCGCAGCGCCCTGGCCCGCATGATCTCCTTGCCGTCGTCCGCGGCGAGCGACGCCTCCGTCAGCTCCACACTGCGGCCCTCGCGCAGCACGCGGGTGGTGACGGTGAGAGGCAGCAGCGGCACGGGACGGTGGATCTCGAAGGTGATCCGCGTCAGCCGCATGTCCTCGCGCGCTCCGGGGCGCTCGCGCACCGCACGGCCCAGCAGGGCCGCCGGCGGCCCGGCGTGCTGGCTGTGCGCGTCCCACGGGCCCCGGGTGTACGCGGTGGGGGCGAAGCGCTCCTCGGCCACCCGCTCGAAGAAGGCCTCGGCACTGGACGGGACGGTCACGACGCTTCTCCTGTCCGTGGACGGCACACAAACTACTCGCCGGTAGAACCTGCGGGGCCAGTAGATCAGTGCCCCTGGCCGCCGGGCAAGGCTCCGCCCCGTACCCCCGGTCCGCCGTGGCGGTCACCGGAACTCGTGGACGACCTGGATCTCCCCGACGATGTGCGCGTTGAACTCCGGCAGCTCCTCGGCCGGCACCCACAGCTCCAGGATCGTGCGCCCGCCGGCCTGCTGGACGGGGTAGCGCGCCAGGAACGCGGTGTCGACCTCGAAGCGGGTGACGAAACCGGCTCCGTCGTGCCGGACGTTCCAGTCCCGGGCGATCCTGATCGCGTAGTCCTCGTTGAGCACCGGATAGAAGATCGGCTGCTCCGGAAGGCGGGGCGGCCAGGCGCGCCAGCCGAGCTCGCGGACCAGGTCCAGTTCCACCGGGCCCGTGGGGCGCCAGAGCGTCGTCGTCGGCGGGGCGGTCACGCGGCGCTCCAGTCCAGCCGCAGCACGGCCAGGTCGTCGGTGTGGCGGTCGGCGTCGAGATCGCGGATCCGCGCGATCAGCCGGTCGAGATGGGCGTCCGGGTCGGCCTGGGAGAACTGGCCGATCAGCGTGAGCAGGCCCTCCGGGCCCAGGCGCTCGCCGTCCTCACCGGTGTGGCCCTCGACGAGGCCGTCGGTGTAGAGGGTCAGCGCCCCGCGTGCGGGCAGGGCGAACGTGGTGGACGGCCAGTGGGCCAGGTCGGGCATGATGCCCAGCGCGATGCCGTGCCCGGCCTCGACCGGTCCGGTGGCGCCGTCCGAGGTCAGCAGCGGTTCGTGGTGGCCGGCGAGGTGCAGCGTCGCCGTCCGCGCCGGCAGGTCCAGCGTGAGCAGGGTGCAGGTGGCGAACAGGTCCGGCTGCGCGCGCTCGGCGACCAGGATCCGTTCCAGCAGGCGCAGCAGGTCGTGCCCCCGGTGGCCGCCGAGGGTGAGCGCCCGCCAGGTGATGCGCAGGCAGACACCCAGCGCCGCGGCGTACGGGCCGTGGCCGCTGACGTCCCCGATGACGGCGTGCACGAGCCCGTCGCCGGTCTGCACGACATCGAGGAAGTCGCCGCCGAGCAGGGCGCGTTCGCGGCCGGGAATGTAGCGGGTGGTGGCGGTCACCTCGTCGGTGGTCAGCAGGGGCTGGGGCAGCAGCCCGCGCTCCAGACGCGAGTTCTCCTCCGCGCGCAGGGCACCGGCCTGCAGGGCGACCGCCGCGCGCTCGGCCTGCTTGCGCTGGACCGCGTAGCGCACGGCGCGCTGCAGCAGTTCGGGTTCGACCTTGCCCTTGACCAGGTAGTCCTGGGCACCCGCCGCCATGGCCCCGGCGCCGGCCTGGGACTCGGCGAGACCCGTGAGCACGATGACCGCGGCGTCCGGCGCCGCACCCTGCACCGCGGAAACGCCCGCGGGCCCGCTGGCGTCGGGCAGGTGCAGGTCGAGCAGCACGCAGTCGGCGGCCTGCGCGGCGAGTTCTGAGCGTGCCTCGGCCAGCGTCTTGTGCCAGGTCAGTTCGTACCGCAGACCGGTGTCGGCGAGGAGCTCCGTGACGAGCAGCGCGTCACCGGGATCGTCCTCCACGAGCACGATGCGGTACCGCGGCTCCTCCTGCACGGGAGCGGGGGCGGGGTTCATCCGGCGTCGGGCTCCCCGGTGTCGTCCGCACCGGAGTCCGCGGCGGAGTCCGCGGCGGCGGGGACGGGAACGGGGAGGGTGAAGGTGATGCGGGTGCCGGGCGTGTGCTCCGGGTCCACCCCGATCGTCCCGCCGTGGAACTCCACGATCTTCTTGCACATGGCCAGGCCGATGCCGTTGCCCGGATAGGCGTCCTTGGTGTGCAGGCGCTGGAAGATCACGAAGACCCGCTCGGCGAACTCCGGGTCGATGCCGATCCCGTTGTCGGCGACCGCGAAGCGCCACAGGTCGCCGTCGCGGACCGCCTCCAGGTGGATCCTCGGACGGACGTCGGGGCGGCGGAACTTGACCGCGTTGGAGACCAGGTTCTGCCAGAGCATGCCGAGCTGGGTGGTGTCCCCGACGACGCTGGGCAGCGGGTCCCGGGTGACCTCGGCGCCAGACTCCTCGATGGCCACGCTCAGCGAGTCCAGGGTGCGGTCGACGACGGCGTCCAGGTCCACGGTGCTGTGCTCGTTGTGGATCCGCCCGACCCGGGAGAAGGCCAGCAGGTCGTTGATGAGGGTCTGCATGCGGTTCGCGCCGTCCACGGCGAAACCGATGTACTGGTCGGCGCGGTCGTCCAGTTGGCCGCCGTAGCGGCGCTGCAGCAGCTGCGTGAAGCTCGACACCTTGCGCAGCGGCTCCTGGAGGTCGTGCGAGGCCACGTACGCGAACTGCTCCAGTTCGGCGTTGGAGCGCTTGAGTTCGGCGGACTGCTCGTCCAGCATCTGCCGGGCCCGCTCGGCGAACGCGAGCTCGTCCGCCAGGCGCCGCCGCATCGCCTCCACGTCGTCGGCCAGCTGCCGCAGGTCGGCCGGGCCGGTCGGGGTGATGGGGTGGTCGAAATCGCCCCGCGCGACCTTGCGGGCGTCGTCGCTGAGCCGGGTCAGCGGGTCGGTGATGCCGCGCCGCAGGCCCTCGAAGACGAGCGCCGCCAGCACCACGATCAGCACCGCCGCCGCGGCGAACACCCAGTTGCGCAGCACGATGGACCGGTCGAGTTTGTCCCCCGCCTCCAGGCGCGCGTCCCGCAGATGGTTCTGCTGGCGGGTCATGGCCTTTCGTACGACGTCGAAGGCGGTCCTGCCCGCGTCCGCGCGGTCGGTGGCCAGCCGGACGGCCTGTTCGGCGGGGGCCCCGGCGATGGGGTCGGCGATGGTCCGCTGCCAGGCGTCCGCCGCGTTCTCCACCGCGGCCAGGTCCGCTCTTCCCGTCGCGTCGCCGCGGACCAGGGGGCGCAGCCGCTCCAGCGCCGTCCTCTCGTTCGCCAGACCCTCGGTGTACGGGGTGAGGAAGTCCTTCTGCCCGGTGAGGCCGTAACCGCGGATACCGGTCTCCTGGTTGACCAGGGCGGCTTCCAGCCGGACGGCGTTGACCAGGGCGGGGGAGCGGGTGTCGACCAGCTGGCGGGTGAGCGTGGTGTTCCGGTCGAGCGACCATATGCCCAGCGCCCCGAGGACGGTGAGCACCGCGAGGGCCGTACTCACCCCCACGCGGAGCCAGCGGCGGGTGGTCCACCGCGCAAGCCGGCCCGTCTCGTCCACCACGTCGCAGCCCCTTCTGATGCCGAATCCGTGTTCCTGCCCGCCTCCGCGGCCGCCCGGAATCCGTGCGGCAGGCACTCACTGTAGCCGTCCCCGCGACAACGTCTGTTGTCCTGGTTGATCGCGACCCCCTAGGGTGGGGGCCATGCCTGGCATCCACCTCCCCCTGCGCCTTGCGGGGCGGGGGACCGCCGCGGAGGCGCCGGCCCACCTCCACGAACCGGCCCGCCCGCGGCAGCCGGCACGGACCGTCCGCGGACCGGCCGGGCCCGCACCATCCCCCCACCGCCTCGTGCGAGGCACCGACCGGACCCGGAGCCGACGATGATGATCGCCTCACCCCGCCCCTACGACGTGCTCCTGGTCGAGGACGACCTCGCCGACGCCATGCTCATCGGGGACGCCCTGTCCGAGCGCGGCGCCCGCAACCTCACGCAGGTCGAGGACGGTGTCGCCGCCCTGGACTACCTGCGCGACGACAGCAACGCCCGCCCCGACCTCATCGTGCTCGACCTCAACATGCCCCGCATGAACGGCCGCGAGCTGCTGGAGATCCTCAAGGCCGACGACGATCTGCGCGCCATCCCGGTCGTCGTCCTGACGACCTCCGCCGCGCCGGACGACGTCGCCGGCGCCTACCAGCGGCACGCCAACGCCTATGTGACCAAGCCGGTCAACCTCGACGACTTCAACCGCGCGGTGCAGAGCATCGACGCCTTCTACCTCGACACCGTGACCAAGCTGCCGCGCGACTGACCGCCGCGGGGCGGCGTCGCGGCTCATCCCCGGGTGTGCCGGACGCAGGCCGCGACCACGGCCCGCAGGTCGCCGTCCCGCTCCGGCCGGTCCCGCTGGAAACAAGCGCCGTTGCCCGCCTTCAGCAGGCCGGCCGGGGCGTCCTGCGCCGGGACGAGGTCGCCGTTGTCCTCCAGGGCGTCGCGTACGTGCTCGAACAGGGCGCGCACCGCCGCCTCCGCGGGAACGGGCTCCATGCCCAGCGGGTGCAGCAGCCGCCCGCCATGTCGCCGGCGGCAGCAGCGCGACACTGTGCCGCGCCGGCGGCTCGCCGTCCTCCCACTGCCGGGTCGCGGTCTCCACCAGGGCCCGCACGCGGGTGGTGACCAGGGCGGTGTGCCATGCCTTGAGGCAGACGTGGGCGACCCTGACCTCCACCGTCGGCCAGGTGCGGGACAGGCGGGCGTCGAAGTGGACCATGCCCTCGTCGCGCAGCGCTCCCGTGCCCACCATCGACGCCACCAGTGCGTGGTAGCGGTCGGCGGAACCGAAGACCTCGACCGGGCCCGCCGAGGGCCGGCGGCCCCACACCCGGTTGCGGTAGCTCGCGTACCCGCTGTCCTGGCCCTGCGGGAAGGGCGAGTTGGCGCTCAGCGCCAGCAGGACCGGCAGCCACGGGCGGATCCGGTCCAGGACCGCGACGCCCTCCTCGTCCGACTCCACCGACACATGGACGTGGCAGCCGCAGGTGAGCTGCTCCTGCGTGGTCGGCCCGTACCGCTCGCCCAGCCGGCGGCAGCGCTCGCCGGCGCTGAGGGCGGGATCCACCGGCAGCGGCGATGTGGCGAGCGCGGCCACATGGGCGCCCAGGTCCTCCATCCGTACCTGCGGCCGGGTGGCGAACTCCAGCTGCTGGCGCTGGAGTTCCGTCTCGAACACGTCGTCCCCGGCTGCCGGGGCGCGGCGCGCCGCGACCAGGACGGCTGTCGACAGGGACCGGGGCTCGCCGGACTCGGCGTCCAGCAGGAGCAGTTCCTCCTCGACGCCGACGGTGCGGACGTCTCTCACGCGACGGCCGAGTCGTCCAGCGGCCTCGCTCCCGGCAGGCGCAGCCGCGCCGCGGCGAGAGCGGCGTCCACGTCGCCGGTGCCCGTCGCCACGCACAGTGTGTACGAGACGTCCTCCAGCCGGCGCCGGACCTCGGCGTCCGCCGGGTCGAGCACGCGCAGCGTCTCGTAGCGGTCGACGAGGTCGTTCAGCACAGCGGGGTGGGCCAAGAGCATGGTTCTCTCCTCGATAGTCCGCGGCACTGGGCCGAACGGTGTGTCCGAGAGCCGCTTACCCCCGCTTCGGGGTATCACGCGGACATGCGGAAGGCGGCGGCCCGAGGGCCGCCGCCTTCCGCGAGGGGTCAGCAGGAGGTCACCACCGGTACCAGCGCGACCTGCCGCCACCCGAGGAGGTGCCGCGCATGACGAACCCGAGCAGCCACAGCACCAGGATGATCAGGGCGACCCACCACAGGGCCTTGAGGGCGAATCCGGCCCCGAAAAGAATGACGGCCAGAAGCAGAACCAGCAAAAGGGGAACCACGTGCGCCTCCCGTGAACGAATGCACGACGATATGACGCGGTGAACACGCGACCGGACGATCCGGGTGCGCAGCCGGGTACCGGCCGGAGAGGTGTCCGGCACCCGGCTGCACCGTTCACCGCGATTTTCGGGTGCCCCGGATGCCGGCCTGCAAACACCCGCCGCCGCGGGCTGTTTCACTCGGCGCGCCCGCCCGCCCTTTCCGCGACGCCGGCGGCACGTGCCCGACGCGGGAATTCCGCCCCGGAATTGCCGGGTCGCGCGGCCGGGAATGCGGCCCGGTGAATTTCCCGCCGCGCTCGGAGCGGCGGCGTCATTCCGCGGCCGGGCGGGCCAGAGCGTCCTCCGCCGCTTCGACGGCATGCTGGCGGTCCGCGGGGACCAGGCCGATGCGGCTGCGCCGGTCGAGGAGGTCGGCGGCGTCCAGCGCGCCCTCGTGGCGCACCGCCCAGACCAGTTCGGCCCGGGTCACCGGATGCCCCGCCACGACGGGCTCGCGCAGGGCCGGTTCCGCCGCGCCGAGGGCGTGCACCGCCGGGGCCTCGGTGCCGTACCGCCGCACCAGGCGGCGCGGCGCCGCGAGTCCGGTCAGCTCCGCGGCCGGGGCCGCGCCGACCAGCGGCAGGGACGCCGTACGGGACGGCCCGGCGCCCAGGCCGCGGGTGGAGACCGCGGCGTCGACCGCGTCCTGCGCCATCCGGCGGTAGGTGGTCAGCTTGCCGCCGACGACGGTGACGACGCCGTCGCCCGAGGTGAGGACCGCGTGCTTGCGGGAGATGTCGGACGTGTTCCCGGCGCCGTCCGCGGAGGTGTCCAGCAGCGGCCGCAGCCCGGCGAAGGCGCCGACGACGTCCTCGCGTCCCACGGCGGTGTCCAGCGCGGTGCCGAGCACGTCGAGGAGGAAGCCGATGTCGGTCTCGGGGACCTCCGGGACGTCGGGGATGTCGCCGTCGACCGGCTCGTCGGTGAGACCCACGTAGACCCGCCCGTCGCCCTGCGGGAGGACGAGCACAAAGCGGTTGGACTCACCCGGGATCGGGATGTGCAGGCCCGCCGGGAGGTCGCCCAGCGGTGCCGAGCGCAGGACGAGGTGGGTGCCGCGCGAGGGCCGCAGCCGGATGCCGTCCACCAGCCCGCCCGCCCACACACCGGCGGCGTTGATCACGGCGCGGGCGCGGATCGTGGCCTCCTGGCCGGTGAGTTCGTCGCGTATCAGGGCGCCGGAGCCGGTGAGCGCGACCGCGCGGACCCGGGTGAGGACGCGTGCGCCGTGCGCCGCGGCGGTACGGGCGATCGCCGTCACCAGGCGTGCGTCGTCGGCGAGTTGGCCGTCCCAGGACAGCAGCCCGCCGCGCAGCCCGGACGGGCGCAGCGCGGGGGCGAAGTGCCGGGTCTCCACGGCGGAGAGCCGGCGCGGGGCCGGCAGCGTGGCGCGGGAGGTGCGGGCCGCCAGCCGCAGCGCGTCGCCGGCCCGGAGGCCGGTCCAGGCCACGGCGGCCTGGCCGCGCGAGACCAGCGGGGTGAGCGGGAGCACGAACGGCTGCGCCTGGACGAGGTGGGGAGCGGTGCGTTCCATCAGCACGCCGCGCTCGACGGCGCTCTCGTGCGCGACGTCCAGCTGGCCGGAGGCGAGATAGCGCAGACCGCCGTGGATCAGCTTGGAGCTCCAGCGGGAGGTGCCGAAGGCCAGGTCGTGCGCGTCGACGGCGGCGACCGACAGACCGCGCGAGGCGGCGTCCAGCGCCGCCCCCGCGCCGGTGGCGCCGAGGCCGACCACCAGGACGTCCACCACGCCGCCGCCATCCGCGAGTTCGGCCAGCTCACGGGCGCGCCGGGCCGCGGACAGCGACGACCCGGGCGGGGAGGGGGTGGCGGCGGGGCGGGGCGGAACCGGGCTGCTCGTGGGGCTCATGGCGTCAGGGTCCTCTCCAGCATGGTCCGCAACTCCTCCAGGAACGCGGCCGAGTTCAGGTCGGGGTCGTCCTCGTCGGTCATGGTGCGCAGCGACAGCGTGAACGACTGCGCCAGCAGCAGCACCGCCCGCGCCTGCCGGGCGGGGTGGGCGCGGCGGACGGAGCCGTCGGCGTGGCCCGTCTCCAGCGCGGTGGTGATCAGCTGCAGCAGCGCGTCCTGGCTGGCGCCGCGGCGGTCCAGCACGTAGGGGAGGAGCAGTTCGGGATCGACGTCGACGATCTTGACGAAGAGGGGGTGCGCCCGGAACGCGCGGATGCCGTCGACCAGTCCGCCGACCAGCTGAGACCGGGCGTCGCGGTCGCCGGCGTGCCCGGGGATCGCGTCCGTCGCGACGTTCACCCACTCACGGGTCATCAGATCCCCGACCAGGGTGCGCACATCGGGCCAGCGCCGGTACAGCGTCATGCGCGAGACGCCGGCGCGGCGGGCCACGTCGGTGAGGGTCGTGCGGCGCACGCCGACGGCCAGGACGCAGTCGCGGACCGCGTCGAGCACTGGATCCACCGCTGTCCGAGTGTTGTGACGAATAGGCGTCATGTGTCACAGTGTAACGCCCCGGGAAACAAAGGGAGATGGCCCCCTGACCCCCGACCCCTCGACCGATGAGGACGACGACGTGGACATGTTGTGGAGCGGCTGGGGCGACCCGGCCAAGGCGGCCCCACTGCCCGACACCGTGATCGGCCTGCTGCGCGATCTGCTCGGGGTCAAGCCCCGGGAGGCCGCTCCGGCCGGCCTGGCCGACATCGAGGTCCCGGAGAGCCCGCTCGGCGACGAGGCCCGCGAGGCGCTCGCCGACGTCGTCGGCGGCCTGTCCTTCGTCCGCACCGACCCCGAGAGCCGCATCCGGCACACCCGTGGCAAGTCCACGCCGGACCTGCTGCGCATCCGGGCCGGCGACGTCGCCGACGTCCCCGCCGCCGTCGTGCTGCCCGCCGGCCACGACGAGGTGCTCGCCGTGCTGGCCGTGTGCGCCGAACACGACCTGGCCGTCGTGCCGTTCGGCGGCGGCACCTCCGTCGTCGGCGGCCTGGCCCCGCAGGGCGGCCGCCCCTTCGTCGCCCTCGACCTGCGCCGCATGGACCGGATGCTGTCCCTGGACCCGGTGTCGCGCACCGCGATCCTCCAACCCGGCCTGCGCGCCCCGGAGGCCGAGGCACTGCTGGCCGAACAGGGCTTCACCCTGGGCCACTTCCCGCAGTCCTACGAATGGGCCACCATCGGCGGGTTCGCCGCGGCACGCTCCAGCGGACAGGCGTCCGCCGGGTACGGCCGCTTCGACGAGATGGTGCTCGGCCTGACCGTCGCCACCCCGCGCGGGACCCTCGACGCCGGCCGCGCGCCGCGCTCCGCCGCCGGCCCGGACCTGCGTCAGCTCGTCCTCGGCTCCGAGGGCGCGCTCGGCGTCATCACCTCCGTCACCGTCCGCATCCGCCCGGTCCCGCAGGTCGCGGTCTACGAGGGCTGGCGCTTCCCCGGGTTCGCCGAGGGCACGGCCGCGCTGCGCCGGCTCGCCCAGGACGGCCCCCGCCCCACGGTGCTGCGGCTGTCCGACGAGACGGAGACGATGATCGGCCTGGCCCAGCCCGACGCCATCGGCGTCTCCGGCGGGCCCTCGGCGGCGGGTTGCGTCGCGATCACCGGCTACGAGGGCACCGAGGAGGACACCGCGTACCGCCGGGCGCGGGCCGCGGCCGTGCTGCGCGACTGCGGCGGCGAGTACATCGGCGAGGAGCCCGGGCAGCGCTGGGCCCACGGCCGCTACTCCGCGCCCTATCTGCGCGACGCCCTCCTGGACGCGGGTGCCTTCGCCGAGACCCTGGAGACCGCGACGTTCTGGTCGCGCCTGCCGGAGCTGTACGACTCGGTGCGCCACGCCCTGACCGCCACCCTCGCGGGCGCCGGCACGCCGCCCCTGGTCATGTGCCACATCTCGCACGTGTACGAGAACGGCGCCTCGCTGTACTTCACGGTCGTCTCGGCGCAGGGCGAGGACCCCGTCGCCCACTGGGCGCCCGCCAAGACCGCCGCGAACGAGGCGATCATCGCCGCGGGCGGCACCATCAGCCACCACCACGGAGTGGGCGGCGACCACCGCGACTGGTACGTGCGCGAGGCCGGCCCGCTGGGCATCGCCGCGCTGCGGGCCGTGAAGGACGCGCTCGACCCGGCCGGGCTGCTCAACCCCGGCATCCTCCTCCCGGGCCGCTGAGCCCCGTCCCCGTTCCGGTCCCCGTCCCCGTCCCCGTCACGGAGGTACGCGCATGCGACAGTTCACCGCCGTCGTCAACCCCACCGCCGGGGGCTCCACCGGGGCCGCCGCCCTCCTGCCGCTCGCCCGGCTGCTGGGCGAGGCCGGAGCGGAGCTGGAGACGGAGTACAGCACCAGCCTGGCGCACGCGCGGGAACTCGCCCGCCGCGCGGGCGAGCGGGGCCGCGTCGTGCTCGCGGTCGGCGGGGACGGCATCGCCGGTGGCGTCGGCGGCGCCCTCAGCGGCACGGACGCCGTCCTCGGCCTCGTGCCCGCCGGCCGCGGCAACGACTTCGCCCGCGCCCTCGGTCTGCCCGCGGGGCCGGAGGAACTCGCCCGCGTCCTGCTCGACCGCGACCCCCGCCCGGTCGACACCATCGAGGTCGACTCCGCGGTCCACCACCGTACGGTCGTGCTGGGCAGTGTCTACGCGGGCGTCGACGCCCTCGCCAACCGGCACGCCAACGCCTCCCGTTTGCTGAGCGGCGCCGCCTCGTACTACGCGGGCGGCCTGCGCGCGGTCGCCGGCTGGCGCGCGGCCGCCTACCGCGTCACCGTCGACGGGGAGCTCCACGAGCGCCGGGGCTACACCGTCGTGGCGGCCAACTCGGGCTTCTACGGCTCCGGTCGCGCGATCGCGCCCGGCGCCCGCGTGGACGACGGGCTGCTCGACGTCGTCATGATCCGCGACGCGCCGCGCCGGCTCTTCTTCACTTTGATGAACGAACTCAAGACCGGCGCCCACGTGAACCGGCCCGAGGTCGAGATCCTCCGCGGCAGGGAGATCCGCATCGAGGCCGACCGCGACGTCCCCTACGGCGCGGACGGGGAGGTCGACGCCGTCCTCCCGGTCACCGCGCGCATCCGGCCGGGAGCGCTCAAGGTGCTGTGCTGACAGGCCTGCGCGCCGGCTCTGCCGAAGCGCGGGCGAGCGGGCTTCGAGCCGGGGTGAGGGGCCACGCGGCTCACCGGACCCGCCCCGCCCGGCCGCACGGGTGGCGGCGGGCCGCTGCCGTTTCACGAGTCACGTCCATTCGGCCGAGCGCCGCCGGGCGCACGGCAGTTCCACCGGTGGTGCGAGACTGGTCGGCCTGACGTGACCGCCACGGCAGGCGCTGCGCCGCCGGGCCTGGTACCGCCAGCGCCTCGCCGGCGAAGGGCGTTCAGGCGCCGTCCGGCACGGCATCGGCAGTAGCCCCCCGCCGAGGACCGTCGCGTCGCCACCGGCCGGGGCGCCGGTCCCCCCGGGGAGGGAGGCGGCCGTCACGCCCCGGATAACCTGCGCGGATGAGACGCATCCTGGTCGTCGGCATCAGCGGGGCGGGCAAGACCACCATGGCCCGCGCGCTGGCCGCGCGCCTGGGCCTGACGTTCCACGAGATGGACGCGCTGAAGTTCACCGGGCCCGGATGGGCCGCCGACCCCGCGTTCCGCGAGCGGGTGGCGGAGATCGCCGCCGGCCCCGGGTGGGTCTTCGACTCCTTCGGCTACCCGGAGGTCCGGGACCTGGTGTGGACGCACGCCGACACCGTCGTCTGGCTCGACTACCCCAGGTCGGTCGTCATGCCCCGGGTCCTGCGCAGGTCGCTGCGGAGGACCGTGCTGCGGGAGCGCGTCTTCGGCGGCAACGTCGAGACCGCGGCCTCGTGGTTCCGCGCCGACCACCCGGTGCGGTGGGCCTGGTCCCAGCACGCGGCCCGGCGCGCCGAGATCGAACGGCGCTCCCTGGACCGGCGTTTCGCGCCGCTGCGCGTCGTACGGCTGCGCAGCCCGCGGTCGGCGCGGGACTGGCTCGGCACCACGGGGTGAACAGCCCGCCCCCGACCCGGCGGACCGCCTTTTTTGCCATTCCGTGACAACCACGGGTACCGCACCGGTCTCTATACCAGTGGCGTCGCAAGAAGGCGATGGCTTCCGGTGATCGGCCGTCAACAGTGAGTGAGACAAAGTGAGCGCGTCAGGTCGTGCGAACGAGGAACCGTCCCGGCTGCCCCGCAGGGCGTTCATGGGACTGGGAGCCGCGGGCCTGTTGTCGGCCGGCGGCTACGCGTTGTACCGCGGCGCCGGCGGCGAGGCCTTCGCGCGGGGCAACTCCTCCCCGTCGCCGTCCCCCTCGGCGCCCTCCGCCCCCGCGACCTCCGCGCCGCCGCGTCCCCTGCCCCCGAGCGTGGAGTCGCCGCGGCTGATAGGGGACGGCTCGACCTCGCTGACCGGCGCCCAGCCGCGGCAGCCGGAGGTGCGCAGGCTGGAGCCGGGGGAGCGGCCGCCGCAGTTCGTCGTCATCTCCTGGGACGGCGCCGGTGAACTCGACAACGGCCTCTTCGCGCGCTTCCGGAAGGTCGCGGAGGAGGCGGGCGCCGCCATGACCTTCTTCCTCTCCGGGCTGTACCTGCTGCCCGAGTCCAAGAAGCACCTGTACGACCCGCCCCGCAATCCGGTCGGCGCCTCCGACATCGGCTACCTGACCGACGCCCACATACGCCTGACACTGGAGCAGCTGCGGGCCGCGTGGCTGGAGGGCCACGAGATAGGCACCCACTTCAACGGCCACTTCTGCGGCGGCTACGGCTCGGTGAAGCGGTGGTCGCCCGCCGAGTGGCGCAGCGAGATAGAGCAGGCCACGCGCTTCGTGCGGGAGTGGCGGACCAACACCGGCTTCGACGACCTGGAGCCGCTGCCCTTCGACTACACCAAGGAACTCGTCGGCGGCCGCACTCCCTGCCTGATGGGCCAGTTCAACCTGCTGTCCACCGCGGCCGCCCTCGGCTGGCGGTACGACGCCAGCTCGCCGGGCGGACTCCAGGTCTGGCCCCGCCGCAAACTCGGCATATGGGACTTTCCGCTGCAGTCCGTGCCGTTCCCCGGGCACAGCTTCGAAGTGCTCTCCATGGACTACAACATGCTCGCCAACCAGTCCGGGACCACCCACGGAGACCCGGCACGCCGTCCCGCGTGGCGCGACCAGGCCCGCGGCGCCTACATGGCCGGCTTCGAGCGCGCCTACACCACGAACCGCGCCCCGTTCTTCATCGGCAACCACTTCGAGCAGTGGAACGGCGGCATCTACATGGACGCCGTCGAGCAGGTGATCGGCGACATGGCGGAGAAGGACGACGTCCGCATGGTGTCCTTCCGCCAGTTCTGCGACTGGCTGGAGGCGCAGCACCCCACCGTCGTGCGCAACCTGCAGGGCCTTAACCTGGGAGAACGCCCCGTCGGCGGCTGGAAGAGCGTCGTCACCGTCTGACGGAGGTGCCGTCGCACGCGTCAGGGGGAGCGAGATCAGGAATGGCGGGTTCGGTGTGAGCAGCGCAGCGGAGGAGGCGGAGGAGTTCTTCGAGTCCTTCTACCCGCGGCTGGCGGGCTGGTGCCGCAAGCTCGTGGACAGCGACTCCGTCGCGCACGAGATCGCGTCCGAGTCGTTCACGCGACTGTGGTCCCGGTGGACGACGGTCCGGGAACCCGCTCCGTACCTCTTCTCCATAGGGGCGAACCTCGTCAAGGACCACTGGCGCCGGCAGGAGCGGGAGAAGGTCACCGTGCGGCAGCTGGAGGTCGTGACCGTGGACCATGCCCCGGCCGCCGACCACGGCACCGACATCCGCGCCCTGGTGGAGGCCCTGCCGGGACGGCTGCGCGTCCCCGTCCTGCTGCACTACTACGCCGACCTGTCGGTGAACGACATCGCGGTGGCCCTCCACCGGCGCCCCGGCACCATCAAGAGCGATCTCCACGCCGCCCGGCAGCACCTGCGGGCCTCTCTCAGGGGGCTTCATGAAACGACCGTCTGACCCGGGCGACCTCCCCGGGTCCCGTGGGGGGAGCGCCGAGGACGAGCCGAGCGAGATCGCCGAGGTGTTCCGGCAGCCCGTCGTCCTCCTGGCACCGCCGCCCGGCGCCTTCGACGCCGTCCGGCGCCGGGCCCGGTCGGTGCGACGGCGCCGGGCGCTCGCGCTCGGCACCGCGGTGGCCGGCTGCCTGGCAGCGGGAGTGTTCCTGGCGCCGGTGCCCGGCGGGGGCGGTGGCGTCTCGACGGTGCGGCCCGCCGCGCCGTCCGTGAGCGGCCTGCCCTCCGGGGAGGGCGGCACGGCGACCGCCGCGCCCGCGCCGTCCGGAACGACGGGGTCGCCCTCGGTGCGGCCCTCCACCTCGTCCTCTTCGTCCCCTTCGTCCGCCTCTTCCACCTCGGTGTCCCAGGTGACCGGCTGCCGGTCCGCACAGCTCAAGATCGCCTTCGGCGGCTCCCAGGGCGCGGCGGGTTCGGTGGAGCGCGTGCTGGTCTTCGTCAACTCCGGGCCGCGTTCCTGCACCCTGTACGGCTTCCCGGGGGTCTCCCTGGTCGACGGCGCCGCGGGCCGGCAGGTCGGCAACCCCGCCGAGCGCACGGGCGGTCCCGGCAAGGCCGTCCTGCTGCCGCGCGGCGGCTCCGCCGAGGCCCTGCTGCGCATGACCCAGGTGGACAACTACGACCAGAAGGTGTGCGACCCGCAGAAGGCACGGGGCCTGCGGGTCTACCCGCCCGACGAGCGTGACGCGCTCTTCCTGCCGGACGACGCGCTGCTGGGCTGCGCCGCGACCGGCGTGAAGACCCTGTCCGTCACCGCCGTGCACGGTCCCGCGTCGCACTGAACCGGCCGGTGCGTTCCCGCCCGGGTCCTGTGCGCCCGGGAGCCGGGAGGCACAGTCCACGATCAACGCTGCCGAGTGAAAACCCATCACCACCGGGGGACTCGGGCCTGAAGGAGAGGCGGACGACTGCGGGCCAGCGGCCCCTATGCCCTGCTCTCCGACACGGTTCAGGCACGGGTGTTCCGGCGATGGACCAGTGCGCGGATCGTCGACGTGGAGGGCGGCCGTACGCTCTGGTCGGGCCAGTTCGACAGCACGACCGTGGGTGCGCCCGCCGCGAGCGGCGACCTGATCGCCGTCCTCGACGGCGGCGGCACCCTCTGGGCGGTGCGCGTATGACCGCCAGGCAGCCAGGCCCACGCCCGTCCTGTCCGCCCCGGACGACACACCTTTCGCGGAGGTAGCAGCAACGTGCAGTACACGAAACTCGGTTCCACCGGTCTTGACGTCTCGCGCATATGCCTCGGCTGCATGAGCTACGGCGTGCCCGAGCGCGGCAACCACCCCTGGACGCTCGACGAGGACGCCGCGCGCCCGCTGATCCGCGCCGCCCTCGAAGCGGGCGTCACCTTCTTCGACACCGCCAACGTCTACTCCGACGGCACCAGCGAGGAGATCGTGGGACGGGTGCTGGCCGAGCACGCGAACCGCGACGAGATCGTCCTGGCCACGAAGGTGCACGGCCGCATGCGCCCCGGGCCCAACGGCGCGGGGCTGTCGCGCAAGGCGATCCACACCGAGATCGACGCCAGCCTGCGCCGCCTCGGCACCGACTACGTCGACCTCTTGATCACCCACCGCTGGGACTACGACACGCCCATCGAGGAGACGATGGAGGCACTCCACGACGTGGTCAAGGCGGGCAAGGCCCGCTACATCGGGGCGTCCTCCATGTACGCCTGGCAGTTCGCCAAGGCCCAGCACACCGCGGAGCGCGGCGGCTGGACGAAGTACGTCAGCATGCAGAACCACTACAACCTCCTCTACCGCGAGGAGGAGCGGGAGATGCTGCCGCTCTGCGCCGACCAGGGCGTCGGCGTCACGCCGTGGAGCCCGCTGGCCCGCGGCCGGCTCACCCGTGACTGGGACGCGGGCAGCGCCCGTCAGGAGACCGACGACTACGGGCGGGGCCTGTACGACGAGCAGGACCGCGTCGTCGTCGACGCGGTGGCGGCCGTCGCCGAGCGGCGCGGCGTGCCGCGCGCCCAGGTGGCCCTGGCCTGGCTGCTGCGGCAACCGGGGGTGACCGCGCCCATCGTGGGCGTCGGCAAGGAGCGGCACCTGCTCGACGCGGTGGCCTCGCTCGACCTGTCCCTGGACGAGGCGGAAGCGAAGTCCCTGGAGGAGCCCTACCGGCCGCACTCCGTCGTCGGCTTCAACTGACGGCCCGTCAGTGCGTCGCGCCGCGGCTCACAGGCGGACGACCACCAGTGCCGTGTCGTCGGTGATCCCGCCGGGCGGCAGCAGCTCGCCGAGCACCGCGTCGGCGAGCCGCTCCGGCCCGGCGCCGCGGTGCCGGCCGAGAACGCCGGCGAGGCGGGCGAGACCCGTGTCGATGTCCTCGCCGCGCCGCTCGACCAGGCCGTCGGTGTAGAGCACGAGCGTGTCGTCCTCGGTGAACGGGATCACGGCCTGCGGCCGGGAGTCGTGCTCCGGACGGGCACCCAGCGGCGGATCGGTGGCCTGGTCGAGGAAGTCCACGGTGCCGTCGGCGTGCAGCAGGACCGGCGGCGGATGCCCGGCACTGCTGTAGGTGACGGTCCGCGCGTCCCAGTCGACGAAGGCGTTCACCGCCGTCGTCGACTCGGCACCGGGCACCGAGCGCGCGTACAGCCCCAGGACCTCCAGGGCGCCGGCCGGGCCGTCCGCGACCCGTGAGGCCGCGCTCAGCGCACTGCGCAACTGCCCCATGACGCACGCTGCCGGCAGGCCGTGCCCCACGACGTCGCCGACCGCGACCCCGATCCGGTCGCCCCCGCCGGGCAGGTCCACCAGGTCGTACCAGTCGCCGCACACATTGAGCGCCCCCGTGGCCGGCCGGTAGCGCACCGCCACGCGGTGCTGCCGCAGCGGCTGCGGGGCGGGCAGCATCGCCGACTGGAGCGCGAGCGCCACCTCCCGCTCGCGGGCGTGGGCGCGCCGCAACCGCTCGTTGACCTCCTGCAACTCGCGCGCCCTGCCGTACAGCTCGGCCTCCAGCACCCTGGAGCGGTCCCGGTCGGGGCCGCCCCGGGCGCGGATGAGCTCGGTGACCTCCTCCACCCGGTGCACCAGCAGTGCCACGCGCCCGTCGTCCCCGAACACCGGCATGTTGACCGGGCTCCAGTACCGCTCCTCCCACCGCCCGGGGTGCTCGGGGTCCTCGACGTCGTACTGCTGCAGCGCCATGGCGTCCCGTTCGCCCGTCGACGCGACGCGCCGCAGCGAGGCCCCGAGATTGCGCATCCCGGACGCCCCGCGGTGGTCGGGGTTGTCGGGGAACACGTCGAAGAGGAAGTGCCCGATCACCTCCGCGGCCGGCCGGCCCGACAGGGCGAGGTACTCCTCGTTGGCGTCGACGAAGAACAACTGCGGTGTCAGGAGCGCCACCGCGCTGGGCAGTCCGCGGAAGACCGCCTCGTAGTCGATTCCCGGTTGTGCCACGTCCCGACCGCCTCGGTGCCGACGTCCTGAGCCTGGCGATCATACGAACGGGACCCCGGCGCGGCGCTCATCCCGGGGCGCGCGCCGCGCGAGTCCACACGGGCGGGCCTCCGGTCCGGTGTCATGGTTCGCGTTCGGATCGGTCAACGGCGCACGCGATAGCTCAGGTGAAGCACCCGGTCGCCCTGGATCACCACGTCGGGATCCTCCAGCAGGTGCTGCGCGTGGACCGATCCGAAATAGCGCTTGCCCGACCCGAACACCACGGGTACGACGTCCATGCGCACCTCGTCGACCAGGCCCGCGGCAAGCACCTGGCCACCGACGTCGCCGGCGGCGACCTCGACGACGCGGTCACCCGCGAGCTCTTGCGCCTTGGCGACTGCTGCCTCGACGCCGTCGACGAAGTGGAACGGCGCCTCGGGGTGCCAGCCCTCGGGCCTGCCCCGGTGGGTCACGACGACGACGTGCTCGATCCCGCCCGGAGGCTTCCCGTCCCAGCCGTCCGTCATGTCGAAGACATGGCGGCCGACGACGGTCACCCCGATCCGGTCCCAGTACGGCCGGGTGTGGTCGTAGGACGTCTGCGACACCTTCAGCGCGCCGCTCCCGTCCAATGGGACGTCACCACTGACCAGCCAGTCGAACAGCGGTCCGGGCTGGTCGTTCTCGTCCGCGACGAAGCCGTCCACCGACACCGTGCTGTACATGACCACCTTGCCCACGGCGCTCTCCTCTGCTTCGGGGTGCCCCAAATTAGCCGGTGGTGAGCGGCCGCACGTGCAGGAAATCCATCGGCGGGAACGGGTCAGGACCGTGGCCCGGAAACGGCCGGGCTGCGCACAGTGTGCTCGACCGGACCCCGCCACCCCGTCACCAGGCACCGGCATCCCGGATGCGGGCGCGCCACGTGCCGCCGCACCCCCGGCGCACGCCACCGCCCGCCCGACAACCGCAGTTGGCCTGGTGTTTCACCGCCTCTCGTGCACGGCGGGGCGGGCGCGGCGCGGAGCGAGAATTCCGTTTGCCGCCCCGCGGACGGCAATCCCTCGTTCACCGGGACGTCGCCACGAGACGGCTTGCTGGAGCGAAGTTATATAGACAACTTTGCTCACCCGGGTCCCGCCGCGGCGGTCCCCGGGCGGAGAGGACCCATCACCGTGCCACCTCTCACTCGTGACGCCGCGTCCGGGAGCACCATCGCGCTCAGCTCCCCGACGTCCCCGCAGCGGGGCGACAAGCTGACCTTCACCTGGACGACGGACGCCCCCGACCCGAAGAACTGGATCGGCGTCTACGACGGCAACCGCAAGCCCGCGAGCGGCAGCGGCTCCCTGGTATGGACGTACACCCCCGGTGCCTCCGGGCAGGTGACGCTCGACACCTCCGGCCTCAGCGGCGGCCCGTACACCGTCTACCTCCTCGCGAAGGACGGTTACGGCATCCTCGCGCAGACCGCGCCGTTCAGCTTCGCCGGTGCGCCCACCGGCGACTCCATCACGCTGAAGACCCCCAACCCCTACGAGGGCGACCAGGTCGTCTTCCACTGGACCACCGACACGCCGTACGCCACGAACTGGGTCGGTGTCTACGACGGCAACCGGCAGCCCGGCAACGGCGGCTCGCTGGCCTGGGAGTACACGCCCGCCGCCTCTGGCGACATCACCATCAACACCGCCGGCCTGACCGGCGGCCCGTACACCGGCTACCTGCTGGCGAAGGACGGCTACGGCATCCTCGCCAAGACCGCGCCGTTCAGCTTCGTCCCCCGCCCCGTCATCCCGCGCCCGCACGCGGTGGTGGACGCCCTCACGACCGCCCCCCAGCTGACGGGCACGGACATCTCCGTGCCGCTGGCGGGCCTGTGGGCGCGCCCCGAGGGCAACCCCGCCGGCAGCGCGACGTTCCGGCGCGCCGGAGGCGACTCCTGGCTGTCGGTGGCCGCGGACGGCACCGTCACCGGCAAGGCGCCGGCCGCGACGCCCAAGAACCCGGGGCGCGTGGTCGTCTCCGTCACCGACAGCGCGGCGGGCAGCGACACGATCACCGTGCAGGTGCCGGTCCGCGACAACCGCGACCGCATCCCGCTCAAGGTCGCCTCGCTGAACCTCTGGGACGCCGGCACCCACATCGACGGCTTCGCGGAGAAGCTGCTGAGCCTGGTGCTCACCCAGGGCCTCGACGTCGTCGCCCTCCAGGAGTCCGGCGGCACCGCGGCCGGCAACCTGGCCAAGGCGCTCGGCTGGGACGTCCACCAGGCCGGCGGCCTCGGCATCGTCAGCCGCTACCCGCTCACCGACGTCGTCGCCCCCACCGCGGACCTGCCGGCCGCCGCCGCCACGCTGCAGCCGCCCGGCGGCCCCGCGGTGCGGCTGTGGGCCGCCCAGCTGGACGAGGCGGCCTACGGGCCGTACGCGCTCCTCGCGGGCAGCAGCGCCGCCCAGGTCGAGGCGGCCGAGGAGCAGACGCTCCGCTACCGGCAGGCCGTGGCGCTGGTCGCCGCGATGCGGGCGGACATCGCCTCCCGCGGCGCGGTCGTCCTGGCCGCCGGCCTCGCCTCGCCCTCGCACCTGGACTGGACGGCCAAGACGGCCGACCAGCACGGGGGAGTGGGCCGCGTGCGCTGGCCCGTCACCGGAACCCTGGAGCAGGCCGGCCTCACCGACGCCTTCCGCGCCGTGCACACCGACCCCGTCGCGGAGCCCGGCACCACCTGGTCCCCCGTCAGGCCGCAGCGTGACAGCGGCAGCGGTGCCGAGCCGCAGGACCGCGTCGACCAGATCCAGTACGCGGGACCGCTGCGCGTCGTCGAGGCCCACAGCCTCGTCACCGGCTGGCCCCGGCCCGTGCCCGGCACGGCGGCCAACGGCTGGCCCTCCGACCACGCCGCCGCCGTCGTCACCTTCTCCCTGTCCGCCCGCGGCTGACCCGAACGACCCGAAGGACCACCCCATGACCCAGTTCAGCCGCCGCGCCTTCATCGGCACCGCCGCCGCCGGGGCTGCCGTCGCAGCCGTCGGACTGCCCGGCACGGCCGAGGCAGCGAGCCACGACGACCGGGACGGCAGCATCGCCGACGTCAAGCACGTCGTCATCCTGATGCAGGAGAACCGCAGCTTCGACCACTACTTCGGCACGCTCAACGGCGTGCGGGGCTTCGGCGACCGCCAGGCCGTCGTGCTGCCCAGCGGCGACTCCGTGTTCCGCCAGCCCGACCGCAGCCGCTCCGAGGGCTACCTGCTGCCCTTCCGGATGGACACCACCAAGTACAACGCCCAGAACGCGGGCGGCCTCCCGCACGACTGGGACACCGGCCACTCCGCGGTCAACAGCGGCTCCATGGACAAGTGGGTCTCCGCCAAGGGCGAGCGCACCATGGGCTACTTCAACCGCGAGGACATCCCCTACCAGTACGCCCTCGCCGATGCCTTCACCCTCTGCGACGGATACTTCTGCTCCCTGAACGGCCCCACCGACCCCAACCGCCTCTACCTGTGGACCGGCACCGCCGGCCCCGGCGTCGACGGCACCACGGGCCCGTGGACCGACAACACCCCGGTCACCGACAACCCGGTGGCCGACTGGACGACGTACGCCGAGCGGCTGGAGGAGGCCGGCGTCAGCTGGCGCGTCTACCACAACCCGGACGGCTCGGACGACCGCTACGGCGACTACGACGACAACGCGCTGTCGTACTTCAAGCAGTTCCACGCGTTCCCCAAGGACGACCCGCGCTACGTCAACGCCATGACGAAGTTCGACCCCGCGGCGTTCGACAAGCACTGCAAGGACGGCACCCTGCCCACCGTTTCCTGGCTGGTGGCGCCGTACCTGTTCAGTGAGCACCCGTCGGCCGGCCCCGACTACGGCGCCCACTGGGTCAACACCGCGCTCCAGTCGCTGTTCTCCAACCCCGAGGTCTGGAAGCACACCGTCTTCCTGGTCATGTACGACGAGAACGACGGCTACTTCGACCACGTCATCCCGCCGATGCCCGAGGCGGGCACCAAGGACGAGTTCGCGAACGGCAAGCCGATCGGCCTGGGCAGCCGGGTGCCGCTGTGGGTCGTCTCGCCGTGGTCGCGCGGCGGCTGGGTCAACTCCCAGGTCTTCGACCACACGTCGGTGGTGCAGTTCCTGGAGCGCGTGACCGGTGTGCGGGAGCCCAACATCTCCGAGTGGCGGCGCACCGTCTGCGGCGACCTCACCAGCGCCTTCGACTTCACCAAGCCCGACTACAGCATCCCGGCCCTGCCGGACACGGTCGCGCTGATGGCGAAGGCGGACGCCGGCAACTCCCTGCCCGGCGTCAAGATCCCCACCGCGCAGTCGATGCCGGCGCAGGAGGAGGGCGAGCGGCCGCACCGCCCGCTGCCGTACCTGCCGTGGGCCGACGTGACGGTCGACCGGGCCACCGGCAAGGTCACCTGCACGCTGACCAACGACGGCACCGTGGGCTACCACTTCACCGTGCTGCCCAACATCGCCCTGCCGCGCGTCGGCACCCCGTTCACGGTGCAGCCGCACTCGTCGCGCACCTACGTGTGGGACGCGGCGGCCACCGACGGCCGCTACGACTTCTCCGTGCACGGCGCCGACGGCTTCGTCCGCCGCTTCGCGGGCACCGTCGTCCGCGACGGCCAGGACGACGTGGCCGCGCCGCTCGTCGGGGCGGCGCTGCGCCGTGCCGACGACCCGGGCCACACCACGGTCGAGTTGGAGCTGCGCAACGACGGCGGCTCCGACGTGGCCTTCACCGTCACGCCGAACGACTTCGACGGTGAGGAGGAGATCGTCTGGGTCCGGGCCGGTCACCAGGACACCGTGAAGTGGCGCACCGACGACGGCCGGTACGACGTGACCGTCACGGCGGGCACCGGCACCCGCTTCGTCCAGCGGTACGCGGGCACCGTCCACGCCGTGTGACGGACGTCCCGAGGGGTCCGGGCCGGGGCACTCGCTCCGGCCCGGACCCTCGCCGTGTCCCACCTGCGCCTGGACCGGCGGTCCGGGCCGGATAAGGTCTGTCCGTGGCCGGCCGGACCGCCGGCCCGGTGGACACGAGAGCGGCCGGGAGACACGTTGCGTGAGGACCAGGGCAGCGGCGACAGCGACCTGCGGTACCGCAGGGTCGCCGCCGAACTCCGCGCGGCGATCATCGCCGGCGAGTACGCCTCCGGCTCCAAGCTGCCCCCGGAGGGCACACTGGCCGAGCGCTACGGGGTCTCCCGCGGCACGGTGCGGCACGCCCTGGCCGTGCTGCGGTCGGACGGCCTGGTCACCTCGCGGCGCGGCACCCCGCGCACGGTGCTCGGCGGCCCGCGGTCGCAGAGCTTCTCCGAACTGCTGAGCTTCACCAACTGGGCCCGCTCCCTCGGCGAGACGCCGGGCGGGCGCGTCGACCGCGTCGTACGGCGGCCGGCCGAACCGGCCGAGGCCGCGCAACTGGGCCTGGAACCCGGCGCGGAGGTCCACCTCGTCCTGCGGGTGCGGACCCTGTCCGGCGAACCGGTCATGGTCGAGCGCTCCCTGTACCCCGCCCGGGTGGGCGCCCTGGTGGCCGAACTGGCGCCCGACGTCGTGTCGCACACCGAGGCGCTGGTGGGGCACGGGGTGCTCTTCACCGACGCCGACCACACCATCGACATCGCGTGGGCCGACGAGGACGACGTCCGGCTCCTGAAGTGCCCGGCCGGCCAGGTCCTGCTGCGCGAGCGGCGCCGTACGACGGACCCGGCGGGTGTGCCGGTCGAGTGGTCCGAGGACCGCTACCTGCCGGGCACCATCGCCTTCACGGTGCACAACTCGGTCGCCGCCTCCACCCTCGGCCGCCACCACAGCCCGCGCACGGACCGGGCCTGACCGGGCCGCCGGGCGAGCACGAACGGTGGGCCCGGTACCGCCTGGCCATGGACGACCCCGCCCGCCTGCCCGAACTCTTCGACGCCGTCGCCACCGAGCCCGACGACGCCATCGCGCTCGGCATCGTCCTGCACGCCCTCGGCCACGTCCCGGCCGCCGACCGCCCCGCCTGGACCGACCGCCTCGGCACCGCGCGCGCCCGCGCCTACGCCGCCCGCCGCGCCCGCGAACTCGGCGTCCTCGAAAGCCCGTCGCTGTCCGCCCAGCTCGCCGACCCGTCCGTCCAGGACTCCTGGTCCGACTGGCTCCAACTCCGCCTCGCCGCCTCCTCGCAGGAACCCGCCGTCCTGCACCGCCTCGCCACCACGGGCCGCACGAAGCGCATCCGCCGCCTCGCCTCCGCCCGCGATCGGTGACCTCCCGCGGTTGTTCACGCGTACGCGTACCGAGTGACCGTGGCAGGCTTGCCCGGTGAACCCAGAGCTGTCTCCTCGCGATCTGAGCTGGGACGAGGTGGACCCAGCCCGTCACCCCTTCGACAGCGCGTCAGCGAACCGGGTGGTGCGGTCGCTCGGGCCGGCCCGGCGCGTGCCACGTCGCCCCGATGTCCCGGCCGGCGATGCCGTGCTGGACGCCTGGCGCTGGAACGAGGCGCGCCCCTGGGCCGACGCCATGTCGCATGCCTTGGTGAAGACGTACGGCCGTTGGGTCGTGGGCTGGCGCTGGGCGCACGACGAGGAGGACTTCGACGGCGGGCCGGTCGGGAGCTGGCGCGGCGCCGCAGGCTCGATCACCACCCCCGAGGAGACCGTCGCCCGTGTCGTCGCGTCGCTCTGCGAGTGGCGCGAGTGGCTGGAAAGCCTGGCCGAGAAGTTCGAGGCGTACGCGCTGGAGCCGGCGGCTGTCGAGGACCAGCGGATCCTGTGGGAGTGTGCCGCGAGGAACCTGATCCTGTACGTGACGGACCGCACGGGCTGCGGCAGCGCCTGGTACGGGCACTGCCGTCAGGTGCTCACCTGGTTCCTCAGCCACTGGGGAGTCCGACCCGGCATCGCGGGGGACCTGGTCGACCGGGCGATCGGCGGGCGGTTCCTGAGTTGGACGGGCCCCGACGCTGCTCTCGTCGCAGACGTCGCGGAAAGACTCGCGCTGTCCCTGTGGCCGCAAGACGGCAAGTGGCTCCCCGAACCCGCGACGCCCGACCATCTGGAGCGGTGGCTCGCCGTGCGCGAAGCCGTGTCGTGGGAGGCCGCCCGGGACGGGGCGTCGGAGGGGCCGGTCAGCCCCTCACGCGACGGAGCGGCGGAGGACATCCGTGTCTTCGACGGCGCCCTGGACCCCGACCGCGAGAAGGGCCTGCTCGACGCCTTGGCCCTGGCACGGTTCGACGCGGCCCGCTCCGCCCCGCTCGACTTCGCACTGCTGCGCGGCTGGCAGCAGCACGTCCTGCACACACCGCAGCCGCCGGCGTTCCGCAGCCTGCCCGCTTTCGCCAAGGAGGGCAGGGAGCGCTACGGCATCGGCGCGGCGACGCCCGTCCGCTTGGACGCCTGCCTGGCCGAGAGCGCGCCGGGCGGCGAGAACACCTTGGCCTTGTCGGCCCGTGCCGCCCGCGCCTTTCTCGACGTCTGCTTCTTCCACCCCTTCGACGACGGCAACGCCCGGTCCGCTTTCCTCGTGCTGGTCTTCGTCCTTGCCCGCGAGGGCGTCGGGCTCGACAACGTCGGCCTGATCCGCCGTATCTCGTTCAGGGCGGAAGAACCGCGGGACGCGCAGCAGCTTGCCGAGTACGTCGGCCTCCACATCGCGGAGACCCGGCTCGCCGCCGTTCCCTCCGGCTCCCGTGCTCCGGCCTGAGGCAGGTAAGCGCGGTGCGGGCAAGGGCCGTTGCCGATGGGCGCATTCCCGGACCCGCGCCGCCGGGCAAGCGCCGGCGCGGGACGCGAGGACGACCCGTCGTGCCTCAGCCGCGCATCAGCGCGGTGAGCAGCGGGACGAAGTGCTCGAACGCCGGCGTGAAGGCTTCCGGGTCCTTCGCGGCCTCGTCCCAGCGGCGGACGGCGACCGCGTCGGCCGCGCCCGGGAGGGCGGCGAAAACGGCCGCCTGCTCAGGGGTCATCGGGCCGCCCTGGACCGCCAGCGTGTGCTTGGAGGCCTCCGACAGCCGGTCGTAGTACTCCGGCTCCACCGCGCACAGGTAGCGCTTCGCCGCGACGTGCAGCCGCACCGGCTCGGTGACCTCGGGCCCGAACCAGCGGGCCAGCAGGTCGGCGCCGGTGTGGCTGTGGCGGTTGTCGGTGCCGTCCATGAGGTCCTGGCCGGTGACCTCGCCGGCGAAGTGCCCGACGTCGTGCAGCAGCGCGGCGGCCACCAGGTGCGGCGGGGCGCCGGCGGCCTCGGCGCGGGCGCCGGCCTGGAGCATGTGCTCGGCCATGGAGACCGCCTCGCCCAGGTACTCCGCGGAGCCCGCCCCGGCGAACAGCTCGGCCAGCGGCTCCACGGTGTCCGCGCGCCGCACCACGGCCAGGCTGCTCGCGAGGCCGTCGAGGTCGGCGTAGCAGCCCTGGAGGTGGCGTGCCCCGTCCTGGGCGAAGGCCGTGCGGGCGTGCAGGAGGCGGGTGTTGTCGAAGACCAGGCAGTCGCCCGGCGACAGGCGGAAGTTCAGCTGCAGCTCGGGGCGGAGCAGCAGCTCCGCGAAGGTGCGGTACGCCGCGTAGAAGGCGTCGAGCTCGGCGGCCGGCAGCCGCAGCGCGCTGATCGAGCGGTTGTTGAAGCGCACCTCGCGCACCCGGCCGAGTGCGTCGGTGCCGATCAGGGGGTGATCGGCGCGCAGCTCGGTCCCCGCGTCGCGGAAGACGAACGGCACGGGCGTCCGGCTGAGGACGGCGAAGGCCTCCGGGTCCTCGCGGCGCAGCAGCGCGGCCGCGGCGAAGCCGTCGACGAGGCCGGAGTCGCCGCCCTCGGCGTCGTTGACCAGGCAGTGCAGCAGCTGGATCGTCGGGACCGGGTCGCGGTACGGGTTGTCGGTGTGCGGCGTGATGGCGACCGAGGTGAAGGCGAGGTTGTTCGGGTCGGGCTCGACGCGCACGTCGAAGAGCTTGCCGTAGTTGGTCTCGCGGACGAAGCCGAAGGTCTCGGCCACGGCGAGCACCTGCTCGTCGCGCTCGGGCACCTTGTGCAGCAGCATGAAGCCGAGCCGCAGGACGGACTCCAGCAGGCGCGCCCGCAGGCCCGGTTCGGCGATGTAGGCGTCCCAGTCCGCCTCGGGCAGCCGCCCGGCCAGATCGCGGGCCTTCCACAGCTCCTTGCCGTCCTCGGTGCGCCGGTCGCCGTACGAGGTGCCGCCGGGCCGGTGGGCCGTGAGCCAGGTGACGGGGTACGTCGAGCGGTGGCCGTCGGGCGCCCAGACGACCTCGATCGCGGGCTCCCCGGCGGTGCCGGTGGCATCGGTTGCCGTCTCGACGCGGAGTCCGTCGGGCAGCGCGCCGATCTGGAAGAGCTTCTGGCCCGACCGCGGGTCGCGGCAGTCCGTGCAGGGGCAGTTGTCGCGCAGCCACATCGCGGGCAGCTCGGCGACCGGGAAGGCGGTCAGGGGGGTCATGCTCACTCCTCGGCGAAAGTTGTATAGCCAACTTCCCCGACCGTCACAGGGCGACACGACCGTTCGGTGACCGGGAGGTGTCGGTGCGGCGAAGCCCCGCCGACCCGCGGGACTCGGTCACTTTCCGGCAGCACGCAGGAGCTTTGTGCTCACGGCGCGGATCGCCGCGCGCTCGCCGGGCGTGAGGACTTCGGTCAGCGCCGCGACGTGCTCGTCCATCTCGGCGGTGCACTGTTCCGCGAGCCGCTTCCCGAGCGGGGTGAGGGCGACCAGGACGCCGCGCCCGTCGTGGGGCGAGGGCAGCCGCTCCACCAGTCCGCGCTTCTCGGCGCGGCCGACGAGCCCCGTCATCGAGGACTTGTCCAGGTCCAGGTGGCGGGCCAGTTCGAGCATGCCCGGCCGGCGGTCGCGCAGGATGCCGAGCAGGCGGATCTGGACGAGGGACAGGTCGTGCCGCGCCGCGACGCGTGCCAGCGTTCCGTGGACCAGGAACGACAGTTGGGCGAGCGCGTCGGTCGTGTTCGCGGGGCCGTCGGTGAGGTCCGGTTCGCGCTGTTCGGTCATGGCTGCCTCCGCTTGACTTGGTACGTGACGCAAACTACTTTGAAAGTGGTACGCGATACAAACTATATGCGTCCGCCCCTCCCACCTCTCTGGAGGCCGCCATGCACGCAGCCGTCGTCCACTCCTTCGACGCACCTCCCCGCTACGGCACCGTCGCCGAACCCGAGCCGCGCGGGGAGCACGAGCTCCTCGTCGACGTCCTGGCCGCCGGGCTCCACCCCCGGGTGCGCTCGGGAGCCGACGGGAGCCACTGCACCTCCGAGGGCGTCCTGCCGCTGGTCCCCGGCATCGACGCGGTCGGCCGCACCCCGCAGGGCGAACTGCTCTACTTCGTCGCCCCGGACGGGGTGGCCGGCACCATGGCCGAGCGGGCCGTGGTCGACCGCCGCCGGGCCGTGGGCCTGCCCGCGGGCACCGACCCGGTCGCGGTGGCCGCTGCGATGAACCCCGCGATGTCCTCCTGGATCGCCCTGCGCCGCCGCGCCCCCCTGCCGCCCGGCGCCACCGTCCTGGTCCTGGGCGCCACCGGCAGCGCCGGCCGGCTGGCGGTCCAGGTCGCCAAGCACCTCGGCGCCGCACGTGTCGTCGCCGCCGGCCGCGACCCCGAACGCCTGGAGCTCCTCCCCGGTCTCGGCGCCGACGAGACCGTCCCCCTCCTCGGCGACCCCGAGCGGACCGCCGGCCGGCTCGGGCGCGCGGCCGGCGACGCCGACGTCGTCCTGGACTACTTGTGGGGCCCCGCCGCCGAGCACGCCCTGCCCGCCGTGCTGACCGCCCGTGCCGAGCGTGCCAAGCCCCTCGCCTGGGTCCAGATCGGCTCCGTCGCCGGACCGGACATCACGCTGCCCTCGGCCTACCTGCGCGGCGCGAACCTGCGGCTCATGGGCAGCGGCCAGGGCTCCGTCAGCACCGAGGGCATCCTCGCCGAACTCCCCTCCCTGGCGGGCCTCATCGACTCCGGCACCTTCGCCGTCGACACCCTGCCGGTCCCGCTCTCCCGGGTCGAACACGCCTGGACCACCCCGGAGGCCCCCGGGCAGCGCACCGTGCTGACCCCGGACGCCTGACCCGCCCGACGTACGACCGGGGTCAGCGCCTGAAGGCGCCGAGGAGGCGGCCGGCCGGTCCTTCCCGCAGGCCCTCGCTGGTGAGCGCGTGGTAGAGGATCACCACGGCGATGCAGGCCATCCCGAAGGCCGGGCCGACGAACCAGCCTCCGACCCCGCAGACCACGTACAGCACGAGACCGGTCAACGGCCGGATCCGCTGCGCGCGGAGGTAGCCGGTCGGGACGCCCGGCTCGAGCAGTTCCGGGTGGTGGCACAGGTACGAGAACACCCCCCACCACGGTGCCGACATGACGGCGGCGACCAGGGCGTAGAGCACGACGGCGACCCGCTGGTCGTCGGTGCCCCCGCCCTCGGCCACGGCGTCCCCGAGCACGGAGGTGGGAAAGGGGACGATCACCGTGCTGAACAGGATCGCGAGGTTGATCCACAGCAGGCCGCCGTCCATCCGGTGGATCCGGCGGAAGAGCGCGTGGTGGTTGAGCCAGATGACGCCGACGTAGACGAACGAGACCACGAACGCCGCATAGGCGGGCCACCGCGCGAGCAGGTCCGACGCGAGGTCGCCGGGCCGGACGTCGTGGTCGTAGAGGTCGAGCACCAGGAGCGTGATCACGATGGCGAAGACGCTGTCGCTGAAGGCTTCGACCCGGCCGGTGTCCGACAGGCGCATACCGCCCTCACCGGACGAATCCGACGCATGGTCACCATGGTGTTGGCCCGTCATGCAAGGGATCTTACGGACAGGTTCGCGGTGCGCCGGGCGCGCCGCGGGCCGTCGGCCGGCGCGTCCGGTCCGTGCCGACCGGGGTGCCGGTCGCGGCGCCGCGGGGGAGTGCGCCGGACGGATCCTCCCAGGTCGGACCGGACTCCACTCCCGAGCGGCCCCCGCCGGACCATGCCGATTGGCCGTCCGTTCACTCAGGGAAAAGGTGATATTCACAGTTCCCCTTCCTGATCCGGTCATGTCCCTTACAGGTCGTCCCCTGCCGCCGGTTGACCGTTGACCGTCCGAAGAGGCCCAGGGTTTGATCAGCCGCTGCTGTGTAGATCTTGTGAGTCCATGGTGGGGGCTATGAAGTGGGACAGGTCACGCCGTGCTGACGGCGTGAAGCCGGGTACGGCGAAACGTTGGACATCTGCCGCTACGTCATTGGCGCTTCTCGCCGCGCTGCCGGCCCTGGGGTTCTCCGCCCCGGCCGCGCACGCCGCCGCGCCGGCGAAGACCCCGGTGGTGGGGACGGCGTCCGAGCACGCCGCCTTCAGCCAGGCGAAGCGCTCCGGCAAGAAGGTCGAGATCGCCTCCCTGCGGGGTGAGACGAGTGAGACGTACGCGCTGCCGAACGGCAACTTCGAGGCGATCGAGCATGTGCGTCCGGTCCGCGCCCGGGTGGACGGCGCGTGGAAGCCGGTCGACACCGGCCTGGAGAAGCGCGCGGACGGTTCCGTCGGGCCGAAGGTGGCCACGATGGACATCGCCTTCTCCGGCGGCGGCGACAAGCAGCCGCTGATCACCCTGGGCCGGGTGGGACGGACGCTGTCGCTGTCCTGGCCGACGGCCCTGCCGGAGCCGGTCATCGACGGCAGCACCGCGACCTACCGGTCGGTGCTCAAGGACGTCGACCTCCAGGTGAGGGCGAGCGTCGACGGCGCCTCGGAGGTGCTGGTCGTCAAGACCCCGCAGGCGGCGGCCGACCCGAAGCTGGCCGAGCTGAAGCTCGCGATGGACGCGGACGGCATGGACGTGCGCACCACCGCCGACGGCGGCCTCGCGGCCGTCGACAAGGGCGCGGGCGGCCCCGTCTTCGTGGCGCCGCGGCCCGTGATGTGGGACTCCGCGACGACCCCCGCCGCCCCGGCCTCCGCCGCGCGGTCGGCGAAGGCGGCCGTGGCCGACGCCCCCGTCAGCCCCGCCAACCCCGCCGACGGCCCGGACGCCTCCGCGAACGTCGCCCCGATCGCGGTGAGCGTGCCCGCGGCCGACGACCGGCTCGTGCTGCGGCCCGACCAGGGCCTGCTGAAGAACGCCACGTTCCCGGTCTTCATCGACCCGCAGTGGTACTCCCCGAAGGCGTCCAACTGGACCTTCGTGTCCCGCTTCTGGGCTTCCTCCCCGCAGTGGAAGTTCAACGGCAACTCCGACTCCGGCATGGGGTACTGCGCGGGTGACGTGCGGTGCGCCCCCGAGGACGTGAAGCGGATCTTCTACACGATCCCGACGTCCAAGTTCTCCGGGAAGTCGATCCTGTCGGCGACCTTCGTGGCCAACGAGACGTACTCGGACAGCTGCACCAAGTCCGACGTGCAGCTGTGGCGCACCAAGGGCGTCAGCTCCTCGACGACGTGGAACACGCAGAACAACGACAGCTTCTGGATCGACCTCCAGCAGACGCTGAGCGAGGCCAAGGGCTGGGGCAGCAACTGCCCCGGCGGCACGGTGGAGTTCTGGGCGGGACGCGCGGTCCAGCAGGCCGCGGCCAACGGGTGGTCGACCACGACGTTCGGCCTCAGGGCGAAGGACGAGAACTCCTCCTCGGGCTGGAAGCGGTTCTCCGACGACGCGTGGCTGCGGGTGGAGTACAACCGTCCGCCGACGCAGATCCGCATGTCGCAGCTGACCCAGGACCCGGGCGGCGCGTGCTCCTCGACGATGAAGCAGGTCAGGAGCCTGCCGACGATCCGTGCCAACGACGTCACCGACCCGGACGGCGACAACGTCGCGGTGCAGTTCCAGGCCTCGTGGGACACCGGTGACGGCAAGGGCTACACGGCGCGCTGGACGTCGGCGATGACGACGTACAAGAAGTCGGGTTCCGACTTCTCGATCAAGCTGCCCTCGACGCTCCCCAAGAGCAAGAAGATCGGCTGGCACGCGCGCTCGTACGACAGCGCCCAGTGGTCGCCGTGGAGCTACTCGGGGTCCGCGACCGACTGCCTGGTCTACTACGACCCGAACGCCCCCGCCGGTCCCTCCATCACCTCGACCCAGTACCCGGCCTCCGACCCGGAGGACCCCAACGACCCCTGGCTGGACGGCGTCGGCCGCTACGGCACCTTCACCATCGACTCCAGCGCGACGGACGTGGTGAAGTACTGGTTCGGCATCAACGGCGACCCCACCAGCGCCCACACGCTCACGACGACCGCGGGCGCGGCGCAGACCACCAAGTTCATGCCGACGAAGTCCGGCGTCAACTTCATCACCGCGCAGGCCTTCGACGGCGCCGGCAACGGCAGTGAGATCCGCACCTACCAGTTCCGGGTCAACGCCGGCCAGCCGGACCGGCTGAACATGAAGCTCAACGAGTCCGCCGGCGCGACCACGGTCAGCGGCTCCGGCGGCGAGTGGCCGGCCCAGCTGTACGGCGGCGCGACGACGGGCGGCGACGGAGTCTCCGGTCACGGCCTGCACGTCGACGGCGTCGACGGCTACGCGGCCACCGCCTCGCCCGTCCTGAACACCGGCAAGAGCTTCTCCGTGTCGATCTGGGCGAAGCTGCCCGCCGACTACCCCGGCGGAGCCCCGGTCGCCATCTCCGAGGCCGGCGCCAACACCAGCGGCTTCGAGATCTACTACTCCACCGCGCTGGGCGGCTGGCAGCTCCTGCGGCACGTCCAGGACGCCCAGGGCACGACCGCCGTTCGGGCCTCCCAGCCGCCGTGCCCGGCCGGTGACACCGCCTGCGCCGCGTCCCGCCTGGGCACCTGGACGCATGTCGTGGGTGTCTTCAACAACACCACCAAGGAGCTGAAGCTGTACGTCAACGGTGCCCAGGTCGGCACCGCGAGCTTCCCCAATCCTTGGGACGCCCGCGGCCGCACGATCATCGGCGCCGCGCAGCACTACGGCGTGGTGAGCAACTGGTTCACCGGCGACCTGGACGAGGCCCAGCTCTTCGACTACCAGCTGACCGACAGCCAGATCGCCAAGCTCTACGCCAAGCAGCCCGTCAACACCGCGCGTCCGGCCAAGCTGGTCTGGCCGCTGGACGAGGACGCGGGCGCGACCTCGGTCGTGGGCCGGGCCCAGCAGGTCAACGCCACCGTCAACGGCGGGGCTCTGCTCGGCACCGCCGGCGTGGACGGCACGGCGGCCACCTTCGACGGGGTCGACGACGGCATCGTCACCGGGCAGCCGGTACTGGACACGTACCAGAGCTTCGCGATCTCCCTGTGGGCGCGGTTGCCCAAGGACAAGGCCCAGAAGGCCATGACCGTGGCCACCCAGGGCTCCCTCAACACCGCGGGCTTCGAGCTCTACCACTCCTCCGCGCTGGGCGGCTGGGTGTTCATGCGGGCCAAGGAGGACACGACGACCGCGGGTCTCATCCGGGCCCAGGAGAACGCCTGCGACCCGAACGTGAACTGCGCGGCCGCCCGGCTCGGCGAATGGACCCACGTGGTCGGCGTGTACGACCTCGACGCCGCGCAGATCCGGCTCTACGTCGACGGCGTGCTCAAGGACACCCAGCCGTTCACCACTCCGTGGCTGGCGGTGTCGCACATGACGCTCGGCTACAAGGAGACCGGCGGTGCCCAGGGCTTCTTCAAGGGCGACCTCGACGACGTGCGGGTCTTCGACCGGGCACTGTCCGACGACGAGGTCAAGGACCTCAACAAGGCACGCCCGGTGGTCCAGGGCCGCTGGAAGCTCGACACGGGCACCGGAACGCCGGTCACGTCCCCGGACGACTCCTCGGGCAAGCGCACACTGACGCTCGGCGGCAACGCCGTCATCGACACCTCCGGCAACTCGAACTGGGTCGGCACGGGCGGCCTGTCGCTGGACGGTGACGGCGACTACGCGTCCACCGCCACCTCGCCGGTGTCCACGGGCACCAGCTTCACGGCGGCGGCATGGGTCAGCACCGCGGCCCGCCCCGATCACCCCGTCACGGTGTTCTCCCAGGCCGGCTCGGTCAACAGCGGCTTCTCGGTGCGCTACGTACCGAGTGCCACCGATCCGGCGAACGCCGGGCGATGGCAGCTGGCGATGCCGGGTTCGGACGTGAAGGGCGCCACGGTGGCGACGGCCGAGCACCCCAACTTCATGAACAACACGAGTTGGAACCACCTGGCCGTGGTCTACGACGCCTTCGCCGACCAGATGCGGCTGTACGTCGACGGCAACCTGGAGCAGGTCGTGTGCGCCGACGACGACCAGGACGGCGACCCCGACGTGCCCGGCTGCACGGACGCGGTGTCCTGGAACTCCAACGTGCTGCCGTTCAACGCCACCGCCGGGCTCCAGCTCGGCCGCGGCAGGACCGACGGCACCTGGGGCGAGTACTGGCCCGGTGTGATCGACGACGTGTGGACGTTCCAGGGCGTCGCCTCCGACGACCAGATCGCCCGCCTCGCCAACGGCGAGGACCTGGCCACGGTCCCCGGGCCGTAACAACCCGGCACCACCAGCAGCATCCTCCCCGCGCGGGGGCGAACCCACTGGGTCGCCCCCGCGTGTGGGGGCTTCTTCGGCATGCACGGATTCGACAGGACGGGTAGGGAATGCGCAGGCAGTCAAGGCTTCGGTTGCGCCGCAGAATCGCGGTGGCCGTCGCCGGAGTGTTGGTCGGGACGGTGCTGCAGGGTGTGGCGTCGCCGACGGCGGTGGCCGACGACATGCCGGGGATTCCGGCTTCGGAGAAACCGCTGAGCGGGCACGGCGTGAAGTCGTCGCCGCGTGGCACGGACGGTCAGCGCAGGATGCCCGCGGGTGCGCCGCGGCATGCGCTGCCGAAGGCCGGGTCGGCGACGGTGACGCTGCATGCGGGTGCGAAGGCGGTGACGCGGCGGGCGGGTTCGCTGCCGGTGTCGCTGACGACGCCCGCAACGCTTGTGGCCGGCAAGTCGTCCGGGGTGGTCGACGGGCGGGCGACGGTGCGGGTGCTGGACGCCGCC
The DNA here is from genome assembly GCF_044751205.1 of Streptomyces sp. NPDC088732. Taxonomy (NCBI): domain Bacteria; kingdom Bacillati; phylum Actinomycetota; class Actinomycetes; order Kitasatosporales; family Streptomycetaceae; genus Streptomyces; species Streptomyces sp. NPDC088732. The sequence continues at coordinate 145,132 of NZ_JBIVLI010000010.1, forward strand.
GCCACGCGGAAGGCCGGCGTGGACGGCCTGCTGTTCTCGGTCGGTCGTGAGCCGGGCGCGACGGCCGGCCGGGTGGGTGTGGACGTGGACACGTCCGCGTTCGCGCAGAGCTACGGCGGTGCGTACGCGGCGCGCCTGAAGCTGGTGCGGCTGCCGGCGTGCGCGGCGACGACGCCGGAACTCGCGCAGTGCCGTGCGGGTCAGCCGGTCGCGACACGCAACGACGGCGGCAAGCTGTCCGCCACCACGACTCTTTCCGCCACGGGCCCTGCGCTGTTCGCGGCGACGACGGCCGCCGCGGGCGGCACGTCGAGCGACCACGGCGACTACACGGCCAGTTCGCTGTCCGCGTCGGCGACGTGGTCGACGAGTCTCAACTCGGGCAGCTTCTCCTGGTCCTATGACATGCCGGTGCCGGGTGTGCCGGGCAAGTTCGCCCCGAAGGTGGGCCTGTCGTACTCCTCCGGGGCGATTGACGGCCGTACGTCCTCGTCCAACAACCAGTCCTCATGGGTCGGTGACGGCTTCAGCCTGTGGCCGGGTTCCATCGACCGGAGCTACAAGCCCTGCGCCGACGACGATGTGAAGAACGCGGACGGCAACAAGCCGGGCGACATGTGCTGGGCGTACGACAACGCCACGATCTCCTTCGACGGTCACGCGGGTGAGCTGATCCCGGACGGTACCGACACCTTCCGCGTCAAGGGCGACGACGGCACCAAGGTGCAGCGCGTGTACGGCTCGACCAGTGACGTGCGGGGCAATGGTGCGCGCAACGACGAGTACTGGAAGGTGACCACGACCGACGGCACCCAGTACTTCTTCGGTTACAACCGCCTGCCGGGCTGGGCGTCGGGCAAGGCCACCACCGATTCCACGTGGACGGCCCCGGTCTTCGGCGACGACGCGGGCGAGCCCTGCCACCAGTCCGCCTTCGCGGATTCCTGGTGCCAGCAGGCGTACCGCTGGAACCTGGACTACGCGGTCGACGTGCACGGCAACGCGATCGCGTACTACTACAAGAAGGAATCCAACTACTACGCCCGGAACCTGAAGGCCGCGGACGAGACGGTCTACGACCGTGGCGGCTACGTCGATCACATCGATTACGGGCTGCGCAGCAACTCCGTGTACTCGGCGAAGGCGCTGGGGCAGGTGACGTTCGCCAACGCCGAGCGGTGTCTGCCGGAGACCGGTGTCACCTGCGACGCCTCGACGATCGAGGACAAGAAGTTCTACTGGTACGACACGCCGTGGGATCTGAACTGCAAGTCCGGTGAGGACTGCACCAAGTCCGCCTCCCCGAGCTTCTGGACCCGCAAGCGGCTGACGGGTGTCACGACGCAGGTGCTGAAGTCCGACGGCACCTACACGCCCATCGACACCTGGACGCTGGGGCAGCGCTGGGGCATGGCGGACATCGACTACCAGTTGCTGCTGGACTCGGTCCAGCACACCGGCAAGTCCGCGACGCCGGCGATCACCCTTCCGAAGGTCACGTTCGGCTACAGCCAGGCCGCCAACCGCCTGGACATCCCCGGTGACGACACCGCGCCGTTCATCAAGGAGCGCCTGTCGACCGTCGCGGACGAGGCGGGCGGGCAGATCGATGTGAACTATTCGGCGGCCGAATGCGATGCGGACCACCTGCCGACGCCGCAGACGAACACCACCCGCTGCTACCCCGTGTACTTCACCAAGTCCGGTGATGCGGATCCGTCGATGCAGTGGTTCAACAAATACGTGGTCGACTCGGTGACCGAGACCGACCGGACCAACTCCTCGCCGGACATGGTCACCCGCTACCAGTACCTCGACGGCGGAGCGTGGCACTTTGCCGACGACGACGGGCTGACCAAGGAGAAGTACAAGACCTGGTCGCAGTGGCGCGGCTATGGCCACGTGCGGGAGCTGACCGGCGGCCAGGACGCGATGAAGTCGCAGACCGACCACTGGTTCCTGCGTGGCATGGACGGCGACCGCAAGGGCACCTCCATCGATGACGGCACCAAGTCCGTGACGGTGTCCGACGACAGCGGCGGCACGATCACCGACCACGACTCCGCGGCCGGGTTCGAGTACAAGACCGAGGACTACAGCGGGCCGAGCGGCCGGGTGCTGAACAAGACCGTCAGCACGCCGTGGCACTACACCACCGCCACGCGCATACGTTCCTGGGGCACCACGACGGCCAACCTGACCGGCACTGCCTCGGAGCGGACCTGGACATCGCTCGACGACGGCGTGGGCACCGACTGGCGCCAGACCTACCAGACCAGCACGCATGAGAACACGGCCGGCCGGGTCACCCTCAGCGATGACTTCGGTGACACGAGCACGGCCGCGGACGACCGGTGCACCCGAACGACCTACGTGGACAACACCACGGCCTGGATCCTGACCAAGCCGTCCCGGGTGGAGACGGTCGCGGTGAAGTGCGACGCGACTCCGGACCGCAAGAAGGATGTCATCTCCGACGTCCGCACCGCCTACGACGGGTTGGCCTACAACGCCGCTCCGGCCAAGGGCGACCCCACCCACGTCGCGAACCTGACGTCGCACAACGGAACCACGGCCACCTACCTGGAGGCCGGGGCCAGTTACGACCCGACGTACGGCCGCATGCTCACCAGCACGGACATCACCGGAACGGTCACCGCCACCGACACCGGCACCCCGTCGCGCACCAACCGGTCCGACGGTCGCACGACGACCACGGTCTACGCGCCGACGACCGGCTTCCCGACCACGATGACCGTCACCGGCCCACCGGCCACCCCTGGCAACGCGGCGACCGCTCAGTCCGCGACGACGACCTACGACACGGCGCGCGGTCTGGCGATCACGGTGCTGGACACCAACAACAAGCGTACCGACACCACGTACGACGCGCTGGGCCGCAATCTCAAGGTGTGGCTGCCCAACCGTTCACAGGCCAACAACGAGACCCCGAACTACGAGTTCGCGTACACGATCACCGACGGCAAGCCGGTGGCCGTGGCCTCCAAGACAGTGAAGAACGACGGCGGCCAGCGCACCTCGTACACCCTGTACGACGGCTTCCTGCGGCCTCGCCAGGCCCAGGCCCCCGGCCCGAACGGCGGTCGGCTGGTCAGCGACACCTTCTACGACGAACGTGGCCTGACAGCGAAGGCCTTCGCCCCGTACTACAACACGGCCGCGCCCTCCACCGAGCTGCTGAAGCTCGATGACGCGCTGGCTGTGGAGTCCCAGACGTGGAACACCTACGACGGCATGGGCCGCGTGGTGAAATCCCAGCAGGTGGCGGGCAACAGCGACGGTGGCACGGTGCTGGCGACCACCAGCACGGTGTACGGCGGTGACCGCACGACGGTGACCCCGCCTGACGGGGGCACCCCGTCCACGACGGTCACCGACGCACGCGGCCGCACCACGGACCTGATGCAGTACGACGCCGCCACCGCGACCGGTACGCCGGTCACCACGCACTACGGATACGACCCGGCCGGGCACCTGACCGGCGTCACCGACACGGTCGGCAACCAGTGGAAGTACGGCTACGACCAGCGCGGCAACAAGGTCACGGATGACGACCCGGACAAGGGCCATACCGATTACGCCTACGACGACCGCAACCTGCTGACCTCCAGCACGGATTCGCGCAGCCCGAAGCAGACCATCAGCTATGTCTACGACGGGCTGGGCCGTGAGCTGGAGACCCATGACGGCACGGTGAGCGGTCCGCTGCTGACCAAGCACGTCTGGGACCCGTCCGGTGCCGAGGGCCAGCTCGCCGCGGCCACCCGCTACATCGGCGGCGCGTCCGGGCAGGCGTTCACCACGACCTACAACGTGTACGACACGCTGTACCGGCCGAACCGTGTCACCACCACGATCCCGGCGTCGGAGGGCGCGCTGGCCGGCGCCTACCAGGTCAACACGAAGTACAACCCTGACGGTACCGTCCAGTCGTCCAGTTACCCGGCGGCCGGTTCCCTCGCCTCCGATGTACTGACCCCGACCTACGACGACGTGCTGCGGCCGATCAAGCTCACCGGCACCGGAGGCGTCACCTACCTCACGGACACCGCTTACAGCCTGACCGGCAAGCCGCTGCAGTTCACGTACCAGAGCGGCGGCAAGAAGACCCAGGTCACCAACACCTACCAGTGGGGCACCCAGCGTGTGGACACCTCACGGGTGGACCGTGAGGGTGTGCCCGGGGTCGACAAGTACGCCACCTACGGGTACGACCAGGCCGGCGACATCACCTCCATCTCCGACGTCTCGCGCGACGGCACCGACAACCAGTGCTTCCGCTACGACCACCTGGGCCGTCTCACCGAGGCCTGGGCCCAGGGCAGCGGCGGTTGTTCGTCGTCGGCCGGTTCGCTGCTCGGCGGCCCGGCTCCGTACTGGCAGTCCTACGCCTATGACGCCACGGGCAACCGACGCACCGAAACGCAGCACGACCCGGCGGGCAACGCAGCGCAGGACGTCACGCGCACCTACGACTACCCGCCCGCCAAGGCCCCCCGGCCGCACGGCCTGACCCAGGTCACCACGGACGGCCCCACCGGCAGCGCCATCGATTCGTACTCCTACGACACCGTCGGCAACACCCATACCCGCACCATCGGCGGCGACCAGCAGACCCTGGACTGGGACGCCGAAGGCCGCCTGGCCAAGGTCACCGAAGGCACCAAGACCACCTCGTACGTCTACGACGCCGACGGCAACCGCCTGATCCGCCGCACCGACAACGAGACGACCCTCTACCTCGGCTCCACCGAACTCACCCTTACCAAGGGCGCCTCGGTCGCGAAGGCGACCCGCTACTACGACCTCGGCGGCGGCAACCAGGCCATCCGCACCGATGACGGCAAGCTCTCCTTCCTCCTCGGCGACCACCACGGCACCTCCGAACTCGCCGTCAACGCCACCGACCTGACCATGCAGCAACGCCGTGCCACGCCCTTCGGCGGTGCCCGCGGCGACGCCCCGGCCGGCTGGCCGGGCGAGAAGGGCTTCGTCGGCGGCACCGACGACCCCACCACCGGGCTCACCCACCTCGGCGCCCGTGAATACGATCAGGCCACCGGCCGCTTCCTCAGCGTCGACCCCGTCATGGACACGGGTGACCCGCAGCAGATGAACGGTTACGCCTACACGGAGAACAACCCGGTCACCTTCAGCGACCCCACCGGCCGCACCAAGTGCGACGCCGAGCCGGAACTGTGCGGGCACCACGACAACAGTTGCGACGCGGCCTGTGTGAAGGCCAACAAGAAGAAGGTCGACGAGGCCAACAGGCGCACTCACGAGTACTTCGAGAACAAGAAGAAGAAGGAAGCGAAGAAGCTCTACGACTACTTCTTCAAGCCGAAGAAGTGCTTCGGTGACCCGATGGGGCTCAACCGGTACACGGTCTGTGAAACCCAGGCGGAGATCGACTCCGACACGCAACTCCTGAAGACCGTCGCGTCCGCCTTCGGCGACATGACGATGATCGAGCCCTGGTATCAGTGCACGTTCAATCACAACCAGGACAAGTGCGACACCCTGGGCCTGGCCATGTCGACCGTCGACGCCGGCGGCGTCGAGGTCGGTGCCGCCCGCTTCCTCCGCGCGATGAGCAAGGTCGGCGGGGTCATGTGCAGCGGTGCAAAATGTGGTCCCGAAATCGGTACTAAGCTGGAATACTTCTTCGGGAACGCCACAGGGAATGCCCACAACATCCAGCGCAGTGGCGACATGGCCAGCCAGTTGAACCGGATCGGGATCGCGGACAATGTCAGAGGGCGTGCGCTGTTCACTGAGCATCTTGAGGAGGTCTTCAGTGACCCCAACTCTCTGGTGCGGATTCAGGAGAATGGGCGCGTAGTGCGAGAAGGCTTCCTTAAGGGGCCCGATGGAATGCTCAAGACAGAGACGGTGTGGGAAGGAAATCGATTGATCACCGGGCAGCTGTACGGATCTAATTCGAGGTACCGAAAGTAGGTGGTGATCGTGCCGATGTTCGCGATCTCGTTCGGTAGCGACTCAATGGAATGTTCGGTCTGGTCGAGTTCCGGTGAGGCGCGTGCCGGATTGTCCGCCGATCTGGACATTGCGAATGAATACGGATCCGGCTCAGGTCCCGTGTATGTTTTCTCGTCGGCGGATGGTGGCGGGCGGGGGGGCCGGGGATCGGCTGTGGGGATTCAAATGGATTCAGAATTTGAGTCCCCCACGATCTTCGGTGATGAGTGGGGTGGGGCGCGTTGGATTGGCTGCAACTCGCACCTCTATCGAATCATGCCTGGCATGACCGTTGATCGTGAGATCGACCTCGAGTCAAGATTCGACAGCCTCAGGTTCATTTCTCGACTGGACAGGCTGCTCGTTCTCGCCGAAGCCGGACTGCTCGCTGTGTGCGGTAATGGCGACATTGATTGGCGGGTGAGTCTCGATGTCGTCACGGATGTGCGCTGGGAGGGTGAGAGCGCGTTGATCTCGCAGATGGATCGGCCGGACGTACGCGTCGACCTTCGAAGTGGGTCTGTGGCGTCGCCCTGACCGATCTTCCCTGATCGTCCGACGTCAAGGGGCTCCACCGGTAATGCCACCGGTGGGGCCCTTGGCGTTGCGGGTGGCGTTCCGGGGGGATCTCTGCCTCGCGTACATGGCGGCGCAATGCGGATTTGCCGTTCGTGTGACGACGGCGTGCGCCGTCAGGTGTCGGCCGACATCAGTCGGTGCTCGCCCCGCGGTGACGAAGTGGAAATCCTGTCGTTGCCGATGTCGACGAGGCGGCGGGAGTAGGGCGGTTCTGAGTCCCTGGCCCCGACGGTCGTCCTTCGGGGGGGGTGTCCCCGCCCGGCGCTCATCGAGGTGCTGGGTAATCCCAGCAGTACCGTGGCGGACACGTGCCCTCGCCCCCGCAATCCGCCTCTGCCCCGCCTCCGCGGAGCCCCTCAGGCCGACAGCGCCGCCCCCGAATCCCCCGCGCCCGGGTCGGTGGCCGCGCACGCGGCGACCAGGACGTCCAGGGAGATGCCGAGGGCCGCGGCCAGGGCCGCGACCGTGAAGAAGGCCGGGGTCGGGGCGCGGCCGGTCTCGATCTTGCGCAGGGTCTCCGCGGAGACCCCCGCCGCCGCGGCGACGTCCACCATGCTGCGGTCGCCGCGGGCCTCCCGCAGCAGCGCGCCGAAGCGCTCGCCGCGTTCGCGTTCCCATGGGGTCAGGGGCGTTCTCACCATGACCGTGATACTAATACCGGTATAAGTATTGGGTCACGTCGACCCCCCGAGAAGAGGACACGGCACATGGTGGAGATCAAGACCGATGCGGCCCTGGAGGCCATGCGGGAGGCCGGCCGCGTGGTGGCCCATGCGCTGGCCGCCGTACGCGAGGCGGCCCGCGTCGGGGTGTCGCTGCGCGAGCTGGACGAGGCGGCGCGGGCCGTCCTCGACGAGGCGGGCGCCCGGTCCCCGTTCCTCGGGTACCGCCCGTCGTTCGCGCCGACACCGTTCCCCGCGGTGATCTGCGCATCCGTGAACGACGCCATCGTGCACGGCATCCCGGACGGCTACCGCCTGCGCGACGGCGACCTGGTCAGCATCGACTGCGGCGCGGAACTCGACGGCTGGACCGGGGACGCGGCGATCAGCTTCACCGTCGGCACCCCGCGCCCCGGCGACGCCGAGCTGATCGACGCCACGCAGCGCGCGCTGGACGCCGGGATCGCCGCGGCCACCGTGGGCAACCGCATCGGCGACATCTCGCACGCCATCAGCCGCGTGGTCCGCGGCGCCCGGTGCGGCATGCCCCAGGACTTCGGCGGCCACGGCATCGGCCGCCGCATGCACGAGGACCCCCACCTGCCCAACCACGGGCGGCCGGGCCGTGGCTTCCCCCTGCGCCACGGCCTGACCCTGGCCATCGAGCCGATGCTGATGGCCGGCGGTCACGACGGCTACCACGCCGCCCCCGACGGCTGGACCCTGCGCACCGACGACGGCAGCCGGGCCGCCCACATCGAGCACACCGTCGCCATCACCGAGGAGGGCCCCCGCATCCTCACCGCGCTCTGAACCGCCTTGCCGGTCTCAGCGCCTCGCCGGCCGGCGGCCCGGCGGCTGCTCCGGCTCGGGGCGCGCGGTCACCGCCGGTACGGGGCGGCTCTCCGGAGCGGTACTGGACACCGTCAGCGACTCGTCGAAGTGCCGGATCTCCAGCGGGTCGCCCTCCAGCAGCGTGTACGTGGCCACCGAGTCGGTGATCGCGACGCGCAGCCGCCGCCCCAGCACCTGCACCGTGAAGGCCAGCCGGCGCACCTTCTCCGGCAGCCGCGGGGCGAAGCGGACCCCGCTCGCGTGCCGCCTCATCCCGCCGAACCCCGCGACCAGGGCCATCCACGTGCCGGCGAGCGAGGCGATGTGCAGCCCGTCGCGCGTGTTGTTCTCCAGGTCCTTGAGGTCCATCAGCGCGGCCTCGCCGAGGTAGTCGTACGCCAGGCGCAGATGGCCCACCTCGGCCGCGATGATCGCCTGCACGCACGCCGACAGCGAGGAGTCCCGGACGGTGAGCGGTTCGTAGTAGGCGAAGTTGCGCGCCTTCTGCCGGTCGTCGAAGCAGTCGCCCCGCACGAACATCGCCAGCACCAGGTCCGCCTGCTTGATGACCTGCTTGCGGTACAGGTCGAAGTACGGGAAGTGCAGCATCAGCGGGTACTGGTCGGGGCGGGTCGAGGAGAAGTCCCACACCTGGTGCCGGGTGAAGCCGGACGACTGCTCGTGGACGCCCAGGGAGCTCTCGTAGGGCACGGTCATGGCCTCGGCGGCGTCCCGCCAGGCGGCGGTCTCCTCGTCGTCGACGCCCAGGGCCGCGCCCTGTTCCGTGTGGCGCTCGACCGCGTCGGCGGCGTGGCGCAGGTTCGACTGGGCCATGAGGTTGGTGTACGTGTTGTCGTCGGCGATCGCGCTGTACTCGTCCGGGCCGGTGACCCCGTCGATGTGGAAGCGGCCGTGGTGGTCGTGGTGGCCGAGCGAGAGCCACAACCGGGCCGTTTCGACGAGCAGTTCCACACCGGTCTCGCGCTCGAAGACCTCGTCGCCGGTGACGGCGACATAGCGCACCACCGCGTCGGCGATGTCCGCGTTGATGTGGAAGGCCGCGGTGCCGGCGGGCCAGTAGCTCGACCCCTCGGAGCCGTCGATGGTCCGCCAGGGGAACGCGGCGCCCTTCAGACCGAGTTGCGCGGCCCGCTCCCGGGCGGCGGGCAGGGTCGCCTGCCGCCATTGCAGCGCCTCGGCGACGGCGTTGGGGGAGGTGTAGGTGAGCAGCGGCAGCACGAAGCTCTCGGTGTCCCAGAACGAGTGGCCGTCGTACCCCGACCCGGTCAGGCCCTTGGACGGGATCGCGCGCTGCTCGGCGCGGGCGCCGGCCTGCAGGACGTGGAAGAGGGCAAAGCGCACGGCCTGCTGGATCTCGGCGTCGCCGTCGATCTCGACGTCGGCGCGGGACCAGAACGAGTCCAGGTACGCGCGCTGTTCGTCCACCAGGCCCTGCCAGCCGGTGGAGCGGGCGCCGGCGAGCGCGGCCTCCACCTGGTCCCGGACCGCGGGGAGCGAGCGCACCCCGGACCAGCCGTAGGAGACGATCTTCTCCATGCGCAGCGTCTCGCCGGGGGACAGGTCGCAGGTGATGGTGAGCCGGCTGGTCTCCTCGTTGCTCTCGCTGAAGCTCTCCGTGGACTCCGGCCCCTCCACCCTGTGGTCCGCGGCGGCTGCGACCCGCAGCCCGGTCACGGCGGTGCGGTGCACCAGCCGCAGCCGGGTGTTGACCGCCACGTTCTCCTCGGGCACCAGAGGTGACTCCAGCACGGCGGAGACGCGCGGGTCGCCGGAGACCTGGGGCAGCTGCTCGTTGGCGACCAGCTCGGACTGGACGACCAGCCGGACCGTGGACTCGACGGCCTCCACCTCGTACAGCACCGCGGCGATGGCCCGCTGGGTCAGGGAGACCATGCGGGTGGAGCGGACGCGCACGGTGCAGCCGGCCGGTGAGGTCCACTCGCAGGTACGTTTCAGCAGTCCGGTGCGCAGATCGAGCTCGCGCTCGTGGGAGCGCAGCCGCCCGTAGCGGACGTCGAAGGGCTCGTCGTTGACCAGCAGCCGGATGAGCTTGCCGTTGGTGACGTTGATGACCGTCTGCCCGGCCTCCGGGTAGCCGTAGCCGGCCTCGGCGTACGGCAGCGGATGGCGTTCGTGCACGCCGTTGAGGTAGGAGCCGGGCAGTCCGTGCGGCTCGCCCTCGTCGAGGTTGCCGCGCCAGCCGACATGGCCGTTGGACAGCGCGAAGACGGACTCGCTCTGCGCCAGCACGTCGAAGTCGAGCCCGGTCTCGCGCAGCGTCCACGGCTCGACCGAGAACGCGGAATGGGTGATCACGCGTGGTCCTCCAGCAGCTCCGCGAGGTCCTGCACCACGATGTCGGCCCCGTGCTCGCGCAGCGCGTCCGCCTGGCCGACCCGGTCCACCCCCACCACGTACCCGAACCGCCCGGCGCGGCCCGCGTCCATCCCGGCGAGCGCGTCCTCGTAGACGACCGCGGCGGCCGCCTCGACACCGAGGTCGCGCGCCGCCTCCAGGAAGGTGTCGGGGCGCGGCTTGCCGGGCAGCTTGCGCTCGGCGGCCACGATCCCGTCGATCCGGACGTCGAACAGGTCCTCGATACCGACCGCGACCAGCACGTCGCGGCAGTTGGCGCTGGAGGAGACCACGGCGGTACGCAGCCCCGCCGCGCGCACGGCGTGCACATAGCGGACCGAGCCCTCGTAGGCCTCCACGCCGTCGGTGCGGATCTTCTCCAGGAGGATGACGTTCTTGCGGTTGCCGACCCCGTTCACCGTGTCGCGGTCGGGCGGGTCGTCGGGCGTGCCCTCGGGCAGCTCGATGCCGCGGGAGGCGAGGAAGGTGCGCACGCCGTCGGCGCGCGGGCGGCCGTCGACGTACTCGTCGTAGTCGGCCACCTTGTCGAAGGGGCGGAAGTCCGCGCCGTCGCGGCGGCGCAGGAAGTCGTCGAACGTCTCTTTCCAGGCGGCGGCGTGGACCAGCGCGGTCTTCGTCAGCACACCGTCGAGATCGAAAAGGCAGGCCCGGATGCCCTCCGGGAGACCGGTCTTCGTCATGCAACCCGCCTCCCCGCCCGGACACCCCGGCATGCCTGCCGGGGCCCTCTACCAGCCGGACGCGGGAGCGCCGGTCGGCCGTACCGGCGGTAGGACGCGCCGGAATCGGCGACCGGGTGCCGCCGCGGGCCCGTTCGGTTTAGCGTTCGGGCATGGCAGTACGCTTCCCTGCTTCCGTCACCATCGACGGCCGGTACGCACGGCTGGTACCGCTGTCGCGCAGCCACGTCCCCGACCTGTACCAGGCGGCCCGGGGCGACGAGGAGGTGTGGCGCTGGCTGTCGACCACCCCGCCGCGCTCGAACGCCGAGATGGGCGCCGTGGTCGACCAGCGGCTCGCCCAGGCGGCGGCCGGCGAGGCGGTCGCCTTCTCCGTGGTGCCCCGCTCGACCGACCGCCCCTCGGGCTGGGCCGCCTACGTGGGCATCGCGCCCGCCGACGAGCGCGTCGACATCGGCTGGAGCTGGCTCGACCCCGCGCTCTGGGACACCCCCGTGCACCTGGAGACCCACTTCATGCTGGTCTACTACGCCTTCGAGGACCTCGGCTTCGGGCGCGTGCAGTGGCGGCTGGACGGCCTCGACCGGCCCACGCAGGACGCCGTCACCAGGATCGGCGGCATCCGCGAGGGAGTGCTGCGCCGCCACTGCCGGCGCGTCGACGGCACATGGCGCGACACCGTCTACTACTCCCTCGTGGCCGCCGAGTGGCCCGCGGTGAAGGAGCGGTGGATGTCCGGGTGGATTCTGGAGTAGCGCGGTCACCGCCGCTTGCGGCGCGTGGTGCGCCGCCAGGAGAACGGGCCCGGCAGGTCCATGGACTCGGTGCGGTCCCCGTGCGTGTTCACGGTGTGGTGCGCGTGCGGACCGCCGGTCGTGATCGACAGCGACTTCTTGTTGATGTTGAGGCGGACGCCGGGAAGGATCCGGAAGGACTTCCGGAAGTTCAAGGGCATGCGAGCTCTCCTCACGGCAGTACGGACGGTGACGTTGTCGTCTGGTGACCGCCTGCCCCCCGGAGGCACTTTCATGACCGACGACCCGTCAGATCACTTCCGTTGCGCCGCCGGTGGGGAGGCCGCGGCGGGTCCCGCCGCGCGTGCGCCGGCGGCGTCCCGCCGGGGCGTGGTGCCGCGGCCGGACCGGGACCGTCACCACCCGTAGGCGCGGTTCATGATCAACTGGGCGACGACGGGTTCGAGCCGCGGATACGCGACCAGCACCGTGAGGCCGTTCGGGTCGCGTCCCTCCACCACGGTGCGCCCGTCGACCGAGGTGGTCTCCACATGCGCGTCGCGCTCCCTGAGCAGGCGCTCGCACCGGCCCAGGTCCTCGGCGTCCCGCGCGGTCCACACCGTCGCCTGGACACCGACACCGCCGAGCGAGTGCTCGCCGCGCGGCATCGCCCGCAGCACCACCATCGAGCCCCCGGCGTCCGTCAGCAGCAGGGCCGTGGTGTCCCGGGTCGCGATCACCATCCGCAGCAGGTCGCCGTAGAACGCGGCCGACTGGTCCAGGTCGCGTACGTAGATCACGAGCGCCGACAGCCGCGGCCTCCCGTCCGCGGGGTCCTGGCCACCGGAGGACGCGGGGGTGCCCGTGTGCGGCGACGAAGGCGTCATCGGGGTTCCCGTCTCATCGGCCCGTACGGAACGGCGGCCGGTCGCGGAGCCGCGGCCGGTGCCCTGTCCACGCTATCCGGCCGGGCGCCGGGTCGCTCCCCGCGCGGGGCGCCGCGTGCTCACGCCGCCCGGCAGGACGCGCACGCGGCGGCCTCGCCGCCGGCACCCTCCGGGGCCCCGAAGCGCGCGAGCACGTGCCAGAGCCGCTTGAGCGCCTGCGGGTCGTGGCGGCCGGAGCGGGCGGCGTCCCCGATCGTCCGCGGAACCAGCATCCCGCCGGAGGACAGGGCCGCGCCCAGGTCCGTGTATTCCCGGCCGCGGTAGTCCGCATGGCGCAGCAGGTGCTCCGCGGTCAGCCGGAAACCGCCGTGCCACTCGACGCGGCAGGGCAGGCGCCGGGCGGCGGTCTCGACGTCGGTGCCGCGGAAGGAGGGGTCCAGCACCAGCGCCTCCACGTCGCCGTCGAGCACGACCGGACCGTGCACCTGGGCCTCGATGTGGCCGTCCAGGGTGTCGAGGCCGTCGGCCGCCGCCGGTTCCAGCAGGGAGAAGCGGGCCGCCACCGCGAACAGTTCCGGTTCGGTGGAGCTGTCCGGATAACAGAACGTGGTCCGGGCCAGGGTCGGCGGGGCGAGCCGGAAATGGCAGGAGCCGAAGCGCGGCGCGCCGCCGACGGGGTCGCGCCGGTGGTTCAGTGCCCCGTACACCGGGCGCTCGTGGGCGGCGGCCCGGTCGTAGGCGCCGCCGAAGATGCGGCTCTCCCAGCGCCAGCGGTCGCCGCCGGGGTGGGCGGTCAGGCCCCCGTTGCTGGTGCCCGTCACGAACTGCGAGCGGTAGACGCCGTCCTGGGCGATCCTCGCCAGTGTCGGCACGCCGCCCGCGTCCCGGTCGGGGTGGAAGTTCAAGGTGACGGGGAGGCGCGGGTCGAGCGGGCCGCCCGAGGAGCGCGCGGCGACGTGGCGCAGGGCGTGCTCCTGCGGTGTGCGGGCGGCGGCACGGGCGTTCATCGAGCCAGTCTGCCCGGGCGCCGGATCGCGCCGCACCGGGGTTTTCCGCGGCGGCCGGTCAGGCAGGGTCGAGCGCCGCCAGCATGATCCGGCGGGTCTCGTCCAGATACGTCCGCGCCGCCGTCCGCGCGGCCGCGGCGTCCCCCGACTCCACGGCGGCGACCAGGGGTTCGAGGCGGGCTGCGGCCTCGGCGGGGTCGCGGAAGGGTGCGACGAGCCGCGCCCGCAGGGGGAGGTAGGCCGCGAAGAGGGTATTGGTGAGCAGGACGTAGACGCGGTTGCCCGTGGCGTGGGCCAGCGCCCGGTGCACCTCGGCGTCGGCGAGTTGCGCCGCGTCCGGGCCGGGGGCGTCAGCGACCGCGTCCAACAGCTCGCGCAGCCGGACGCGTTGGACCGCCGTCGCGGCGACGGAGGCGCGCTCGGCGATGAGCGCCCCGACGCCGGCGCGGACCTCGAAGATGTCGGCCAGCCAGCCGGGGTTGTGGCGGACGAGCATCGGCAGCAGGTCGGCGCCGCCCAGGCGGAGGTAGTCGCGCACGCGGGTGCCGACGCCGTGCCGCGTCTCCAGCAGCCCGGCCTGGGTGAGCCGCCCGAAGGCGTGCTTCACGGTGGTGCGGGTGACGCCGTAGCCCTCGGCGAGGCGCTGCTCGGGCGGCAGGAGGGCGCCTGCGGGGTGCACCCCGCCCAGGATGTCGTCCTGGAGGCGGCGCTCCAGGACGTCGACGAGGGTCTCGCGGGTCAGTGGGTCCACCGGGGCCGTCCTCTCGAGCAGGCGTACCGCGTGTGCGGGTGTGCGGTCCCAGCCCAGCCGTCCCGGGGGCGGCGCGTCAACATACAGGGACAGTGGCTGAGCCACTGATTCAATGAGTCTCTGTACAACCTCTTGCCCTGACGTCACGTCAGGAGCATTCTTCGGTGGTGCCCCCGGCCCGTCCCCACTGACCACCGGAGTGTGCCCGTGTCCCCGTTCCCCCGCCCCGCCCGCCTGCTGACGGCGGTCGCCGCCGCCCTCGTCGCCCTCACCGTCGCCGCCGGCCCCGCCGCGGCCACGGAGCCGTACACCGAGCCCGGGTTCACCGATGCGTGCGCCTGGCACTCCTACGGCGAGGGCGAGACGCCCGACCCCTGGCTGTGGCTCACCGACCCGGTGTGCGTCGAGTACTCCAAGCGCGACATCACCCTCGACAACGGCGGCGCCATCCGCTTCCTGCTCGCCGAACCCTCGCGCTTCGCCCTCGCGCTGCCCGTCTGCCGCTACTACCAGCGCGACCACTGGAGCGTGCAGGCGACGACCGGCGCCGTCCCGTACGTGACGTGGAACGGCCGCTACTGGTTCGACAAGCGTGCGCGGCGCGCCGCGATGCGGCTGACGGACTTCCGCGTCGACGGCGTCAGCGTCGGCATCGGCGACGTCGTGACCGCACTGCGGCCCCGGCTGCCCGAGGTCGCGGACGTCCTCGCGGCCTACGGCGACGAGGCCGGCGAGACCGGCCTGGCCATATCGCTGCCCTACAGCCTGTTCTGCCCGGCGCGGTAGCGGTGGACGCGGGCATCGACCGCCGCGCCCTGCTGCGCGGACTCGCCGCCGCCGTCGCCGCCCTGCCGGTCCTGGGCACCGGGGCGGCAACGGCGGCCGCCGCGGCCACGGCCGTGACATCGGCATACGGCTCCTGGCCGGTCTCCACACTGGAGGCCTTCGCCGATACCTTGGTGCCCGGCGAGCGGCGCGGTCCCTCCGACCGGGCCGTCGCGGGTGCCGCGGCGGGCCCCGGTGCCGTCCAGGCGGGCGCCGTCACGCTGCTGACGGCGCCCGAACTCCCCCTGGCCCCGCTGCTGCCGGGCATCGCCACACTGCTGGACGCCCGGGCCACCTCGTACGCCGTCACCCATCTGATCCTGCTGCCCCTGGACCGGCCGCCCTTCGTCGGACTGGCCTTCCCGCACCGCACCGCCGTGGTCGCGGGGCTGTTCCAGTCCGACGACCCCGACCGGCCGGTCTGGCAGTTGCTGTCCTTCCTCGTCGGGCTCGCCTTCGACACCGCCGCCCACCTGCACACCGCGCAGGCCCTGGCCGACGGCCACCCCGGGCTGACGTGGATCGGCTTCCCGCCGCCCGGCCCGGACGGCCTGTGGCGCTTCCCCGACCACTCGTACGGCAGGGCCCTGGCCGCGCCCCACCCCGCCACCACGCGCTCCGGGAGCCCCGCATGAGCCCGCAGACCACCGATGTCCTCGTCGTCGGCAGCGGCTTCGGCGGCGCCATCCCCGCCTACCACCTGGCCGCCGCCGGTGCCCGGGTCACCGTGCTGGAACGCGGACCCCGCCTGGCCACCGAGGACTTCACCCACGACCTCAACCTCGGGGCCTACCCGCGGATCGTGGACGTCATCAAGGGCGACGGCATCTCGGTCGTGGCCGGCAACTGCGTGGGCGGCGGCAGCGTCGTGTACTTCGCCGCGTCACTGCGCGCGCCGTCCTTCGTCTTCGGACGACGCGACCCCGCAGGGCGCCGGCTGTGGCCCGCGACGATCACCCGGGCCACCCTCGACCCCTGGTACGACCAGGTGGAGCAGGCCCTGCCGGTGACCCGGCTGGACTGGCCCGACGTGTCCTATGCGGGCGGAGTCCTGGCCGCCGCGTGCGACCGCGCAGGGCACACCTGCAACCCGGTGCCGGTCGCCGTCGACCGCGCGCGCTGCACCGACTGCAACTGGATGCTGTCCGGCTGCCGGTTCGGCGCCAAACGCTCCATGCTGCTCAACTACCTGCCCGCCGCCGAGGCGCACGGCGCGGAGATCAGGCCGCTGCACGAGGTCCAGCTCGTACGGCCGTCGACCGAGCCCGGCTACCGCTACGCGGTCGACTGGACGACGCTCGACGCCGACGACTACACGTGCCCCACCGGGGTGGGCACCATCCACGCCAGGACCCTGGTACTGGCCGCGGGCGCCGTGGGCACCCCGGTCCTGCTCCAGCGCTCGGCACCGTTGCTCGGCGGTGTCCCGGCCGCCGTCGGCGGCTGGTTCTCCGGCAACGGCGACCGTGTCAGCGTCGCGGAACTCGACGAGGGCAAGGTCCGCTCGCTGCTCGGACTGGCACGCAGCTCCACCGTGGCGTACGAGGGTCTGCCCATCGGCATGCCGATCACCTCCGCCTCCTACGACCGACTGGACGCCGCCGCCCCTGAGTTCACCCGCTTCACCCTCCAGCAGATCTACTTCCCCACCGTCACCAACACCCTCGCGCAGACCGCCGCGGGGCTGTGGTCCGGCGTGGACAAGAAGCGGATGCGGGCGCGGTGGCGCTCCTGGCTGACCGTGCTCGCGATGACGGAGGACGAGACCGAGGGCCGCTTCGGCGCCCCGCCCCTCACCGGCAGCTTCACGCGACTGGCCAACGGGATCGGGCTGGGCACCATGCGCTTCGCCCCCGGCGCGGGCACGCGCCGCGGCTGGGACGCGGCCGACGCCCATCTGCGGTCCGTGCTCGAGAAGGACGGGCTGGCGACCGTACGCCCCTGGGACGAGCACGTCACGGGGACGGTGACCGCGCACCCCCTCGCGTCGTGCCGCACCGGCGACTCGGCCGCCCTGTCCGCCCTCGACGACCTGCACGAACTCCGTTCCCATCCCGGCATTTTCGTCACCGACGGCTCCGCCGTGCCGACCTCCCTGACCGTCAACCCCTCGCTCACCATCGCCGCCCTCGCCGAACGCGCCTGCCCGGCGATCGCGGCCCGCTGCGCCCAGGCGGGCGTCGCGCTGGACTACACCCCGAGCGACCCGCTGACGGGGCGGGCCCAGGGGGGTGCGGTGGCCGTCGCGGCACGGGAGTTGGCGGCCCGTGCCGCGCGCGGATGACGGGCGGTTCCGCGGTGGCGGGACGTGCCTTTCGGACGGTCGTGGGCCGCCGTGTCGGGCCGCGCATGTGAGGGCGGGTGTGCGGTGCCGTTGCTGTCGCCGTCGGGGCGGGGGAGTCGGCCGTCCGGGTCGTGCGCACATGACGGGGGGCTCCGCCGTACGGGATGTGCCGGTCGGGCGATCGCGGCCCGATGTGCCCCGGGTGATTCGTCTGCCGGGTTGCCCCGGGCGATGCGGTCACCCTCGGGGCGGGGGAGTTGGCCGCTCGTGCCGTGCCGGCCTGCCAGAAGGCGTCCGTCCGGCGGCTGTGGCCCGTTGTGCGGGACCGCACTCCGAGCAATTCGCCCGGCTGGGCGCGGTGCCGCCGTGGGAGCCAGTGGGCCGGGCCGTGCGCGGCCGGGATGGGCCTGTCCGGCGAGTGTGGCTCCGCTGGCGGGGCGGGCTCAGGGCGGTGGCGTTGCGGCGGGGGAGTCGGCCGTCCGGGTCGTGCGCACATGACGGGGGGCTCATCCGTGCCGGGAGGTGGCGGTCCGGCGGGCGACCCGCCTGCCCCGCGCGGTGCCGCCGCGCGAGCCTGCGGGGACCGGGCATGATCGGGGTCATGGGCACGTTGGAGGACGTCAAGGAGCGGGTCGCCGCCGGGCACACCGTGGAGTTCGGCTGTGCTGTCGGGGCCGTGCCGCCGCTGCTGCACGGCGGGGAGCGGGTGGTCGTGGCCCCGGCCGATCCCGCGCGGGTCGCGGCCGGGGACATCGTCCTCGCCAGGGACGCCGGCGTCCACGGCCTGCACCTGGTGACCGCCGTGGACGGCGACGCCGACGGCCGCCGCGTGCGGCTCGGCGGCGGTGAGTGGGCGGACGGCGAGTGCGTCGTCGGCGTGTGCGTGGCCGTCGACGGCGTCCCGCGCTCCGCCCGCCTCGACCTGCTGCCGCTGCGCGCCGGCCATGCCGACGAGATGGCCCGCGTCCTGTCCGACCCCGCCCTGCACGCCTTCATCGGCGGCAGGCCGGAGACGCTCGACGAACTGCGCGCCCGCTACCGGCGCGTGCTCGCCGGTTCCCCCGACCCGGCCGTCTCCTGGCTCACCTGGGTGCTCCGGCTGCGCGACGAGGGGTGCCTGACCGGTTACGTGCAGGCGACGCTCTCCCCGGGAGCCGCGGGCCCCGAGGCCGAGATCGCCTGGGTCGTCGGCACCCCCTGGCAGGGCCGCGGCCTGGCCGGGGAAGCGGCCCGCGCCCTGACCGGTTGGCTGGACTCCCGGGGCGTGCGCACGGTCGTCGCGCACATCCACCCCGACCACCGCGCCTCCGCGTCCGTCGCCCGCGCCTGCGGCCTCGCCCCGACCGGACACTGGCAGGACGGTGAGCGCCGCTGGCAGCGCGACGTGCCGGACGGTGTCCCGGAAACCGCTTGAGTCTCCCCCGGGGGGAGACGCGAGGGTGGGGGCATGCACGACGGCACGCTCCATTCCATCGGCGACCTCGCCCGGCATGCGGGGCTGACGGTCAAGACCGTCCGGTCCTGGTCCGACCGCGGGATCGTGGTCCCCGCCGGCCGCAGCGCGGCCGGGTACCGGCTGTACGACGCTCGGGCCCTCGCCCGCCTGGAGCTGGTGCGGACCCTGCGGGACCTCGGACTGGACCTCGCCACGATCCGCAAGGTCGTGGACCGCGAACTCACGCTTCCCGAGGTGGCGGCGGCCCACGCCGAGGCGCTGGCGGCCCGGATCCGCGTGCTGCAGCTGCGGCGTGCCGTACTGACGGCGGTCGCCGAACGCGGCGCCACACCCGAGGAGATGGATCGCTTGAACCGACTGGCCATGCTGACCGCCGAGGAGCGGCGCCGGGTGATCGAGGGCTTCCTGGACGCCGTGCTCGGCGGCCTGACCGACCCCGCGGTTCCCGGCATCCGCCGCACGCTGACGCCCGAACTGCCCGAAGACCCCGCTCCGGAGCAGCTCCGCGCGTGGGTGGAACTGGCCGAACTCGCCGAGGACGAGGCCTTCCGTACGCGTCTGCGCGCCCTGGCCGAGGACCTGACGGCCCGGCGTGCCCGCGACGGCGACGGGCTGCCGCGCCGCGACCTGGTCGCGGTGGTCCGGGACCGGGTGGGCGCGGCGGTCGCGGCCGGAGTCGATCCGCTGTCCGCGGGTGCGGAGCCGGTCGTGGCGGCGCTGACCGCCGGCTGCGCCGAGGCGCTGGGCACGGCGGACGACGACGTCCTGAGCGGCCGGCTGCCCGCCCTGCTGGCGGCCGCGGACGACCCGCGCCGCGAGCGCTACGCCGTGCTGCTGGCGACGGTCAACGGCTGGCCGGCACCGGAGTCCGCCGCCCCGGAACTGGCCTGGTCGCTGAAGGCCCTCGCCGCCCGTCGTGCCGGTGCCGCGGATCGGGCGGGCACCGCTGTGACCAGTGGGGGAGGCGGGGCACCAACTCGCGGCCGGACCCGGTAAGTTGTCCATTGATCGGATCGGTTTTTCGATTTCTCGAGTTTCAGGGGATGGTCCCATGGGCAACGACAGCGAGGCCTCCACCGCCTACGAGTCCGCCGAGCAGCTCCGCAAGCGCATCGACACCACGCGGGCCCACCCGGCCCGCGTCTACGACGTGTTCCTCGGGGGCAAGGACAATTACCCCGTCGACCGCGACGCCGCCGCGGCCGCCCTCGCCGCCAACCCGCGCGGCTACCTCGACGTCCGGCACAACCGGGACCTGCTGCGCCGCGCGGTGAACCACATCGCGGGCGAGGTGGGCATCCGCCAGTTCCTGGACATCGGCACGGGTCTGCCGACCCAGGAGAACGTCCACCAGATCGCCCAGCGGATCAGCCCCGACGCCCGCGTGGTGTACGTCGACAACGACCCCGTCGTCCTCGCGCACGCCCGCGCCCTGCTCGCCTCCAGCCCCGAGGGCCGGACCGACTACATCGACGCGGACCTCCGCGACCCGGCCACCATCCTCGAACAGGCCGCCCGAACCCTCGACTTCGACCAGCCGATCGCCCTGGTGCTGGTGGCCGTGCTGCACTTCGTCGAGGACGACGAGGCGTACGGAGTCGTCAAGCACCTCGTGGACGCCCTGCCCTCGGGCAGCCATGTGGTCCTGACCCACCTCACCTCCGACCTGAACGCCGAGCAGATCGCCAAGGTGGCCAAGACCTACCAGGACCGGGGCTTCTCCTTCGTGCTCCGGCCGCACGCCGAGGTCCTGCGCTTCGTGAGCGACAACGGCCTCGAACTGATCGAGCCCGGGCTCGTCCCCGTCCACCACTGGCGTCCGGACCACTCCCCGGACACCGGTGCCTCCACCGCGGACATGGACCCGGCGTTCATCGAGGGCATGGAGGACATCGACAGGATCCGCTACAACGACATCAACGACGTGACGGACGCCGACATCAACGTCTACGGCATGGTGGCCCGCAAGCCCTGAGCCGAGCGGCCCCGAAACCGGACGTCGGACGCCGGGCCCACGGCCCGGCGTTCAGCGCCGGTAGATCGTGATGGAGTGCCCGACCTCGTCGACCGGAACGGCACTCTCCAGGAGCGCGGCGAGCGGCCCCTCGGCCTTGGCGGCCGCGGAGTCGGACACGACGAGCAGGCCGTGCACGTCGTCAGCGGGCACGGACAACGCGTACCGTGACGTGATGCCGTAGTACGACGGCACGCCGCTGCCCTTGTAGACCAGCCAGACCCGCTCGCCCGGATAGCGCTCCCTCAGCCGGTCCGCGAGCCGCCCGAGGTCCTGGCCCCAGTCGACGTTGGAGTCGTGCAGGCGCCGATGTGTCGCCGCAGGACCGCCGAACGCCTCGTTGGAGTACGGCAGGTAGAAGGGGAACGTCCGCAGCGAGCTGACCGCGGCGAAGGCGGCCAGCGCGACGGCCGCCGCCCGGACCCACCGCCGCCGTACGGCCGTGACCCCCGCGGCCGCCACCGCCCCGAACACCGGAACGAACACCGCGTAGCGGACACCCAGGTCCCGCGACCCGGTCATCGCCGCGGCCAGCAGCACCAGCGGTGGCAGCAGCACGTAGGCCGCCGCGGGCCGCAGCCGGTGCACGGCGAGCAGCACGCCCGCACCGGCCGCCCACAGGGCCAGCATCCCGAGCGGCGTCTTCACCAGCAGCGCCGCCGGCAGGTAGTACCACAGTGCCCCGCGATAGTGCCGGCCGAAGAGGAAGCCGTCCCAAGTCGCGTTCTCGAAGCCGAACTGGAGGCGCATGCCGTCCCGGTAGGCCTCGGGGAACGGCAGCAGCGACGTCACCAGCCCGCGCAGTCCGTGGACCGCGGGCACCCCGTCCGGCGTCGTCCACCGCAGCCGCGGGTCCACGGCGAGATAGGTGGCCCACACCACCGCCACCGCGACCAGGGCGACGCCTGCCGCCGCCGCGAGACCGCGTGCCCAGCGCCCCTTCCTTGCCTGGTCGACGGCGGCCAGGAGCAGCACCACCGGTACCACGGCCAGCATGTTCATCTTGGTGGCGAGGGCCGCACCGAGCGCCGCACCGGCGAACGGCAGCCACAGGCGCGGCCGTTCGCGGGCGCGCCACAGGCACCACGCCGCCGTCAGGACGAAACCGGCCGCGGGCACGTCCAGGGTGGCCAGCGAGCCGTGCGCGACGACGTCGGGCGAGAAGGCGTACAGCGCCACGGCGAGCAGCGCTCCCGCAGGGCCGAACAGGTCCCGTGCGAACGCCATGACCACCAGTCCGAACAGCAGCGTCAGCACGATCACCGGCAGGCGCGCCGCGAGCATCACCCGCCACGGGTCGTTGCCCGACTCGTACAGGACATGGCGTCCCAACTGCGTCTGGTTCCCGGTGAATCCGCGGTCGAAGTGCACGTCGGTGAACGCCAGCCCGCTCGCCACGACGAGCTTGCCGAGCGGCGGGTGCTCGGGGTTGAAGCGCAGGCTGTGCTCGTGCAGGTAGACCTCGGCCGTGCCCACGTACACCGGCTCGTCGATCGTGGGGGTCTGCTGCACGGCGGTCGTCACCATGGCGAAGGCCATCTGCGCCAGCAGCGCGACCACGGCCAGGACGAACAGCCACTGCCGCCATCGCCTCCGGTCCCACGGGCGCCGCGTCCGGCCGGGCTCCGGTGCGGCGGCGGGGGGCGCGGCCGCGTCCGGGGCCGCCAGGGGCTGTCGTCGTGCCGGCCCTGGTCCCATGATGTCCGCACCCCGTGCAATGCCGCGCGCCGCACAGGGCCGTCCCTGTGCCTTTCCGCCCCGCATCATGGCACGGGTTCCGGCCGCGCCCCGCCTTCTCAGCCGCGCAGCACCTTCCGGCCGAGCTCCCGGCGCGCCGGAGCGAGCCCCGCGTCGATCTCCTTGGCCCGCGCGACGTCCGCGACGACACCGGCCTCCCGGGTCGAGCGGGCCGCCAGCGCGGCCCTGCGCAGGTGGGTCGGCGGGTGCGTGCTGTTCTGGGCGTGGGCGGTCAGGACCGACACCCGGCGGCGCCGCTCGACCTCGTGCGGGGGGATCGAGGCCGTGTACTCCCACAGCCGTTCCCAGACCGCCTCGCCGGACCCCTGGTCCTGGGTACCGCCCCTGCCGCGGTGCAGGGTCCTGGACGAGACGCCCTGCTGGTGCAGCCAGAACGAGGCGGCGTCGGCCAGCAGCAGGAAGTCCATGACCTCCACGGCCGCCGCCGACGAACCGATGCGCGCCGCGAGGTCGTCGGCGAGGTACTCGGCCTGCTGGGAGGCGCGCAGCGTCAGGTGCTCCAGCACACGAAGAAGCAGGAGCGCGACGTACGCCGGGGGGAACATCAGCAGCCGTGCGACGGTCTCGACCGGGCCCAGCCCCCGGGTGTCGTCCGAGGGGCGCAGCAACACGTACCACTGGGCGAGCGCGCGGCCCGCGGAGCCCACGAACAGCCCTTGCCGGGCGTCCCCGTTGACCAGGTGGCCGAACTCGTGGCCGAGCACGGCGACGCGCTGCTGCGGGGTGAGCGCCTCCCACAGCCCGAGCCCGATGCTCAGTACGGTGCGGCGGCGCAGGCCCGCCACCCCGACGGAGGCGCCCACCCCTTCGTCCACCACGACCACATGGGCCCGTGGCGCCCCCAGCGTGTCGGCGACCTCGTCCAGGAGCCCGTACAGCGCGGGCGCGTCGGCGCGTTCCACCCGCACGCCCTCCCGCGGCACCGAGTACAGCCGCGGGCGCATCAGCCACGCGAGGACCAGCAGCAGGATCCCCACCACGCCCGGGACGACCGCCTCCCAGCCCGTCAGGGCGAGCCACACGCCACACACCGCGATCGCGAGCGTCAGCAGGTGCACCGACCCCGCCAGCGCGAGTGCCGCGGCGTACGTGGCGCCTCGTCCTGGGCGCGGCGGGTGCGCCGACGTCATCCGGCCGAACAACTCCTCGCCGTAGGTCCGCGAAAGTCGCCGCCGGAACCTGTCGATGCGGCCGGCGTCGTCCGTGGACTCGTCGGCGCCGCCCCGCACGTTCCAGGCGCACTCCACGCACCACGTCACGAACCGGTCGTCGGACGGCAGTACCGCCCCGCACTGCGGGCACCGCCCGCTCACGTCGTTCCCCACCCCTGGCCCTCCCCTTGATCATCTCTGCGTGGTGAGCGTAGGCCACGCCACCGGCGCCGCGCGCGCAAGGGACGGGCGCGGAAGGGAGGTTCACCCGGGATTGGTTGTTCCGCTCCGGCGCCGCAACGGAACATGGGGGCATGAGCCATGACGAACGCCCCGCCGACGGACACCACGAAGGGGTCCGCGGCCTCGTCGCGCGGATCGCCGAGCACCACTGGGAGGCCGTGCGGAAGCACGAGGAGGACGAGTTGACGGAGACGGTCGACGAGGCCGCGTTCGACCTCGGCGCGGACATCGCCCACCCCGGCGCGGGGCACGGGCCGGTCGGCTACGACGTGGAGACCGACCTCGGCCGGGAGAAGGAGCCGCCGGAGCTGCGCCCGTAACCGGCGCTTCCGCCGCCCCCCCCGCATGCCGTGCCCGGCCAGGGGTAGCCGGGCAGTGAGGGCCGAGGGGCGGGGAATCTCCGCCGGCGATCCGTCAGCACCGTGCAGTCCGCGGTGCGAGGGCCGGTTCGGCCGGGATCACGGGAAGGGCGGAGCGATGCCGGACAGGGAAGAGGCGCCCGGGCAGTGGCGCACGGACGCGGCGCGGGCCCGGCGGGAACTCGGCGGCGCGGTCGCCCGGTTCGCGGCTCGTACCGAGGCGAGGGTGCACCCGCGGGAACGGGCCGCCGCCGCGCGGCAGCGGATCGGCGCACGGACGGCGCAGGCCAAGGACACGGCCGCACGTGGACTGGAGCACGTGCACGAGCGCACCCCGGCCCCCGTCCGGCAGCGGGCCCGGAAGGCCGCCGTGGTCGCGGGCCGCAACCGCGACCAGATTCTCGCCGTCGTCTCGGGCATCGTGCTGATCTACCTGGCCGTGCGCCGCACCAGGCGGTGAACCCCGGCCATGAGGGCGTCCCGGATGCTGTACCGGCCGGTGGGCCTCGCCCTCGGCGCGCTCGGCGGCGCAGTCGCCGGCGCGCTGTTCACGAGGGCGTGGAAGCTCCTCGGCGACGAGACCGAGGCGCCCAAGCCCACCGACGAGGACCGCCGATGGCGGGAAATCCTGATCGCCGCCGCCCTGCACGGCGCGATCTTCGCCACGGTCAAGGCCGCCGTCGACCGGGCCGGCGCGGCGGGCGTGCGGCGGCTCACAGGGACCTGGCCCGGGTGACGGTGAGGCCGTGCCGGCACAGGAGCTCCGGGCTGCCCCCAGCGGGGGTGCATCGCAGGACGCAGAGCCGTCTCGCGGTCGTCCGGCCGCGCGCACGGTGCGGCACGGGCACCTCCCAGCGGTAGCTGGGGTGGGGGCACCTCCCAGCGGTAGCTGGGGTGGGGGCACCTCCCAGCGGTAGCTGGGGGAGTGAGGACACGGCCTACCGCGCGGTCAGGGGCTGTTCGCCGTCCCCGGCCGTCCGGCGCAGGTACGTCCGCGCGATGTCGTGCAGCCGCGCCCGGTCGAAGCTGCGGCCGTGCCCCGGGTGCACCACGGACACGTCCAGCCCGCACAGGAACTCCATGCTGCGCCGGTAGGCGGCCACGTCGGACCCGGGCAGATCGTCGACCAGGTACCCGTCGTAGACGACGTCACCGGGGTACAGCGCCCCGGTGTGCTCCTCCAGCAGCGCGACGGACCCGGGGGTGTGCCCCGGCAGGTGCAGGACGGTGAGCGACCGGCCGCCGAGGTCGATGCGGTCCCCGTCCTCGACCGGGCGGGTCAGCGTCACCGGGGCGACGCGGTACGCCGCCGGGTCGTACCCCGGCCCGGGGAGGGCGTCGATCATCCGGCCGGGGAAGTCCGCCCCCACCTCGCCGGCGCCGAGCAGGCGGGCCAGCTCCGGCCCGTCCAGGCTCGCCGGGACGCCCGCCGCCAGGGCGGCGGCATCGGCGGGGTGCCCGGCCCGCTCGCGGAACTCGTGCGCCCCGCCGACGTGGTCCAGGTGCGCGTGGCTGAGAACGGCCAGCGGGTCGCGTGCGAAGAGCGCGGGCACTTCCTCACGCAGCGTGACGACGCCCAGCCCGGTGTCCACCACGACATCGCGGTCCGTGCCCCGGAGCCACCACACATTGGCCTTGAGGATCTCGTGGACATGCGGTTCGGTGAGGCGGATCAGGCCGTCCCCGTACGGCTGTTGCTCGAACCAGGGGCTCATGCGCGGCCATTCTGCCCGGCGTGCGCCCGGCCCCCGCCGCGGGGTCCCGCCAGGCGGCGGGGGGCCCGCACCCTCCGCCCGGCGGGGCAGGACCGGACGCCTGCCGGATACCGGCCGGCGGTCCCGCCCGGGGACCATCGAGACATGGCGCACGATGTTCTCTTCACCGTGTCGGCCCCGGGGCGACCGGTAGCGGAGCGGGCGGCTCCCACCGGCGCCCCGGAAGCCATCTCCCGGAACGTTCCGGTGGGGCGCATGGTGGGGGTGGACCTCGCGCGTGGACTCGCGGTCCTCGGAATGTACGCGGCCCATGTGGGCCCGGATCCCGAGATCGGCGGATTCCGGGGTTGGCTGATGGAACTGGCGCAGGGCCGGTCGTCGGCCCTCTTCGCTTTCCTGGCAGGTCTCTCGATCGTCCTCCTCACCGGACGGCGGACCCCCGCGACCGGCAGGGCCGGCCGGCAGGCGGTCGTCCGGGTGGTGATCCGCGCGGTGGTCCTGGTGGCCCTGGGCACCGCGCTGACGATGCTCGGCACCTCGATCGAGGTGATCCTGGCGTACTACGGCGTGTGCTTCCTGCTCGTTCTCCCGCTGTACCGGCTGCGCCCCGCCGCTCTCGCGGCGATCGCGGCGGGCAGTGTGCTGGTGCTGCCCCAGGTGCTCTTCGTGGTGCAGCGCTCGATCGATCAGGGCTCGTGGGCCGAGGCGGTCACGCGGCACGACCCCCTGGCCCACGTCGGCGGCACGGACGGTGTCATCGGGCTGATGTTCACCGGTGACTATCCCGTCCTCGCGTGGGTGCCGTTCCTCATCGCCGGCATGGCGGTTGCCCGTCTCGACCTCAGGTCGGCGGCCGTTCGTGCGCGGCTGGCGATGGCAGGTGGAGCGCTGGCCCTGGTCGGCTACGGCGGATCATGGCTGGCGCTGCACCTGATTCCCGGCGTGGTGCCGGGAATCTCCATGTTCGGGCAGGACGCGGTGCGCGGCGGCGCGCGGTCGGCCTGGTGGTCGGACGCCGCGGGCTTCCCGAGCGGCGACGGGGACAGCGCGTCGTGGCTGTGGGCCGCCTCCCCGCACAGCGAGACCACGCTCTCGGTGATCGCCGGCACGGGTGTCGCCCTGCTGGTGCTCGTCGTCTGCACGGACGCCGTCGCCCGGTGGCGCGCCGTTCGGCGGGTGGCGATGCCGGTGATCGCGGTCGGCTCGATGCCGCTGACGGTCTACGTTCTGCACATCCTCGTCGTCAAGGCACTGGGCCTGGACCTCGGCGACCTTCCCGGCCCGCCGATGGCCGTCCTGCTGGCGTTCGCCGTCGCGGCCATGCTGCTGGCCGTGGTCTGGTCGTCCTTCTTCCGGCGGGGGCCCCTGGAGTACGCCCTGCACGGGGCGACCCGCATCAGCCGCTACGTGGCCTGAGTGCCGGCAGTCTGATTCACGGTGTGCGCCCTTCCCCGTGCCGGTGGCGCAGCAGTCCCGCGCGCTCGGCCAGCAGGGCTGCCTGCACACGGCTGCCCACCCCCAGCTTGGTCAGGATCGCGCTGACATGGTCCTTCACCGTGCCGGTGCTCAGGTGGACCCGGTTGCCGATGTCGGCGTTGGACAGCCCTTCGGCGACCAGCACGAGCACATCGCGCTCCCGGTCGGTCAGCCCGGCCACCGCGTGCGCCGCGGTGGTCTGCTCCTCGCCCTCCAGGTAGCCGTCCACGACGGTGCGGGTGACCTCGGAGGCGAGCACGACCCCGCCGGCGGCCAGGTTCCGCACCAGGTACGCCAGCTGCTCGGGGTCGGTGTCCTTGAGCAGGAAGCCCGCCGCCCCGGCCCGGAGGGCGGCCGTGACGTACTCGTCGGTGTCGAAGGTGGTCAGCATCGCCACCACGGGGGGCGCGGGCATCCTGCGGATCTCGGCGAGGATGGTGAGCCCGTCCACGTCGGGCATGCGGATGTCGAGGAGCACGACGTCCGGGCGCAGCTCGTCCACCGCCCGCAGGGCCCGTCCCCCGGGCACCGCGGCGACCGTCTCGATGTCGTCCGCCGCGTCGAGGATGTGCTGGAAACCCGTGCGGATCAGTGCCTCGTCGTCCACCACCAGTACCCGGATCACGGTCGATCCCTACCCCGCCGCGCTCCCGGGGCTGCCGGATATGGTGTTTTTT
Source organism: Streptomyces sp. NPDC088732 (assembly GCF_044751205.1). Taxonomy (NCBI): domain Bacteria; kingdom Bacillati; phylum Actinomycetota; class Actinomycetes; order Kitasatosporales; family Streptomycetaceae; genus Streptomyces; species Streptomyces sp. NPDC088732. The sequence goes on from NZ_JBIVLI010000010.1 coordinate 173,624, forward strand.
GCCGGGAACAGAAACATTTGGCCAATGTGTTGCATGCCCTGCACGATGGTTGGTGCCGTCGTACCGGGTCCGGGCCGGGCCGGACCGGCGGGGAAGGAGCCAGGATGGACGCGTGGTGGCGTGACCGTCCCCGTGACGCGGGGAGCGGGGAGGCCGCCGTCGTGTGCCCCCGTGACGGCGTCATCACCGTCATGGCCGCGCTGCTGATCGTGGCCGTACCGGTGGCCGATCTCTTCCTTCCGATGAACATCCACATCGCGCACGTCCTGGTCGTGCCGGTGGCGTTGGTCGCCGCCTTCGCCGGGCCCCTGCGCGGCGCGCTGACCGCGCTGCTCGCGGTGCTCGCCCTGATCGCCGCCGGCGCCGAGCGGTCCGCCCTGACCACCGAGAACGTCCTGGTTCAGCTGGCGTCCCTGGTGATGGTGTCGGTGCTGCTGGTGGTCTTCGCCCTGTCGACCGAGCGGGGACGGCACGAGCTGGCCGGTGAACGCCGGATCGCGGAGGCGGCCCACCGGGTCGTCATGCGGCCCCTGCCCGGCCGCTCGGGACCACTGACGATCGCCTCGGCCTACCGCTCGGCCGACGACGGCGCCCGGGTCGGCGGCGACCTGTACGCGGTCGCCCGCACCGCGAACGCCACGCGCCTGCTCATCGGCGACGTGCGCGGCAAGGGGCTGAACCTGCTGGGCGAGACCGAGACCGTGCTCGGCGCCTTCCGCGCGGCCGCCCACCGCCAGGAGCCGCTGCCGGAACTCGTCGCCTCGCTGGAGGGCAGCGTGCGCTGGGGGTTCGCGGAGTTCTGCGACGCCTCGGCCGAGGCCGACGTGGGGGAGCGGTTCGTGACGGCCGCGGTCGTCGAGATCCCCGACGACGAGCCGTACGTCCATGTGGTCAGCTGCGGCCACCTGCCCCCGCTGCTGCTGCACGAGGGCCGGGCGACCCTCCTCGCCGTCGAGGATCCCGCCCCACCGCTCGGCCTCGGCGCCCTGGTCGAGAGCACGTACGCCCCCAGCACCTTCCCCTTCGTCCGCGGCGACCAGCTGCTGCTCTACACCGACGGGCTCACGGAGGCCCGCGACGCCCAGGGCGGCTTCTACCCGCTGCTGGAACGCGCCGCCGGCCTGACCTGCTCGGGCGGCCCGGCGACCCTCGTGCAGGCGGTCACCAGGGACCTGCTGGGCCATGCCCACGGTCCGCTGGGCGACGACATGGCCGTCGTCGCCCTCCGGCGCGAGCACTGACGCCCCGCCCGTGGCCCCCCGGCGGCCGCGGACGCCCGTTCCGTACGACCGCCCGTTTCCGGCCGCTGTCGCGGGCCGGCGGCATCAGGACCGCTCTGCCGGGCAGGCGCGAGGACATGGGGATGCTGCGACGCTGGGAAAGGGCGATCGAGCGCTGGGAGCAGGCGCTGTACGCCAAGGTCTTCGATCACGAGCCCGTGGAACTCCTCGACGCGCTGCGGCGCGAGTGCGACGGGCACGCCGTGGTGTGCAGTGCCAGCCGGGTGGTGGTGCCCAACGTCTACACCGTCGAACTGGCGGCCCCCGTCCACGAGGAACTCGGCTCGGACCGCGAACGGGTGGGGGAGGCGCTCACCGACGCGCTCCAGCGGCACGCCGAACGCCGGGACTACGAGTGGGCGGGCCCGCTCGCCGTGCACATCACCCGCGCCGCCCGGCTGCCCAACGGCCGCTACCGCGTGGTCAGCAGCCCCATGCGGCAGATCAGGGCCGACGTGATCGCGCCGCGTCCCGGGGCGCCGACGCGGACCCGGCTGCGGCCGTCCGGTGGCGCCGCAGCTCCGCGTTGAAGTGGGCGCCGCTCAGCAGTGCGAGGTTGGACACCCACAGCCACATCAGGAACACCACCGTGCCGGCCAGCGGCCCGTACAGGCGGCTGTACGTTCCGACGTGCGACACGTACAGCGTCAGCACGGGGGTCGACGCGAGCCACAGCAGGACCGCGAGCACACCGCCGGGCAGCATGACCCGCACCGGCCGGACCTGCGGCGGCCCGGAACGGAACAGCACCAGCACCAGCAGCGTCGTCAGGCACAGCAGCAGCGGCCACTTGAGGACGTTCCACGCCGTCACCGCCATCCCGGACACCCCGAGCAGTTCCCCGGACCGCCGGGCCAGCCGCCCGGTGAGCATGAGGGTCAGCGGGCCCAGCGCCAGCAGGGCCAGCAGCACCGAGGCGGTCACCGCGATGCGCGGTGCCGTGCGCCAGGACGGCCGGTGGTCCCGCACCCGGTTCATCGCGTGCAACGCCCGCCGGAACACGGCGAGATAGCTCACCGCGGACCACAACGCGGCCGCCGCGCCGGCGATCGCGAGCACCCAGGCCGCCGACCGCTCCCGCGCCACGTCCCGCATCGTGTGCGCCAGCATCTCCCCGGACCCGGCGGGGGCGAGGGCGCTCACCCGCGCGATGAGGTCGCCCGTGGCCGACGCGTCGGCCAGGCCGATGACCGACACCGTCAGCAGCATGCCGGGGAAGAGCGTCAGCACGCCGTAGTACGTGAGGGCGGCTGCCTTCTCCGAGGCGTCCTCGTCCCACAGTGCCACGGCGGCGCGGCGTGCGACGACCAGCAACTCCGCCGCCCTGTACCGGCCGTCCGCCGGCCGCGGGCCCCGGCTTCCGGGGAGGCCGCCGCCCGTCACCGTCCGCTGCTCCGCCATCGCGTTTCCCGTCCGCTGTGTTCCGGGGCTCCGGGCGGGCCCGTCCCGCGTGACGCGTCTGCCCTGGCCGGGGTGCGGCATGCGCCGTTTCCCCCGTTCGACGGGCGTCGCCCACCGGTTCACCCGGGGAGACGATCCTTGGAATAACCGGTGTCAGAGCGGGGCAAATGTGGTGACGAAAGCGAAAGGGAGTGATTCTTCGTGCAATTGAAGACTCGCGGGATCGTTTTCGGCGCGGCACTGACCGGCGGTGCGCTCGGTGCCCTCATCGGCGCCGTGTTGACGGGCGGCCTGGTCAACACCTTCTCCGCCGCGCTGCTCTGTGCCGCCACCGCGGTCGCCGGCGTCGCCCCTTCGCACGGGGCCGGCGGGTCGCGCCGCCGCCCCGCGCGGCGGGCCCGGCGTCCTGATCAGATCCCGCACCAGCGTCGCGTCGGACACGTCGGCGGACAGGACGCGCTGCGCTGGTGACCGCAGCCGCGCACCCTGCGGCGCCGGAACGACGGCCGCCCGCCGTCGGGGTCGGGCGGCACGTCGTCGGTGGCGGAAGCGCTCGGGCTGCCCCGTGCGGGGCCTCTCGCCGGTCAGTTGAAGGTGTCGGGGTCCGGCCCGATGCGGCCGCCGTCGTCGAGGGCGTCGATCGCGGCGATGTCGGCGTCGGTGAGCTCGAAGCCGAAGACGTCGAGGTTCTCGCGGATGCGCTCGGGCGTCACGGACTTCGGGATGACGACGTTGCCGAGCTGGAGGTGCCAGCGCAGGATCACCTGGGCGGGCGTCCTGCCGAGGCGGCCGGCGATGGAGGTGACGGCCGGGTCCCCGAGCAGCGCGCCCTGCGCGAGCGGGCTCCAGGCCTCGGTCGCGATGCCGTGCCGTGCGTGGAAGGCGCGCAGTTCGCGCTGCTGCAGCCGCGGGTGCAGCTCGACCTGGTTGACCGCCGGGGTGACGCCGCTGTCGTCCATCAGGCGCCGCAGGTGGGCGGGCTCGAAGTTGGAGACGCCGATGGCGCGCGCCCGCCCCTCGGAGCGGATCTTCTCGAAGGCGCGCCAGGTGTCCGTGTAGCGGTCGTGGGCGGGCGCGGGCCAGTGGATCAGATAGAGGTCCACGTGGTCGAGGCCCAGCCGGGCGAGGGAGGCGTCGAAGGCGGCCAGGGTGCTGTCGTACCCCTGGTCGGCGTTCCACAGCTTGGTGGTGACGAAGAGCTCGTCGCGGGGGATGCCGGAGGCGGCGAGCGCCTGGCCGACGCCGGTCTCGTTGCCGTAGATCGCGGCGGTGTCGATGCTGCGGTAGCCGCTCTCCAGGGCGGTGGTGACGGCGGCGGCCGTCTCGTCGTCGGGCACCTGGAAGACGCCGAAACCGAGCTGCGGCATGGTCACGCCGTTGTTGAGCGTGATGTGGGGGACGGGTGTGGTCATGGCGCTGATCCTTTCGCGTCACGGCCCGGCGGGGCCGTGGGGGCGAGTGCGGACGGGTGAACGTCCGGGCGGAGGGGGGAACCTTCCGCGCTTCCGCCCCTCACGCTATTTGCGTTCAAAGGTATTTGCAAACGCGGCATATGTGGGAGGGTGTGAAGGGAGCGCACGCCGCATGTCCGCGTACGGACCCTCCGTGCCGGCATGAATGGGCCGCGCTTGACGTTATGTGGCGTGTGCAAATATTGTGGACGCACGCTAGGCGTCATCGCAACCTTTGAGAGGTCCCCACCATGCCCATCGCGCTCCTGGCCCTCGCCATCGGGGCCTTCGGGATCGGAACCACCGAATTCGTGATCATGGGCCTGCTCCCGCAGGTCGCCTCCGACTTCGGCGTGTCCGTTCCCACCGCAGGCCTCCTGGTGACGGGCTACGGCCTCGGGGTCATGCTCGGCGCGCCGATCATGACGCTGCTGGGCACCAAGATGTCGCGCAAGAACATGCTCATGCTGCTCATGGCGCTGTTCGTCGCCGGCAACCTGGTGTCCGCGTTCGCCCCGGTGTTCGGCGTCATGCTGGCCGGCCGCATCCTGGCCTCCTTCACCCACGGCGCCTTCTTCGGCATCGGCTCGGTGGTCGCCGCCGAACTGGTCGCGCCGGAGAAGAAGGCCCGCGCCATCGCACTGATGTTCACCGGGCTGACCGTGGCGAACGTCGTCGGCGTGCCGCTCGGGACGTTCATCGGCCAGAGCGCCGGGTGGCGGGTGACCTTCGTGCTCGTCGCGGCCCTCGGCGTCCTCGGCCTGGCCGGCGTCGCCAAGCTGGTCCCCGACCTGCCCAAGCCCGAAGGCGTGAGCCTGCGGCACGAACTGGGCGCCTTCCGCAACGTGCAGGTCGTGCTGGCCATGGCCATGACCGTGCTGGGCTTCGGCGGCGTCTTCGCGGCCATCACCTACATCGCGCCGATGATGACCGACGTGGCCGGCTTCGCGGACTCGTCGATCACCTGGCTGCTCGTCCTGTTCGGCGCGGGCATGGTCGTCGGCAACCTGATCGGCGGCAGGTACGCCGACCGGGCCCTGATGCCGATGCTCTTCTCGGCGCTCGGTTCCCTGGCCGCCGTGCTCGCCCTGTTCACCCTCACCGCGCACAGCCGGCCCGCCGCCGCCGTGACCATCTTCCTGATCGGCGCCCTGGGCTTCGCCACCGTGCCGCCGCTCCAAAAGCGCGTCCTCGACCAGGCGTCCGGGGCGCCGACCCTCGCGTCGGCCGTGAACATCGGCGCCTTCAACCTCGGCAACGCCCTGTCCGCGTGGCTGGGCGGCATCGTCATCGCCGCGGGGCTCGGCTACACCGCGCCCAACGTGGTCGGCGCGGCCCTCACCGGCTCCGCCCTGGTCCTTGCCGTGGTCTCCGCGCGCCTCGACCGGCGCCGCGGCGGCCAGGGCCGGGCCGCCCGCGGCGGGGTCGTCGCCGATTCCCACGGCCACGAGCGGCCCTCGCTCGCCGGCCGGCACTGACCCCGCCCACCGCGGGCGCCGCGCCCGCGCCACCGCACCCCCACCGCGTCCCGGAAGGACCCCATGAACATCACCCGCATCCTCACCGACCGGATCGGCTTCGGCACCGCCCCGCTGGGCAACATGTTCCGGGCCATCCCCGAGGACGAGGCCGCCGCCACCGTGCAGGCGGCCTGGGACCAGGGCATCCGCTACTACGACACCGCGCCGCTGTACGGTGCCGGCCTGGCCGAGATCCGGCTCGGCGACGCCCTCGCCGGAAAGCCGCGCGATGAGTACGTGCTGAGCACCAAGGTCGGCCGCATCATCCTCGACGAGGTCGAGCCGGCGGCCCGTGAACTGGGCGAGAAGGGCAACCTCTTCGAGCACGGCCGCCCCAACACGATCGTCAACGACTACACCGCGGACGCCACGCTGCGCTCCGTCGAGGAGAGCCTCAAGCGCCTGCGCACGGACCGTGTCGACATCGTGTGGGTCCACGACATCGCGCAGGACTTCTACGGCGACGCCTGGCTGGAGAAGTTCGAACAGGCCCGCACCGGCGCCTTCCGCGCCCTGTCCCGGCTGCGGGAGGAGGGTGTGATCAAGGCCTGGGGCATCGGCGTCAACCGCGTCGAGCCGCTGGAGACCACCCTCGAACTCGACGAACCGCGCCCGGACGCCTTCCTGCTGGCCGGCCGCTACACCCTGCTCGACCACGAACGGGCCCTGCAGCGGCTGATGCCCGCCGCCGCGGCTGCCGGAGTCGGCATCGTCGTCGGCGGCCCGTACAGCTCCGGCGTCCTGGCCGGGGGCCGGCACTTCGAGTACGCGGAGGCCTCCCCGGAGATCCTCGCCAGGGTCGGGCGGATCAGGGACCTCGCCGACCGGCACGGCATCGGCATCAAGGCCGCGGCGCTGCAGTTCGCGCTCGCCAATCCGGCGACCGCCGCGGTCATCCCGGGCGCCACGAAGCCGGGCCGCATCGCCGAGGACCTCGCCGCGCTCCGCGAGCCGGTCCCCGCCGCCTTCTGGCGGGACCTGCGGGCGCAGGGCCTGGTGGCGCAGGACGCACCGCTGCCCGCCGCCTGACCGGCGGCGTACGGCGGGGCGGGCCCCGGCGGGCACACACCGCCGGTGCCCGCCCCGCTTCGGGGTGGTCCGTGGGCCGGTCAGCCCTGGAGTGCCTTGAGGAGGGCGTCCACGCCGTCGCGGTAGATCCCGGTGAAGAGGGCGACCACGTCGTCGTCGGCGACCCCCTGCGGGACGAAGCGGCCGGACCACTGGACCTCGGCCGCGTCCTTCTCGCCGGGGACCGCGTGCACCCGCAGTGTGGCCAGGTACCCGGTGGCGGGGAACGGGGTCTCCACGAAGGTGTAGGCGTAGGTCCGCTGCTCTTCGTCGAAGGACACCATGCGCTCCACGACGACCTCGCCGTCGGCGGTGCGGAGGCGGCGGACCCGCCCGCCCTCCATGAGGACGGTCTCGGTGATGGAGGGGTTCCACTCGGACAGCGAGCCGAAGCCGCCGATCAGTTGCCACACGCGCTCGGGGGACGCGGGGACGACCTGGCTCACCGAAGTCGAGGCCATGGGGGTTCTCCTGGTGTCGTCGGCTGGGTGCACCGGTGCACGGGGACGGGACGTCCGGCGGGGCGGGCGGTTCAGGCGCCGCCGGGCAGGGGCGCGAAGGGGCTGACGAGCGCCGCCTCGCGCAGGTCGTGCCAGAACGCGGCCGGGATCTCCTCCCGGGCCGCCGCGATGTCCTCGGCGATGCGGCTCGGCCGGGTCGCCCCGGGTACGACGGCGCAGGCGACCGGATGGGCGAGCGGGAACTGCAGCGCGGCCGCCTTGATCCCCACGCCGTGCCGGTCGGCGATCTCCTTGATCCGCCGGACCTTCTCGAGCACTTCGGCGGAGGCGGGACGGTACTCGAAGTGGTCGCCGCCGGCGAGCACTCCGGAGCTGTAGGGTCCGCCGACGACCATGCCGAGGCCCTGCTCCCGGGCGGTGGGCAGCAGCCGCTGCAGGGCGCGCTCGTGGTCCAGGAGCGTGTAACGGCCCGCGAGCAGGAAGCCGTCGGGCTGCGGTTCCTGCAAGTCCAGGGCGAGCTCGATGGGTTCGACGCGATTGGTGCCGATGCCCCACGCCTTGATGACACCGTCGTCGCGGAGGCGGGTGAGCACCCGGAAGGCGCCGGTGCGCGCCTCGTCGAACTTCTCCAGCCACGCGTCGCCGTGGAAGTCCTGGGCGATGTCGTGCACCCACACGATGTCGATGCGGTCGGTGCCCAGCCGCTTGAGACTGTCGTCGAGCGAGCGCTCGGTGGCGTCGGCGGTGTACTCGGTCACCATCGTCTTGGGCCGGCCGTGCTCGAACAGGCCGCCCTTGTCGCCCAGTTCGTGCTCGCGGGCGCTGGGGTCGCCCATCTCGTCGAACACGACGCGCCCGACCTTGGTGGACAGCACGTAGGTGTCCGAGGACTGCCGGGACAGGAGTTCACCGAGGCGCAGTTCCGCCAGGCCCGCTCCGTAGAACGGCGCCGTGTCGTAGTAGCGGATGCCCTGGTCCCAGGCCGCGCGGAGGGTCGCCCGTGCCTCCTCGTCCGGTACGGCGCGGAACATGTTGCCCAGCGGGGCGGTGCCGAAGCCGATGCGGTCGGGAAGGATCGAGGCAAGCCTCATGACGTGTCCCTTCAGCGATGTCCGGACATTCCAGCCTGACACGACTGAACAAACGATCGCAAAAGGGACTTCATGCCTGATCGTGCCGCGAACGGCAGCGCTTCTCACGGTGAGTTGAGGCCGGTCGCGCAACGCGACCGGCCTCCCGCGTGCTGCCCGGGGCTCAGACGGAGGCCGGGAGGTGCAGCCCCTCGACCGTCCTGACCAGCGGGGCCAGGTCGGGGTTCTTCGCCGCCTCGTCCAGCGCGTCGCGCAGCGCGCCGTCGTTGGTCGGCCGGGCCTCGGCGAGCAGCGCCAGGCCGGGCTCGGTGACGTCGGTGTAGATCCCGCGGCGGTCGGTGACGCACAGGTAGCGGCTGAGCAGCCCCCGGTCCTCCAGGCGGGTCACCAGGCGGGTCGTCGCGCTCTGGCTGAGCACGACGGCCTCGGCCACCTGCTTCATCTGCAGGTGGCCGCCCGGTCCGTCGTGCTGGCGGCTGAGCACCTCCAGCAGGGAGTACTCGCGCACGCTCAGCTCGTGTCCCGCCTGCAGGGCACGCTCGATGTGCGCCTCGATCCTGCCGTGCAGGGCCGAGAGGGCGTACCAGCTCTGCGAGAGCGCGGTCAGGGCCGGATCCGTCGCGGTCATCGCGGCCTCCCAGTCATCTACATCTGCAATAGTCAACGTCTGCAACTATTGTGAACGTCGCCTTGCCGCGGCGCAAGCATCCTGGTCAGCCCCGGCCGCCGGCGGCGCCCGCGGTGTCCAGGGCGCGTGCCGCCCTCTCGGCCGCCGCCGTGACCTCCGCGGCGGCACGCGCGGCACGCCCGGAGATCTTCCACCCCGCGACACGCAGCGCGACGGCCGGCGAGGGCGGGAAGACGCCGAGCTGGCCGAGCATCGTCAGGTCGTCGCGCAGGGCCTCGTGGCGGACCACCTTGCCGTCGCGGATGTCGAGCAGGTGCACCTGCTCGAAGTCGACCTCCCGGCCGGTGGGCGGGACGGCCTGGTCGAGCGTCCCGTCCTTGAAGCGGACGAACGGGCCCGTGTGCCTGCCCTGCATGCGCAGCCGCACCCAGACCTGGTGGTCGTTGGCCGCGACCCCGAGGATCGGGAAGCGCAGGCCGTCGAAGGCGGACCGCAGCCACACGCCCGAGGCCAGGGTTCCTGCGGGACCGGGGATCGCGCAGGCCGCGGGGGCGACCGCGGCCTCGCGGTTGTGGTTGTCCGCGCCGACGACCTCGGCGGCCAGCGCGGCGTCGCCCGTCTCGAGTATCCGGAAGAGCCCGTGTGCCAGTTCCACGGCGTCCATCGCCATTGTCGTGTGCCTTTCGCCCGCGTCGGTCGGTTCGGTGGCGCGGGTGATCGCGGGCCCGCGCATATTGAGGTTACTGAGCGCCCAATGAATAGGTCAAAGCGGGTCTCATTTTGACTAGGATGATCCCCGTGACCCAGAAGCGCGCATACGTCTCACCGCTCCGCGAGCAGGCCGCGGCACGCACTCGCGAACTGATCCTCGACCGGGCCGCCGCGCTCTTCGCCGACCGCGGCTACGCGCGCGTGACCGTCGCGGACATCGCCGCGGCGGCCGGTGTGGCGGCGAAGACGGTGTTCGCCAGCGTGGGGAGCAAGGGCGACATCCTGGACCGGATCGTCGACACCGCCGTCGTCGAGTCCGGGTACGGGGACGCCGTCGCCCACGTGCTCGCGCTGCGCACTCCCGCCGAGGCGCTGCGCGCCGTCGCCCACGGCACGCGGGCCGGCAACGAGAGCCAGTTCCGGGTCCACGAGGCCATCCGCAAGGCGCTGCCGGTGCACGAGAACGGCGAGGCGCTGTGGGAGCGGGCCACCGCCGCGTACCGAGAAGCGCTGCGCACCGTCGCCGTCCATCTGCACGGGCTCGACGAGCCGCCGTGCCATTGCGCCGTCGAGGAGACGGCCGACCTTCTGTGGTTCTGGTTCGGGCCCACCGGCTGGCGCACCCTCGTCGTCGAGAACGGCTGGCCGTGGGAGCGGGCCGAGGACATGCTGCACCGCACGGCCGTCGCCACCCTCTACTGACCGCTCGCCGCGGCCGCCGGCGGCTGGGGCGGTTTGGTTGTGCGTGCAATTATCATGCGCTTGCATTTATAGGCGCGTGCAATTATTGTCTCTGCTTGTAAGGCGCTGTTGCACTGATGTGGCGGCCTGGACGCCCGCGCCGAATGCCCCAGGCCCCCCGACGCCATCAGAGGAGACACCCCGCGTGACCACCCTGTTCGAGCCGTACACCCTCAGGTCGCTGACCATCCCCAACCGCGTCTGGATGGCGGCCATGTGCCAGTACAGTGCCGCACCGGACGGCCCCGAGGCCGGCATGCCGAACGACTGGCACTTCGCCCATCTGTCGGCCCGCGCGGCCGGCGGCACCGGCCTGATCATCACGGAGGCCACCGCTGTCGCCGCCGAGGGGCGGATCAGCCCCTACGACCTCGGCATCTGGAACGACACGCAGGTCGCGGCGTTCCGGCGCATCACGGACTTCCTGAAGTCCCAGGGCACCGTCCCCGGCATCCAGCTCGCCCACGCGGGCCGCAAGGCCTCGACCGAGCGCACCTGGGTCGACCGGGGCGCGCCGATCCCGCCCGGCGAGGGACACGGCTGGACGCCCGTGGGTCCGAGCCCCGTTCCCTTCGCCGAGAGCTCGACCACCCCGGCGGAGCTGACGACCGATGAGATCGCCGAAATCGTCCGGCAGTTCGCCGACGGGGCCCGCAGGGCGCTGGCCGCCGGCTTCCAGGTCGCCGAGATCCACGGAGCCCACGGCTATCTGATCCACCAGTTCCTCTCGCCCTACAGCAACCGCCGCACCGACGCCTACGGCGGCTCGTTCGAGGGCCGCACGCGCTTCGCCCTGGAGGTCGTCGACGCGGTCCGGTCCGTGTGGCCCGAGGAACTGCCGGTCTTCTTCCGGACCTCCGCGACCGACTGGCTCGCCGAGAACGCGGACGACGACCGCGAGGGCTGGACCGGCGAGGACACCGTCCGCTTCGCCAAGGAACTGCACGCCCGCGGTGTGGACCTGCTGGACGTCTCCACGGGCGGCAACGTCCCGGACGCCAGGATCGAGGCCGCCCCCGACTACCAGGTGCCCTACGCCGAGCAGGTGCGCACGGCGACCGGCATGCCGGTCGCGGCCGTCGGCCTGATCACCGATCCCGAGCAGGCGCAGGCCATCGTCGCCTCGGGCCGCGCGGACGCCGTGCTCCTCGGCCGGGAACTGCTGCGCGACCCGTACTGGGCCCGCCACGCCGCGCGAAAGCTCGGTGGCGAGGTCGCCACGCCCGTGCAGTACCACCGGGCGTAGGTCGCCGTGCGAGGGGCGGAGCGCGGGATACGCTCCGCCCCCCACCCATGCCGTCGCCGGTACGGGCCTCGGCCCTGTCGGCCGTTGCGGCGGGGACTGCGTCCGGTTTGCTCCGGGGGGCGGTTCCGGTGGTCCGTGGGCGTTGCGCGGTTGCGCCGGAGGAGGTGCATGGTCTGTCGTGTGCCGTCGCTGGTACGGGCCTCGGCCCCCGCCGGCTGTTGTGGCGTGGACTGCGTCCGGTTTGCCCCGGGGGGTGGTTCCGGTGGTCCGTGGGCGTTGCGCGGTTGCGCCGGAGGAGGTGCATGGTCTGTCGTGTGCTGCGCCCAGTGGGTCGCGCCGTGTGCCGTCGCCGGTACGGGCCTCGGCCCCGTGGGCCGTTGTGGCGCGGACTGCGTCCGGCTTGCTTCGGGGGTGAGTCTGCGGCCGAGGGCGGGACCGTGGGCCTCGCGCGGCTGCGCCGGAAGAAGTTGACCGGCACGCAGCGTGGCCGCCGGCCCGTTGGGCGTTGCGTCTTGCTCGGAACGTCGCCGGCTCCAACTGCTCCTCCGGGCAGCCGGGCGCCGGTCCGGGCCGCCCACGGTGAACTCGTGGACCCCGTACGGCTCCGCTCGGAGAGGTTGGCCGGGCCACAGCGCCGCAGGCCCGTGGGGCGCCGTGCCCTCGCCCGCGACGACGTCGGCGCCGGGCCACAACTGCCGCTCCGGGAAGCGGCGCCCGCCTGCCGCGTGCTGTTGCCGGCACGGGCCTCGGCCCGCCGGCCGTTCCGGCGGGGACTGCGGACGGCACGCCCTGGGGGCGGTCTTTGCCGACTGTCCGCACGCACTCCTCGGCGCCCGCCTGCCGCGTGGGGCTGCCCAGATCACCGAGTCGACGTGAAGCCGGTCCCGGCGGCGAGCCTGCGACCCTTGCCCGGCTCGGGCAGATGCCGGCACGAAGGCTGACCAGCAGGTAGCGCCGACGGCCGCCGACTGCTCCTCCGGGCCGCCCCCTGTGGACCCTGCGCGGCTGCGTCGGAAAGGTCGGCCGGCGCGCGGCGTCGCGGTCCATGAGGCATCGCGGCCTTGCTCGCGTCGGCGCCGGCTCCCCACTGCCGTTCCGGCGGGAAGTCGGCCCATGGCGAGGACCCCGTACGGCTCCGCCGGGAAGGATTGGCCCGCGCGCAGCGAAACGGTCCGGGCGGCCTCTCGGTGGCGCCGCCGGAGGGCCCCCAACTACCCGGCCGGACCATCGCGTTGGGCCGATCGGCGGCCTCGCCGCCCACTCAGGGGTGCGCCCGTGCCCCCGTGCCGCGCCGGACGGCAAGCGCTTCGCCGCCGCCGGGGAGCGCGTCGCACGGCGCTCCCCACGGGCGGCCCCGATGCCGGCAAGGCCGTTCACCTGCTTCCGGCTGCCCGCCGGCAAGCACTGGTCGTTCATTTGTTAACACCATTGACATATGACCCGCCCCCTCATACGGTCCTGCGTCGAAGCGCTTCGACGCGTCGCATCGAATCCATTCGATGAGGCGTCTCTCCGTTCGTACAGCCCAGGTGGAGGTCACTTCAATGTTGAAGGTGCGCAGACCGGCAGCTCTCGCGGCAGCTGCCCTGGCGGGCGTCCTGCTCATCACGTCGTGCGGCAGTTCCGGCGGCAGTGAGGAAGGCGACGGCAAGACCCTCAAGCTCTGGCACTACGAGGCCCCGAACAGCGCGATGGGTGTCGCCTGGGACCAGGCGATAGCGGAGTTCAAGAAGTCGCACCCCGGAGTCAAGGTGGAGTTCGAGGCCAAGGGCTTCGAGCAGGTCCAGAAGACCGCCTCGATGGTGCTCAACTCCAGCAACGCCCCTGACCTCATGGAGTACAACAAGGGCAACGCCACCGCCGGCCTGCTGGCCAAGCAGGGCCTGCTCACCGACCTCACGCCGGAGGTCACCAAGCACGGCTGGGACAAGCTGCTCAGCCCCAGCGTGACCACCACCAGCCGCTACGACGCCAAGGGCGTCATGGGCTCCGGGAACTGGTACGGCGTCCCCAACTTCGGCGAGTACACGATGGTGTACTACAACAAGGACCTGTTCCAGAAGAACGGCGTCCAGGTCCCCACCACGTTCGAGGAGTTCGAGCAGGCACTGGCCGCCTTCAAGGCCAAGGGCATCACCCCGCTCGCCAACGGAGGCGCGGAGTACCCGGCCCACCAGTACCTGTACCAGCTGGCGCTGACCAAGGCCGACCGCAGCTGGGTCGACGCCTTCGAGCTCTACAAGGGCAAGGCCGACTTCCACGACGCCGCCTGGACGTACGCCGCCAACACCCTCTCGGACTGGGTGAAGAAGGGCTACATAGCCAAGACGAGCAGCGGCGCCAAGGCCGAGGACGCCGGTGTCTCCTTCATCAGCGGCAAGTCCCCGATCTTCTTCTCCGGCAGCTGGTGGTACGGCCGCTTCCGTGACGAGAACAAGTTCCAGTGGGGCTCGTTCCTCTTCCCCGGCTCCAAGCTCACCCTCGGCTCCGGCGGCAACCTCTGGGTCGTCCCGAAGAACGCCAAGAACAAGCAGCTGGCCTACGACTTCATCGACATCACGATGAAGAAGGGGATCCAGAACACCCTCGGCAACAACGGCGGTGTGCCCGTCGCGGCCGAGCCCACGGCGATCACCGACCCCAGCTCCAAGGAGCTGATCGAGAACTTCAACAAGGTCTCGTCCCAGGACGGTCTGGCCTTCTACCCGGACTGGCCGGTCCCCGGCTTCTACGACGTCCTGGTCACCGAGACCCAGAAGCTGATCACCGGCAGCGCGAGCCCCAACGACGTGCTCGACGACCTCCAGAAGGCCTATGACGCGGGTGCGCCCACGTCATGAGTGCCCGACCGCTTCGGCTGCGCAACCCCTACGCGCTCTACCTGATCCCCGGTGTCATCGCCTTCCTGGCGGTCATCGTCGTGCCGTTCGTGATGAACATCTGGTTCAGCTTCACGCACTGGCAGGGCGTCGGCTCCCCGCAGTGGGCGGGCCTGGCCAACTACCGGGAACTGATGAAGGACGAGCGCTTCTGGGAGTCCTTCCGGCACAGCCTCGCCATGGTCGTGGCGATGGCGGTGGTCCCGACCGCCATCGGCCTCGTCGTCGCCGCGGCCCTGTTCGACTTCATCGGCAAGCACTTCGGATCGAAGCTGGCCAGCGTGCTGCGCGCCTGCTTCTACCTGCCCCAGGTCCTGCCCATCACCGTCGCCGGCATCGTCTGGAGCTGGATCCTCGCTCCCGAGAACGGCTCCCTCAACGAGGTGCTGAAGGCGGTCGGCCTGGGCTCGCTCCAGCAGGACTGGCTGGGCGACCCGAAGTTCGCGCTGTGGAGCGTGATGGCCGTGATGGTGTGGGTGCAGCTGGGCTTCCCCGTCGTGATCTTCATGGCGGGGCTCCAGCGGGCCGATCCGGCGCTGTACGAGGCGGCCGAGCTGGACGGGACGAACTGGTGGCAGCGTTTCTGGCACGTGACGCTGCCCCAGATCCGCCCCGAGATCTATGTGGTGATGCTCTGGTGCACCATCGCCGCGCTCAAGGTCTTCGGCGCCGTGTACGTCCTCACCAAGGGCGGACCGGCCGACGCGACCATCGTCCCGTCGTACTTCTCGTTCGCGACGTTCTTCGAGAAGACCGACGTCGGCTACGGCTCGACGATCGCGACGGTGCTCACCCTGCTCATCCTGGCGCTGACCATGGTCGGCCTGCGCTTCCAGACCCGCGCGGAGGACGCCCAGTGACCGCGGCAAAGCGCTACCCCGTACTGGTGGCGATCATCCTCGGCGCGATCTTCATGGTGCTGCCGCTCCTGATCGTGCTCAACAACGCGCTGAAGTCGCCCGCCGACTACTCCGCGCACGGCCCGCTCGCCCTGCCCCACGGCCTGCACTTCGACGCCATCTCCGACTTCTGGACGCGGGTCGACTTCGGGCAGATGCTGCTGAACTCGGTACTGATCTCCGGCCTGGTGGCGGTGTTCGGCGTGATCCTCTCGGTGCTCAACGCGTACGCGATCGGCATCGGCCGGATCAAGGGACGCGCGTGGATCCTCGGCTTCTTCGTGCTGGCCAACGTGCTGCCGCAGGAGGCCCTGGTCTACCCGCTGTACTACCTGTCCAAGCAGGTCGGGCTGTACGACACCCGGGTCAGCCTGATCATCGTGTTCAGCGTCATCCAGGCGGCGTTCGGCACCTATCTGCTCTCCTCGGTGCTCGGGGCCTTCCCCAAGGAGGTCATCGAGGCCGCCCGGATCGACGGCGCGAACAGCTGGCAGGTCCTGTGGCGGATGGTGGTCCCGATGAGCCGGCCCACCCTCGGCGTCCTGATGGTGTTCTTCTTCATCTGGACCTGGAACGAGTTCCTGCTGCCCCTCGTCATGCTGCCGTCGAACGACAACCAGACCGTCTCGGTCGCGCTCGGCGTCCTCCAGGGCCAGCGGCTGATGGACGCGACGATGACCAACGCGGCCGGCCTGCTCGGCGCACTGCCCGCCATCGTCTTCTTCCTGGTCTTCCAGCGGACCCTGACCCGCGGCATCGCCGTGGGCGCGGTGAAGTGACCCGGCCGCCGGCCGGTTCCGCCACCACCGCCCGCCCGCGGGGCGGCTGACCGCCCCGCGGGCCCCCCGCCGCTCTGCCTCCCGCCCCGCCTCCCCGGGCCGGAGGCAGAGCCCCCCATGCTTCCCACACGTACCGAGAACGCCGGTGGGCATCCACCGGGAAAGGCATCGCCATGAAGTTCACCGACGGGTACTGGCTGCTGCGCGAAGGCGTCACGGCGGCGTATCCGGCAGAGGTCCTCGATGCCGTCCCCGGAAACGGCACGCTGCGGATCTACGCACCCACCCAGCACATCCGGCACCGCGGCGACACCCTCAAGGGCCCGGTCGTCACCGTCGACTGCACCGCGCCGATGCCCGGCGTCATCGGCGTGCGCATCACCCACTTCGAGGGCGGTGTCGACGCCGGCCCGCACTTCGCCCTGCACGAGCAGCCGCACGAGCCCGTCGTGACCGTCGACGACAAGGAGGCCGTCCTCAGCTCCGGCGAGTTGAGCGTGCGCTTCGCCCGCGACGGCGACTGGCGGATGGAGTTCCGCGACGCCGACGGCCGCACGATTACCAGCAGCGACGTCAAGGCGATGGCGCTGATGAGCACCGCCGACGGCGGCCACCACGTCCGCGAGCAGCTGCGCCTGGGCGTCGGCACCTCCGTGTACGGCCTCGGCGAGCGCTTCGGGCCGCTGGTCAAGAACGGCCAGACCGTGGACATCTGGAACGCAGACGGCGGCACCAGCAGCGAGCAGAGCTACAAGAACGTCCCCTTCTACCTGACCGACGCCGGGTACGGCGTCTTCGTCGACGACCCCGGCAAGGTCTCCTTCGAGGTCGCCTCGGAGCAGGTCTCGCGCGTCCAGTTCAGCGCCGAGCGCCAGCAGTTGCAGTACTACGTCATCCACGGCCCCTCGCCGAAGGAGATCCTGCGCAAGTACACCGCGCTCACCGGCCGGCCGGCCCTGCCGCCCGCCTGGTCCTTCGGTCTCTGGCTGACCACCTCGTTCACCACCTCCTACGACGAGCAGACCGTCACCGGATTCGTCGAGGGCATGGCCGAGCGCGACCTGCCGCTGTCGGCCTTCCACTTCGACTGCTTCTGGATGCGCGAGTACAACTGGTGCGACTTCGAGTGGGACCCGCGGGTCTTCCCCGACCCCGAGGGGATGCTCCGCCGGCTCAAGGAGCGCGACCTGCACATCTGTGTGTGGATCAACCCCTACATCGCGCAGCGCTCCCCGCTGTTCGCGGAGGGCAGGGCCGCCGGCTACCTGCTCAGGCGCCCCGACGGCAGTGTCTGGCAGTGGGACCTGTGGCAGCCCGGCATGGCCCTGGTCGACTTCACCAACCCCGACGCCCGCGCCTGGTACGCCTCCAAGCTCGAAGGGCTCCTGGAGATGGGCGTGGACTGCTTCAAGACCGACTTCGGCGAGCGCGTGCCCACCGACGTCGCGTACTTCGACGGTTCCGACCCCGAGCGCATGCACAACTACTACCCCCAGCTGTACAACCAGACCGTCTTCGACGTGCTGCGCAAGCACCGCGGCGAGGGCGAGGCCGTGGTCTTCGCCCGCTCGGCGACGGCCGGCGGCCAGCAGTTCCCGGTGCACTGGGGCGGCGACTGCGAGTCCACGTACGAGTCGATGGCCGAGTCGCTGCGCGGCGGCCTGTCGCTCGGCCTGTCCGGCTTCGGCTACTGGAGCCACGACATCGGCGGCTTCGAAGGCCTGCCCGACGCCGGGCTGTTCAAGCGCTGGACCGCGTTCGGCATGCTCTCCTCGCACAGCCGGCTGCACGGCTCCTCGTCCTACCGCGTGCCGTGGTTGTTCGACGAGGAGGCGGTCGACGTCCTGCGGCACTTCACCAAGCTCAAGCTGAGCCTGATGCCCTACCTCTACGGCGCCGCCCACCAGGCGCACACCGAGGGCGTCCCGGTGATGCGGGCCATGGTGCTGGAGTTCCCCGACGACCCGGGCTGCGCGCCGCTGGACCGCCAGTACATGCTCGGCGGCGACCTGCTGGTGGCGCCGGTGTTCTCGGAGGACGGCGAGGTGTCGTACTACGTGCCCGAGGGCACCTGGACGCACTTCACCACCGGCGAGCGGGTCACCGGACCGAGGTGGGTGCGCGAGACGCACGACTACCTGAGCATGCCGCTGCTGGCCCGGCCCGGCTCCGCCATCGCCGTCGGCGCGGTCGACGACCGCCCCGACTACGTGTGGGCGGACGACGTGACCGTCCGGGTCTTCGAGCCCGCCGACGGCTCCCGAACCACCGTCCGGGTCCCCGGCCAGGACGGCCCGGCCGCCGCCGAGATCACCATCGTGCGCGACGGCGCCACCCTGCGGGCGGAGACCTCCGACGCCCGCCACCCGTGGGGCGTCGAGGTCGCGGGCGGGCCGGCCGCCCGCGCGGCCGCGGGCACGACGGTGCTCACGCTGGACCTGTCCGTCTAGCCGGACAGGGGACAGGGGGAGAAGGGGCAAGGGAGTCTCATGGTCAAGATCACCGATGTCGCGCGGCATGCGCAGGTGTCACCGAGCACCGTCAGCTACGCGCTGAGCGGCAAACGGCCGATCTCGCCCGAGACCCGCGAGCGCATCGAGAACAGCATCCGTGAACTGGGCTACCGGCCGCACGCCGGTGCCCGGTCGCTGGCCAGCAGCAGGTCACGGGTGCTGGGTCTCGTCCTGCCCCTGCGCAAGGGCATCCACGTGCCCGTGGTGATGCAGTTCGCGACCTCCGTGCTCACCGCCGCCCGCGAGCACGACCACGATGTCCTCCTCCTCACCCAGAGCGAGGGTGAGGAGGGGATCATCCGGGTCGCCGAGAGCGCCATGGCCGACGCGTTCATCATCATGGACGTCGAACTGGAGGACCGCAGGCTCCCGCTGCTGCGGACCATGGACCGCCCGTCGGTGCTCATCGGCTTCCCGTCCGACCCGGCCGGACTCACCTGCGTCGACCTGGACTTCACCGGGGCCGGCGAGGCCTGCGTGGAGCACCTGGCCTCGCTGGGCCACCGCACGGTGGCGCTGGTCGGCTCGCCCCCCGAGGTCTACGTCCGCGGCACCGGCTTCGCCCGCCGGGTCGCGGCCGGCTTCACGGCCGCCGCCGACCGGCTGGGCCTGCGCTCCTGCGTGCACCCGTGCCCGGAGACACCGGCCGCGGCCCGGGCGATGGCCGAGCAACTGCTCCGGGAACAGCCGTCGTTGACAGGCGTTGTGGTCCACAACGAACCCATCACCCAGCCGCTCATCGACGCCTTCACCGCCATGGGACTGCGGGTGCCCGAGGACATCTCCGTCACCGCGATCTGCCCCGACGAGATCGCCGAGCAGACCCCGCTGCCCATCACGTCCGTGTCCCTCCCGACGGCGGAGATCGGCACGCGCGCCGTGAACCTGCTCATCGCCAAGCTCACGGGCGAGGAGACCCCGGAGATCACGGTCCTCCCCGCCCACCTCACCCCTCGGGCCACCACGGCACCGCCACCCGCCGGGTAGTCCGGCCGCAGGCCGGCGTCCTGGTGTGCCAGGAACTGCCGTCGTGACGGATCATGACCCGCCGGCCGGCCTGGACGAGGTGCCCTGGGCCCGGTTGCGGCACTCCTACGGCACGGCGGACGACGTCCCCGGACACCTCCGGGCGATGCGGGGGGACGGGGTGTGGGAGGGCCAGTACCCGCCGATCGGGCAGCTCGCGCACCACATCGTGCACCAGGGCAAGCGCGATTCTCCCTGGCCGCTCGGAGTCGAGGAGGGCATGCGCCGGTGGAAGATCCCGACCAGGCGCGCCGCCCTGCGCGACTACCTCCGTGACGCCTCGTAGGCCTCGCGGATGGCTGCGGGGACACGCCCACGCTCATTGACGAGGTAGCCGTTGGCGTGGGCCCAGAGGCGTACCGGCACGTCCTGTGGACGGGGTTCGAGCGCGCGGGCCCGGGCAAGCCCGCCAGGGCCTCTCCACTCTCCCGAGGAGACCCCTTCCAGGCGGTCCGCCGCCTCGTGGAAGAAGGCGGACAACGAGGCGTACTCGTCCTCATGGGGAAATTCGGCTTCGCTCCACGTGCCGATGGTTCCGTCGACCGTGTCGAGGAACGTCCCGTAGTGACCGTCCGTCTCCGCGGCGATGGGCACCCACTCACGGCGCCACAACTGGTCGTCGGGATCCTCGGACGGACAGGCGTCCGCCATGCCCATCCGGCTCTGGTAGACCCACTCGATGTCCTTCAGGCCGAGCAGGAGACGGCCGTCGGGGAAGACCGCGTCGCACGTGTCGAAGTCGTTCGCCAGAAGCCACTGCCGCATGTCCCTTGGCAGCTCCAGACCCATGCGCCGTTCGGCACGGCTGATGGCCGCCTCGCTCCCGGGACCGCCGAGGGCGGCAAAACCCGCGGGATCGTGCCGCCGCATCCACGCCGTCACCCGGCCCCACGCCTCGCGTACGTCTGCCGTCCCCTGCGTCGGGGGTGACGTCCGTTGATCGTCCATGGTGTGACCGTACGCGGGCCCACTGACAGACCAGGGCTTCGGCAGCCCGTACAAGGTCCGCCGGGTCGTCCTCCCGATGGCGCAGCCCCGCGTGCTGTGCCCATGATGGTGCGATAGGGACGCCGCTCAGCCGTGCCCGCGAGCGCACGCTGCCCATGGGGGGCGACCAGGGCACACAGGCCGCCTCGTCCGCGTGCACCGGCGGCTCCCGCAGACGTATCACGTCAGGCAGGTGAATCATGGACACCTCCGCAGGCAGGGCCGGCAGGCTCGTCGCGCTCGTGGCAGCGCTGGCGGTCGTCCTGCTGGTCTCCTTCAGCGCGGGCACCGGAGCCAGGGGCGACAGCCGCGGGCGGGGCACGGCGGCGGAGCAGTCCCCGTCGCCGCAGTCCTTCCCGCAGGGGCGGCCGCCTGCCGGGTTCACGTCCAAGTACGCGGAAGTGAACGGCTTTCGCATGCACTACTTGCGGGGCGGCAGGGGCTCACCGGTCGTCCTGATCCACGGGTTCCCGCAGTCGTGGGCCGAGTGGCGGGACCAGATGGGCCCGTTGTCCAAGAACCACACGGTGATCGCGGTCGACCTGCGCGGCGCCGGCAACTCCGAGGTCACCAAGGGCGGTTACGCGAAGGCGCAGATGGCCCGGGACGTGCACGAGCTGCTGAAGCAGCTGAAGCTGAACAACGGCGTGCAGGTCGTCGGGCACGACGTCGGTCTGTGGGTCAGCTACGCCTACGCGGCCCAGTGGCCGCGGGAGGTGCGCCGGATGGCCGTGATGGAAGCGCCCGTCCCGGACGACGGCATGTACAGCTTCCCGGCCCTGAACGCCAACCCGAAGGTCCCGTCCATGTGGCACTTCGGTCTGTTCCAGCTGCCCCTCGCCGAGCGCCTGATCGCCGGTCACGAGCGTGTCTTCGTCGAGGGCTTCGTCGGGGAGCTGCTGCAGAACAAGTCCGCGTTCACGCCGTCCGACTACGACTTCTACGCCCACTACCTGAAGGAACCGGGCCGTACGGTGGCCTGGATGAAGATGTACCGCGAGTTGCGCGGGGACGTCGAGCAGAACAAGAAGTTCCTGGCCCAGGGCAAGCTGAGGATGCCGGTCCTGGCGGTGGGCGGCCAGTCGTCGTTCGGCGGCAGGATCGCCGACCAGTGGCGCACCTACGCGGTGGACGTCGAGGGCCGGGTCGTCAAGGGCTCGGGCCACTGGGTGACCGAGGAGCAGCCCCAGGACGTGACGAACCTGCTGAAGTCCTTCCTGCAGAAGTAGTCCCGGCCGGGCCGCCCGCGAGGGGGCGGCCCGGCCGCCGGGCTATTCGGTGCGCAGTCCGTCCGGCCGCATCATCCGCACCAGCGCCGGCAGGCTGAGCGCGGTCACCAGCAGGACGACGCCCGCCGCGATGCCGGCCATCGCGGCGACGCCCGGCCAGTCGACGCCGACCGCGGCGTCGACCATGCGGAGCAGGACCGCGCCCAGGCCGATGCCCACCGCTGTGGCCAGCGCGAGGCCGAGGGCGACGGGCAGGGCCGTCTGCCACAGGACGGACAGACTCAGTGTGCTGCGCCGGGTGCCGAAGGCGACGAGCGTCGACAGCAGCCTGCGGCGCTCGCGCAGTTGCTCCAGCTGGGAGACGAGCAGACTGGCCCCGATCAGCAGCAGCACGCACGTGGCGCCGACCAGCAGGCCGGTGCGGATGGTGGAGAAGCGCCGGTTCTGCTCGGTGGCGGCGAAGGCCGCCGGGAACGCCAGGGGGTCGATCCGGGCGGCGGCGTTGCGCAGCAGGTCCCGGGCGTCGGGCACGGCCGGGTCGAGGGAGACGTACACCTTGCCGGTGAGCGCCGCTCCGGCCGCGGCGGGAAAGGCGCCGGGGGTGACGAGCACGCCGCCGCGCTCGTATCCCGAGGGGTCGCTGCGCAGCGACGCCGCCTTCAGGGTGCGCGGCAGCCGCCAGGGGACGCGCAGTGCGGCGGCGTCCTCGCCGTAGCCGGGGTCCACGTACACGGTTCTGCCGGGGCGGGCGAGAGCGGCCGTGTCCCGGTCGTACTCCCGGTTCCCGATCACGAAGGTGTCCCCGTCCCGGCAGGAGGGCAGCGTGGCGACCTCGCGGAGCGCGGCGCAGCCGCCGACGGTGAGTTCGACGTAGCGCTGCGCGGCGGTGGCCCGTTCGCCGAGTACGCCCTCGGAGAGCCCGGTCGCACCCCGTACGCCCCGGGTGGACTCCAGGGTGCGTGTCGCGTCGGCCACGGGAACGGCGGCGGGCAGGGCGACCGCCATCTGGGCGCGCGTCAGGTCGTTGCCGGTGTGCCGGGTGTAGTCGGCCTGGACGCCCGCGAACAGCATCTGCAACGCGATGGCGCCCGCGACCGCCACCGCGATGCCGTTGACCGTGCGTGCCGCGGTGCCGCTGCTCAACTGGAGTCTGCGCACTGCGAGTTGCCAGGACGGAGAGCCCGCGCCCAGGCGGGGGACGACGGCCTCCACGATCCAGGGGAGCAGGGCTGTGACTCCGACCAGCAGCAGCACGGTGCCGCCGATGACCATGGCCTGGTTGAAGTCCCCGTTGTTCCGCCCCTGACCCATCATGGGGGCGAGCAGGCCGAGACCGCCCAGTGGCATCAGCAGCCGCCACCACAGCCGGCGCCGCGGCGGCCTCGCGGTGCGGACGACACCCAGGGGTTCCACCACGACGCCGCGCAGGGCCGACAGCGTCACCACGACCGCGGCCACGGGAACGGCGACCACCACCAGGCCGGCGAGGGCGGGTACGGGATCGAGGTCGCCGGAGAAGACATCGACGCCGAAGACCGTGAACCGGTCGGCCACCGAGCGGCCGAGCGCGAACAGCGCGCCGCCGACGGCGAGTCCGCCCGTCGCCCCGGCCAGCGCCTCGCCCGCGGCGACCCGCCGCGTCGTGTGCGTGTCGGCGCCGACCAGGCGCAGGGCGGCGAGCCGGCGGTCGCGCCGCTCCCCGCCGAAGCGCACGGCGGACGCGATGAACACCCCGACCGGGACCAGCAGGACCACGGAGACGATCAGCACGAGGAGCACCAGCACCGGGTCGGGGCCGAGACCGGGGTCGCGGGAACCGAAGGCGTGGATGCGCTCGACCCGGCCGAGGGCGGCGCCGGGGCGCAGCCCCGACACGCCCGCGTAGTAGGCGAGTTCGCCCGGTCCGACCAGCCCGTCCTCGCCGATGGTCCCGCTGACGCGGTACGGCAGCCGCTCCCGCAGCAGGGCGCCGCCGGGCGAGTCCAGGAGGCGGCGCAGCGCGGGGGAGAGCAGCATCGTGCCGCGGCCGGGCAGTTGGTCCACACCCGGCGGCAGGGGGGCGCGCGGCCCCTCGGGCTGGACGAGTCGGCCTCGGATGTCCTCGCCGCGCCAGCTGGTGTCGGTGACGGCGATCAGCATCGTGTCGGCGGCCGGGTCACGGGCGAGCGAACGGGACGTCATGTCGTTGCGGGCGCGTTCGCGGTCGTGGCGGTGGCCCAGCGCGTTGGGCACGGCGGTGGTGAGCAGCAGCAGGGTCACCCCGAGGCCCACCCCGACGGCGGTGAGCACGGTGCGGGCCCAGCCCTCGCGTCCGCCGGTCACGGAGAACCGCATCCCCATCGCCAGGTCGCGGATCAGGCCCCGCACACGGCCCGTGCCGCTCATGCGGCACGCTCCGCGGCGCGGGCCCGGCCGTCGCGCACGACGACCTCGCGGTCGGACCAGGCGGCGACCCGCGCCTCATGGGTGACCAGCACGACCGCGGCGCCCGTGTCGCGGGCGGCCCCGGTGAGCGCCTCCATCACGCGTTCGCCGTTGAGGGAGTCCAGGGCGCCGGTCGGCTCGTCGGCGAACAGCACGCGCGGGGTGGTGACCAACGCGCGGGCGACCGCCACGCGTTGTCCCTGTCCGCCGGATATCGCGCCGGGCCGCCGTCCGGCCACGTCGTCGACCTCCAGCCGGCGCAGCCATTCCATGGCCGTGCGCGCCGCCTCCTTGCGCGGGGTGCCGCCCAGCCGGAGGGGCAGTGCCACGTTCTCGGCGCAGGTCAGTTCGGGCACCAACTGCCCGAACTGGAAGACGAAGCCGAAGTCGGCCCGGCGCAGCGCGCTGCGCGCGGTGTCGTTCATCGCGGACACCTCGCGCCCGTCGTACGTGATCGTGCCGGAGTCCGGCGGCACGATGCCGGCGAGGCAGTGCAGCAGCGTGGACTTGCCGGAGCCCGACGGGCCGAGCACCGCGACGACCTCGCCGGGGCGCAGGGCGAAGTCCGTCCCGGCGAGGGCCGGCGTGCTGCCGTAGCTCTTGTGCAGGTCCGTTGCGGTGAGCAGGGGTTGAGGGGCCGTCACGCGCGGACCTCCTGGGCGAGCCGGTCCAGGCGGGCGGCGGTCAGTTCCAGCCAGCGCAGGTCGGCCTCCAGGTGGAACAGGGCGTGGTCGCAGATGAGCTGGTCGGCGAGGTCCCCGGTGCGCTTGCGTTCGGTGAGCGTCCGCATGAGCCGCAGGTGCTCGGAGCGCTGCACGTCGAGCACGCCCGCGGCGTCGCGTCGGGTGAGCAGTGCGAGGACGACCTTGGTGTAGAGCGTCGACTGCAGGTAGGGCTCGGGCTTCTCGGGAGTCCCCAGCCAGCGCTGGACGTCGGTGACCCCGGCGTCGGTGATGGCGTACCGCTTGCGCTCGGGGCCCTCGCCGGGCTCTATGGCGTCCACTTCGACCAGGCCGTTCCTGAGCAGCCGTGACATCGTCGAGTACACCTGCCCGTAGTGCAACGGGCGGTCGTGGCCGAAGCGTTCGTCGAACGCGCGCTTGAGGTCGTAACCGTGGCGCGGGCCGGATTCGAGGAGGCCCAGGAGGGCGTGACCGATGGACATGGCCGTCACTGTACATACGAGGTATACACCTCGTGTAGACAGGGCGGTCCCGGCCCGCGGGAACCGTCCCGCCACCCCACTATGAATTCCGTGTATACGGGGTGTGTATATTCCCCGGCATGCACTTCTCCAGCCTCCGCGGACGGTCGTCCTCGCGTCCGCAGTCCGCCGCGGCGACGGCGCGCCGCACCGCGACCGCCCTGTCCGCCGCCGCCGTCGCCCTCACGCTGACGTTGACCGGCTGCACACGGGTGGACACCACCTCCCCGAGCGAGGCGCGCGACGCGGCGGGAAGCCACGGCGCCGGGAAGTTCGGGAGCGTCGACTGCCGCAAGGCCAAGTGCATCGCCCTGACCTTCGACGCCGGGCCGAGCCCCGACAGCGGGCGGCTGCTCGACATCCTGAAGGAGAAGAAGGTGCACGCCACCTTCTTCCTCCTGGGGAAGAAGCACATCGAGCGCTACCCGGAGACGGTCGAGCGGATGGCCGCCGAGGGCCACGAGGTGGCCAGCCACACATGGGACCACAAGATCCTCACGGACCTCGGCCCCGACGGCATACGCGAGGAGCTCCGCCGGCCCGCCGACGCCATCGAGCGGCTCACCGGCCGCCGCCCCACCCTGGTGCGCCCGCCGCAGGGCCGCACCAACGACACCGTCCAGGGGATCGCCCGCGAGATGGGGCTCTCCGAGGTCCTGTGGAGCGTCACCGCCAAGGACTTCGCGACCAACGACTCCGCCCTGATCACCCAGCGCGTCCTGGACCAGGCGCGACGCGACGGCATCATCCTGCTCCACGACCTCGTCCCCGCGGCGGGCTCCCCCGGGTACCGCGGGACCGTGCCCGCCGTGCCCGGCATCATCGACGAGCTCGAGCGCCGCGGGTTCACCTTCGTCACCGTCCCGCAGCTGCTCGCGCCGGCCGTCCCCGTCCCGGGTGCCGTCTACCGGCCCTGACCCCCGCCGTCGCCGCCGGGGCCCGTGACCGGATCCGAGGGGACCTCGGCCGGATGCGGACGCCCGCTCCGGACCGTGCGGAGGCACCGTGGACCTTTTCGGGTGTGATCCGCCGTCGGGGAGTGAGGTGGATGGCCGGCAGTGAGACCGCGTCGCACAGGCGGTCCGGCGAGCACGGCGCGCTGTGGCTGATCGGGCTCCGGCTGCGACGCCCCCACGACCCGCTGGTCCGCGTCTACTTCCTGGTCACCGGCGACGCCACCGTCCTCCAGGCGGTGCGGTGCGCCCGGCTGCGGGCGTCCCGGCCCGGCGAGTTCGAGCGGTGGCGCGACGCGCTGCTCGACGCCTCCTGGACCGAGGTACGGCGCCTGCGGCGGGACCTGCTCGGGCACATGGAGCTCAGCCGCCCCTTCCCCGGGCCTCCCGGCGCGCCGCTCTCACCCTGATGCCCCGCCGTTTTCACCCGGATGGACCGCGGGGCCGGGCCCGGCCCCGCCGCTGCCTGAACGCTGGTGTGGCACAGGCCTCCAGGGAAGCGAGAACGGCATGACGGCATCTCCGGTCCTCGACTCGCGACGGCGCGCCCGGCGCTCACACCTCACCGCCGCGGCGTGCGCAACCGTCCTGTGCGCGGCAGCCGCGGCCCCCGCCGCCGCCGACGGGCACGGCGGAGGCGGCACGAGCAGCGGCAAGCCCACCGTCGTCCTCGTCCACGGGGCGTTCGCCGACGGCTCCAGCTGGAACGGCGTCGTGGAACGGCTCGAACAGCGCGGCTACACCGTCATGGCGCCCGCCAACCCGCTGCGCGGCCTGCACAACGACGCGACCTACATCTCGTCGGTGCTCGACAGCATCAAGGGCCCCGTCGTCCTGGCCGGTCACTCCTACGGCGGCGCCGTGATCAGTTCGGCCGCGGCCGGCCACTCCCAGGTGAAGGCGCTGGTGTACATCAACGCCCTGATGCCCGACGTGGGCGAGAGCGGCGCGTCGCTGGCCGCCCGGTTCCCCAGCGCCCTCGCCACCGCGACCAGGTCCGTCCCCTACCAGGAGGGCCACGGGCAGAGCGGCACCGACCTCTACCTCAAGCGCGACAAGGTGCACCCGGTCTTCGCCGCCTGCCTGCCCGAGAGCCAGGCCGAGCTGCTGGGCATCACCCAGCGGCCCGCGGCCACCACCGCGTTCTCCGAGACGGCCCAGGTCGCGGCCTGGAAGACCATCCCTTCGTGGGCGATGGTCGGCCGCCAGGACATGACCATCAACCCCGAGCAGGAACGCTTCCAGGCCCGCCGCGCCCACTCGCACACGGTGGAGATCAACTCCTGCCACGTCTCCCTGATCGCCCACCCCGAGGCCGTCGCCGACCTGATCCAGCAGGCCGCGACCGCCACCGCCTCCGGATCGGGTTCCGCCGGCCCCTCCCTGGCGGCCACCGGGTCCGCCGTACCCCGCCGTGAGCTCACCGGCCTCGGCGGCGTCGCCGGCGTGTCCCTCGTCGCCGGCGCGGGTGCCGTCCTCATCGGCCGCCGCCTGCGCCGCCGTTCGCGCTGACCGGGGCGGGCTTGCCCGCCGGGGTTCCGGGGGCCGGGTTGTCCCGCGAGTTACGTCGAGGGGTCCGTGCCTGCCGGGCCGCCACCGGTTCCGGCCCGCCTCGTCGGCCGCCGCCCGCGGCGCCGTTCGCGCTGACGGCAGGGCCGACCAGCAGGAGGGCGATGTCGTTCCGGCCCCGTACGGCGTGCCCCGAGGTCGGCCCGCCTCCTCGGGGGCGGGCTCACTGGCTGCGGTTCTCGGGGCCGACCAGCAGGAGGGCGATGTCGTCGCGGCCCTGGCCAGTGTTCTGGGCCTCGCGGACCAGGCTGTCCGCGAGTACGTCGAGGGAGTCGGCCGGAGAGTCGGCCAGTCGGTGCGCGAGATCGTGCACGGCGGTGCCGAGGTCCGTACCGGGGCGCTCGACGAGACCGTCGGTGTACAGCAGGAGGACCGCCCCCGGCGGCAGCGGGATCTCGGTGGTCGGGTACGCGGCGTCGGCCTCGATGCCCAGGAGGATCCCCGCGGGCGCCGCCACGATGTCCGCGCCGCCGCCCGGGTGGCGCACGATCGCCGGCAGGTGGCCCGCGCTGGCCAGGGTGACCCGCTGCCGCGGGAGGTCGAGCCGCGCGTACAGGCAGCTGGTGAACAGATCGGTCTCCAGGTCCTCGAACAGCCGGTTGATACGCGCCAGGACCTCGCCGGGCGGCGCTCCGGTGCTGGCGTGGGTGTGCACGGCGGTGCGGACCTGGCCCATGAGCGCCGCGGCACCGACGCTGTGCCCCTGGACGTCGCCGATCACCGCGTCCGCCGCGGAGCCGTCGAGCCGGATCAGGTCGTAGAAGTCCCCGCCGATGTCCATGCCGCGGGTCGCCGGCAGATAGCGCGCCGCCACGCGCAGTCCCGGGACGTCCGGCAGGGACCGCGGCAGCAGCGCGTTCTGCAGCACGTGCGCGAGCCGGTTCTTGGCGTCGTACAGCCGGGCCCGCTCCACCGCCTGGGCGATCATGCCCGCGAGCGAGGTGAGCGCGGCGCGGTCGTCGGGGCCGAAGGTACGGGGCTGCGCGTAGCCGAGGACGCAGTAGCCGATCGTCCGGCCCGAGGCGTTCAGCGGCAGGAAGGCCCAGCTCTCCATCTCGCGGTAGAGGGCCACCTGGGGATGGGCGCGGCGCAGCTCCTCCGGGTGGGGGTAGAAGGCGGGCACCCCCGTCTCGACCACCCGCGCCCCCGCGGTCGCCGCCGACATCGACAGGCGGTCGAAGTACGCCGTGTTGCGGGCGGAGAAGCCCCGGGTGGCCAGCACCTCGAAGCGCCCCTCGTCGGCGGTCAGCAGTCCGAAGCCCGAGGCCCCGAGCACGGGCACGATCTGGTCGGTGACGGCCGCCGTGACGTCGCCGAGGCCGACCGCCTCGGTGAGCCCGGCGGAGATGTACAGCAGGTGGTAGAGCGTGCCGGCGCGCGTGGGGGCCACCGCCGACGGGAGTTCCGGCTGCCCGGGGTCCGCCGTCGGTGCCCCGGCCGGCTTGACCCGGACGCTGACGCCGGTCGCGTCCGGGCGGAGCAGGAACGACAGCCAGTGGTCCGGCGGACGCAGGGCGGTGAACCGCGAGGGCAGCCGGCTGAACAGCGCCCCGAGATAGGGGTCCTCGAACGCCGGGTCGTCGAGCCAGGGCAGGGCCTCCCAGGGCCGGGTGTGCAGGAGGTCCTTCCTGTCCCGGCCCAGCAGTTCCGCCGCACGGTTGTTGAGGAAGGTGATGTGCCCCTCCAGGTCGAGCGAGAACACCCCCACCCCCAGTCGCTCGGTGAGTTCGGCGGCGGCCTGGGCCTCGGCGGGCGGGCGGCGGGCGGGCGGTTCGGGGGGCAGCACCCGGGGCGCGGGCGCCGGGCGCAGGGGGGCACCGCTCGCGGCGGCGCGGGCCAGCGCCCGGCTCATCCGGTCGGCGGCGGCGCCGATCGCGGACTCCTCACGGGGGGTGAGCCGCTCGGACCGGTTGCCGGGCCAGAGCATCTGCAGCGCGCCCCACTTCTCGTCGCCCGTCGCCAGCGGCATGACGATCATGGCGAGCTCGTACGGCAGGGCGTACGCCGTGCGCGCGAACCGACGGGCGAGTTCGGCGTGGCCGCGCACCCACACCGGGCGCCCCTCGCGGACGGCCGTGGCCACCGGCACGGGTGCGGCCAGTGCCAGCCGGGTCCACGGTCTGACCACGCCGGAAGACAGACCGGTCACCACCTCCATGCGCAGCGCCTGCTCCTCGCGGACCAGCAGGAACACGGCTGCCGCGTGCGACCCCGTCGCCCGTACCACCTCGGTGAGTGCCCGGTCCAGCTCGGCCGCCGCTTGCGCCGCGTCGCCCGGTTCCGCCTCGTGCCCGGCCATCATCCACCTGCCCCTGGCGACGGCGCCGCGGCCGCCCGCCGCCGGGGAGCGCCGGTCCGGCGCGGCCGGGGGTCTCCCATACCGGGACGATATCCCCGGCACCCGCCCGCGGGCATCCGGGGCCGCGCCCCGGCGGCCGGGCGCGGGGCGGGTCCGGTCAGGACGAGGCGAGCACTTCGTTGAAGGCCTCGGTGGAGCTGGGGTGGGTGTAGACGGCGTCGCGCAGTTCACCGGCGGTGACACCGTGGCGGATGGCCAGCGCGACGGTGTTGATCAGCTCCTGCGAGTCGACGCTGAGCAGTGCGGCGCCCAGCACCTGGTCGGTGGCCGCGTCGATCACGAACTTCATCAGCCCGCGGGTCTCCCCGACGATCTTCGCCCGGGGCATCGAGGCGATCTTCGCCACGGGCTTCGCGGCGATGCGCACCTCGTGGCCGCGGTCGCGTGCCTGGCGTTCGCTGAGGCCCACCCGGGACAGCGCGGGGGTCGTGAACACGGTGTACGGCACGGCGACGCGGTCGGCCGTGGTGCGCTCGCCGGAGCCGAGGATGTGGTCGGCCACGATCCGGCTGTCGTCCAGCGAGATGTAGGTGAACTGCGGGCCGCCGTTGACGTCCCCTACGGCGTAGATGTGCGGTTGGCTGCTGCGCAGGTGCTCGTCGACCTCGATGGCGCCGGACGCGGTGGTGCGGACCCCCGCCGCCTCCAGGCCGAGTCCGGCGGTGGCGGGCCTGCGCCCGGTGGCGACGAGCACACCGTCCGCGGCGGCGGTGCGCTCCTCGCCGCCGACGCGGTAGTGGACCGTGGCGTGGCCGTGTTCGTCGGTCACCCCGGTGACCTGGGCGCCGGTGACGAAGGTGACGCCCTCGTCCTCCAGGATCCGCACGACCGCGTCCGCCACGTCGCCGTCCTCGCGGGGCATGACCCGCGGACCCGCCTCGAGCACGGTCACCTCGGAGCCGAACCCCTGGTACATGCCCGCGAACTCCAGCCCCAGGTACCCGGCGCCGAGCACGACCAGGCGGGAGGGGAGGTCCGTGCCGCGGATCAGGTCGGTGCTGGTCCGGGTGTACGCGCTGTCGCGCAGGCCCGGGACGTCGGGGAAGACCGGTTCGGCGCCGGTGTTCACCACGATCGTCCCGGCGGTGACGACCATGCGGTCGGTGCCCCCGGTCACCTCCACCGACTGCGCGTCGAGGAAGCGCGCGCGGCCGGTGATCACCGTGACCGTGTCGAGGGTGTCGAGGTTCTCGAAGTTCGCCGCCCTGAGCATCGTGGTCAGCGAGTCCGTACCGGCCACGGCCTCGCGGAAGGTGTCCTCGGGCCGGTCGCCGGGACGGCGCCGCTCCGCGTGGAAGATGAGCGACTTCGTCGGTACGCAGCCGACGTTGATGCAGGTGCCGCCGTACATCTGCGACGACTGCTCGACGACGGCGACGCGCCGCCCGAGGCGGCCCAGCCGTGCGGCGAGCGTCTTGCCGCCCTTACCGAATCCGATGACCAGGAGATCGACGTGCATGGTGTCCATGACTCCGACCTTGCCGCGTCCGTGGCGAGATGCCAAGCTGAAGAAGTCGCATTTCCTGTCGAGAAAGTCTCATGGACGCTCTCAGCCGCCTCATCAGGCTGGCCCGGTTGCGCGGCGGCGTCGACGTACGCTGCCTGATCGCGGGCCGGTACACACTGGACAACCCCGCGGAGGGGACCGGCAGATCGCCGTTCCACCTGCTGCTGAGCGGGGAGTGCACCCTCGAACTGCCGGACCGGAAACTCGATCTGCGCGCCGGCGACATGGTGCTGCTCCCGCGCGGGACGGCGCACCGCATGCGCGTGCGCGGCGCCCGGGACGCCACCGACGTCGAGCGCCGGGACACGGGCCCGTACGAACTGCTGGGCAACGACCCCGCGGCGGGGAGCGGGACCGTGGACCTGTTCTGCGGCCACTACACCTGGGGGCCCGGCCCCGGGCAGATCCTGATGGGCATGCTGCCGGAGGTGGTCCATGTGCCGCTGGGCACCGTCCCGGACGGGCCGCTGGGGCCGCTGAGCGCGTTCATGAGAGGCGAGGCCGCCGCCGCGGGACAGGGCACCGAGGCCATCCTCGACGCGCTGTGCGACGTGCTGCTGACGATGGCGCTGCGCGGGACCCCCGGCCTGGGAGCGGCGGTGTGGCTGGCCTCGGCCCAGGACGTCGTACGGAGCGTGACCGAGGCGGTGCTCGGCGACCCGGCGGGCGACTGGGGCATCGAGCGGCTCGCGGCCCTCAACGCGATGTCCCGGGCCACCTTCATCCGGCACTTCGCCCGCGAAACGGGCATGAACGCCGGGGAGTTCGTCACACGGCTGCGCATGCTGCTCGCGGCCGACCTGCTCACCGGCACCGACCGCCCGGTCGGGGCGGTGGCCGAAGCCGTCGGATACGCCTCCGAGTCGGCCTTCGGCCGGGCGTTCCGGACGTCGACCGGCATCACCCCCGCCAAGCTGCGCAGGTCGGCCCGAGAACGGGAGCCCTGAGGCCCGTGGGTGTCAGGATGTCGTGGCGGCAGCGTGGTGGCACGACGCGCACAGGCCCCACCAGACGATCTCGGCCTCGTCGATGACAAAGCCCTTGTCGTCCACCGGGTCCAGGCAGGGAGCGGCGCCGACGCCGCAGTCGACGTCCTCGATCAGCCCGCAGCCGCGGCACACCAGGTGGTGGTGGTTGTCGCCCACGCGCAGTTCGTACCGCGCGGGCGAACCGGCGGGCTCGATGCAGCGGATCAGCCGCGCCCGCGTCAGGTCGTCCAGCACGTTGTAGAGACCCTGCCGCGACAGGCCGCCGCCCGCGCCGGAGCGGGCGAGCCCCGTGCGGGCCTCCAGTTCCGCGGCCGTGGAGTGGGGGTGACCCTGCAGCGCCGTCAGGACAGCCCGGCGCTGCGCGGTACTGCGCAGCCCCTTGCCCCTGAGCAGTTCGCCGGCCGGCTGCTCCATGGCGGCTGTCACGCCTCTCGGCGTATTGCCGGGCGTGACGGTGCGGGGGACGTCACTTCTGGCGCGTTCCGGCGAAGTCACCGCTGGTGGCGGACGTCTCGGCCGCGCGGCAGGTGGTGCAGACGAGCCGGCGCGCCGGAAGGCGGCTCGTGGAGCGCCCCAGGCCGTTCGGCTGGTGGAGGAGCTGCCGGACCACCTGTGCGTGGTCCGCGCAGACGAACAGGTTGCAGCGGGAGCAGATGCCGATTCCGTCGGCGTCCGTGCGTGCTTCCTGGAGGCAGTCGTAACACTTCACATCGGCTCCGTGGGGGTATCGGGGCGGCGGGGCCACGTGCGGGTGGGTGCTTTTGTGGCGATATGGCGAACGTACGGCGCAGAATGGACTGAGTCAAATCTAGGACGGTCATCCGTGGTCGGCTCGCCCGAAGGCCCCGGCCTCCACCAGGCCGAGTCCGAGCAGGCTCGCCGACAGGCCGGGCCAGGTGTGCACGTCCCAGCCGGTGAGCTCCCGCCAGCGCTCCAGGCGGTACCGCACCGTGTTGGGGTGCAGGTGCAGCGCCCGGCCCGTCGCGGTGAGCGAGAAGCCGTTGTCGGCGAAGCCCCGCACCGTCAGGGCGAGGTCCGGGTGGGACGCGGCGGGCTCCGCGGCGGCATCGAGCAGCGGCATGAGCCGGCCGGCCTGCGGGAGCAGCGTCGCCGCGAGCCAGGCGGTGCCGAAGGCCACGGCCTCGCCGTCGGCGGTCGCGAGCGCGAGCGCCTCCTGCGCGTCGACGATGCTGGCGGCCGCCCCGGCCAGTCCCGAGCGCACCAGTCCGGTGCCGATCCGCAGCTCCGGGTCGTGGCGGCGCATCGCCTCGATCAGGACGTCGACGGGCATGGACTGCACGACCGCGACCATGGTCGCGCCCCGGTTGGCGCACCGCATGTTGCCCGTCCGGCGCCCGACGCGCCCGCGCAGGTCGGCGAGTTGCTCGTCCGCCCACGCCGCGGACGGTGCGCACACCGCCTGGAAGGTCCCGGCCGGGTCGAAGCCCAGGGAGTGCGCGAGCCGGGCCACGTCCACCTCGATGGGGGACGAGGTGTACAGGGCCTCGAAGAAGCGGTACGTCAGGCCGAGTTGGGCCGCCTCCTGGGCGCGGATCGTCTCGTTGTAGGCCTCGGCGGCGGCGCCCGTGGCCTGCTCGACCCAGGTCCACACGGTGCCGACCAGACGCACCAGCTGCCGGCTCAGGTCCCCGCCGCGCGCGTCGGCGCGAGTGAGCAGGACGTTCCAGATCTCCCGGTAGCCCACGTGGAAGGCGCCGATCAGAGCGTGCAGCGGCAGCCCCTCGCGGGCGCGGTCGCGGCCCAGGGCACGGGCGTGCCCGCTCTCCTCGGGGGAGGGCCCGCGCCGAGTGATCAGGCCCGTGAGCAGCCCCGTGAACTGCTCGCCGACGGCCGCCTCCTGCTCGTCACGCGGCACGACGTGGTAGTCCGGGATCTCCTCCCGGATGGCGTCGACGATGCCCCCGGCCAGACGGGGCACCTCGGCCCGTACCGACGCGCACAGATCGGCGAGGGCCCGCCAGTCCTCCCGTACCGGGCGCGCGGGCAGGGATGCAGTCGTCATGGCGGCTCACCGCTCTTTCCGCGAACAGGCGCTTACCCACCATAAGCCCCGCCCGCGGCTGTGTTCATGTGCTGTGGCCTGTGCCTTTGCGTATTCCACAGGGCTCCGGCGGCGGAATTCTCGCTTTCGGTGAGCCCCGTGGCCCGGCGACGGAGAAAGCTGGACGGCACTTCCTCTTCCCACGGAGGCGACGCGGACGGACCGGCGCAGCTCATCCGGGGCGGCCGGCCCACGCCGCGGCACACCCCCGATCGCGGGCCCGTCCGGATGCGGCCCCCCGGGTGGGCCCGTGCGGGGGTGGCCTCGACCGGCGGAAGCGACGGGGTGCGACCGAGGAGCGGACTGATGACGACAGTGACGGACAGCGGCCCGGTGGCGGAGTTCCGCCGGCTGAGCGACGGGGACGCCGAGGTACAGGCCCACGGCGCGTACTTCTCGTGCACCTACCTGCTCGACATGGAGCGGCACCGCTTCCTGGTGCGCATGCACCGCGGCCGGGTCGAGGAACTGGTCACCGACCCGGAGCCCCTGGCGGGGTACGACTTCGCCATCAGGGCGAGCGCCGGGACGTGGGCGGAGTTCTGCACACCGGTGCCGAAGCCCATGTACCACGGCATCTGGGCGGCGACCTTCCAGCGGGACATGCGCCTGGAGGGCGATCTGCTGGTCCTGATGCAGAACCTGCGCTGCCTGACCCGGCAGCTCGAACTGCTCCGCGTCACCGGGCCACTGGGCTGACCCGCCGCCTGCCGAGAGGACCCCCGATGAGCACTCCGTCCCGTATATCCCCGGTGACCGGCCACTACGTCACGATCGACGTGGAGGACGTCCAGTACAAGGTGTTCTACCTGGAGAGCGGCCAGGGCCAGCCGCTGGTGTGCCAGCACACCGCCGGCTGCCACAACCACCAGTGGATGGGCCTGCTGGAGGACGAGGAGATCACCGCGGACCACCGCGTCATCGCCTACGACCTCGCGCGTCACGGCAAGACCGACCCGCCGCTGAACAAGGAGTGGTGGAAGGAGGAGTACAAGCTCTCCGCCGACCACTACGTCGCCTTCGTCACCGCCTTCTGCGACGCCCTCGGCCTGGACGACCCGATCTTCATGGGGTCCTCCTTCGGCGGCAACGTGGCACTGCAACTCGCCCTGCGCCACCCCGACCGCTTCAAGGCCGTCATCCCGGTGGAGGGCGCCGACCACTCACCGGGTTTCTACCTCGACTGGTGGCAGCACCCGCACGCCAACGCCGCCCAGGTGTGCGCCAGCGGCGTATGGGACCTGATGGCCCCTCAGTCACCGGACAAGGACCGGTGGGCCACCTGGTTCTACTACAGCCAGGGCTCGGAGGCGTTCAAGGGCGACCTGTACTTCTACTCCGTCGACCACGACCTGCGCGGCCGGCTGGGGGAGATCGACGGCGAGCGCTGTCCGGTGATCATGATGACCGGCGAGTACGACTACCTCACCACGCCCGAGGACGGCGCGCGCACCGCGCGGCAGATCCGCGGGGCGGAGTTCATCGAGATGAAGGAGATCGGGCACTTCCCGATGAGCGAGAACTACCCGCGCTTCGCCGGGTACCTCAAGCAGGCGCTGCGCCGCGTAGAGGAGCGCACCGGCGCCTTCCACTGACCGTCCGGGCCGGCCCCCGGGCGGCGGACGGGCGGGGCGGGGCCGAATTGCGGCGGTCCCGCCCCTCCCGTGCCGCGCCCGGGCCGGCGCTGGTCAGAGCGGGCTGACCTCGGCGTACTCCAGGGTCAGGATGCCGTGGGCGACGAAGGGGAGACGGCCGAGCCGGGCGCGGGCGTCGGCGGGGTCGGCGGCCTCGGCGACGAGGAAGGCGCCGCGGCGGTCGTGGCGGCGGAAGGCCGCGAGCACGGTGCCCTCGGCGCGCAGTTCCTCAAGGACGCGGTGCTCCTCCTCGCGGAACGGTGCCGGGTCGGCCGACTCGTCCATCGTGGCGGTGACGTGCAGAATCATGGGTGGTACGTACCTCTCGTGGGTGGTGCGGCAGTTGGGGCGCGTCAGGCGCGGGCCCTGGCCTCGGCCGCGCTGCGGGCGGAGAGCGCGCGGAAGTCCTCCGGCGTGTGGCGCCGGGGTGCGTACGGCGTGCCGTGCACCCAGCGGGCGGTGAGTTCGGCCAGGCGCTCCCCGTAGCGCTCGGCGGTGACCCGGTCGCCGTGCGAACTCACCGCGTCGGGGCCCTCGTCGGCGTTGGTCTGGCCCATTACGCCGAGCCAGGAGCCGAGGCGGTTCACGTCGTAGCGGGTGCCGCCGGTCCAGTTGTCACCGGCGGTGTCGCCGACCGAGACCCACTGCATGTTCATCTGGGCGGCGAACACCGCGAGTTGCTGGAGCGAGAACAGTTTGTCGCCGTTCTGGGCGGCGGAGTGCGTGAAGCCGCCGGCGAGCTTGTCCTTCCACTCCTGGCCGAGGAAGGGGTGGAAGGCGGCTTCGAGGAACGACTTGAACACGGCGGACAGGCTGCCCATGTAGGTGGGCGCGCCGAAGACGATCGTGTCGGAGGCCTTGAGCAGTTCCATCGTGGGGGCGTCGGCCCAGCGGCCGGCGGTGACCTGCTCGCCGGTGATCTCGGCGAGGTGCGTCTCGATGCCGGGGACGGTCCGCGCGCCGCGGGCGATGTGCTCGCCGAGTGCGCGGGTGTGGCCGTGGGGGGAGTGGTGGACGACGGTCAGGATTGCCATGGTGGTGCTTTCGGATCGGTGGTGCGGGCGCGGCCGTGGGGCCCGGGGATCAGGCGGTCGCGGCGAGGAACTCGTCCACGGTGATCGCCTCGTGCCCGAAGGCGGGATACGAGATCTCGAGTGCGGCCCGATGGGCCTCCTCGGTGAAGTCGGCGACCGCGTCGGTCAGGAAGGTGACGTGGTAGCCGGCCTCCAGGGCGTGCCGGCCCGTGCCCTCCACGCAGGTCTGGGACGTGAGCCCGGCGAGGACGACCTTCTCGGTGCCGTGGGCCCTCAGCTGCTCGTCGAGGCCGGTCCCGGTGAACGCGTCGAACATGCGGTGGCGGCCGACGACGACGTCCCCGTCCCGCGGCCGCAGCGGCGGGTGGAAGTCGGCGCCGGGACCGCCCTCCCAGAACACCTGGTGGTCCACGGCGAATTGGAAGCGCGGCAGGACGTGCTCGATGTCCGCGAAGACGCCGTCGTGCAGACCGTGCGGGGCGTGGAAGACGGTGACTCCCGCGGCGCGGGCGCCGGAGAGCAGTCGGGCCAGCCGGGGCCGCAGGTCCAGCGCGTCCAGCATGGGGCCGATCTGGCCGCTGAGCTTGCCGTCCTCCGCGAGGAAGTCGTTGAGGAGGTCGATGACGACCAGGGCCGTCCGGTCCGGGGGATAGGCGGGGGTGTGCACGGGGGGAGTCCTCTCAAGGGGGGAGCGGCTGCGCGGCGCCTGCGGCGCCGTCGCCGGGACGTCGTCGTCCGCCGGGACAGGGTGTGCGCCGGGCGCTCCGCTGGGCCATTTTTTCATGATGGCCATCATGAATAACTTAATCATGATGCCCGTCATGTAAAGTGTCAAGCGAGACGTCCTCCGGAGGTGTGGCCATGCGTGTGTCCCGTGAGCAGGTGACCGCGAACCGCGAGCGGATCGTCGCCAACGCGGCCGAGCAGTTCAGACGGCGCGGCTTCGGCGACGTGACGATCGCGGACGTGATGAAGGCGGCCGGCCTGACCCACGGCGGCTTCTACGGCTACTTCGACTCCAAGCAGGCCCTCGAAGCCGCCGTCTGCGAGCGCGGTCTCGCGGAGAGCGTGGCCGCGGTCAGCGCGGTGCGCGGCGCGGAGGGAGACGGCGACGGCGACGGGACCGCGGCCGTCGAGGCACCGCTGCGGCGCTTCGTCGACGACTACCTCTCCGCGCGGCACCGCGACGCACCCGAGGAGGGATGCACCGTCGCCGCCCTGGCCTGCGACGCCGGCCGCAGCGGGCCCGACCTCCAGCGCCTGTTCGTCTCCGGCGTCACCGGCATGGCCGACTTGCTTGCCGGGCTGCGGCGGGCGAACTCACCGGAGTCGGCGGGGGACCCCGGACCCGACTTCGCGACCTTGTCCACCATGGTCGGTGCCGTGATCCTGTCGCGGGCCGTGGCGGCCGCCGACCCGGAACTCTCCGAGCGCATCCTCGCTGCGGCACGGGAGCGGGCCGCGGCACCAGGGGAGTGATCGTCCGGCCGTCGCGGGCGCCCCGGAGAAATCCAGGGGTTCGCCCCTGATGCCCCGGCGTGGGCCCTGCCCCTATCGTCTTCGCTGACGCGGCACTTCCGAACCCACCGTCACGGAGTCCCGATGAAGGCAGTCGTCCAGGACCGGTACGGCTCGACCGACGTCCTGCAGGTCAAGGAGATCCCCACCCCCACCCCCGCCGGCGCCCAGGTGCTCGTCCGCGTCCACGCGGCCTCGGTCAACGCGCGCGACTGGCACCTGATGCGCGGCGACCCCTACCTGGCACGCCCCTCGATCGGCTTCGGCGGCCCGAAGGTCAAGGTCCGC
Organism: Streptomyces sp. NPDC088732; assembly: GCF_044751205.1. Taxonomy (NCBI): domain Bacteria; kingdom Bacillati; phylum Actinomycetota; class Actinomycetes; order Kitasatosporales; family Streptomycetaceae; genus Streptomyces; species Streptomyces sp. NPDC088732. The sequence continues at coordinate 213,075 of NZ_JBIVLI010000010.1, forward strand.
GGTACCGACTTCGCCGGCCGGGTCGAGGCGGTCGGCCCGGACGTGCGGCGGCTGCGCCCCGGCGACGAGGTGTTCGGCGAGGCGGACGGTGCCTTCGCCGAGTACGTCTGCGCCGCGGAGGACGTGGTCGCGGCCAAGCCGGCCAACCTCTCCTTCGAGGAGGCGGCGTGCCTGCCCCTGGCGGCGAACACCGCGCTCGTCGGCCTGCGCGACCTGGGCAAGGTGCGACCGGGCCAGAAAGTGCTCGTCAACGGGGCGTCGGGCGGCGTGGGGCCGTTCGCCGTGCAGATGGCGGCCGGCTACGGGGCGCAGGTGACCGGCGTGTGCAGCACCCGCAACGCGGACCTCGTCCGGTCCTGCGGCGCCGGGCACGTCGTCGACTACACCCGTGAGGACTTCACGCGCGACGGCCGCCGCCACGACCTCGTCTTCGATCTCGTCGGCAACCGCTCGCTCACCGCCCTGCTGCGCGTGCTCCACCCCGCCGGCACGCTCGTCCTGTCCGGCGGCGGCGTCTCCAAGGGCGGCAGCCTCGTCGGGCCGATGGGCCTGCTGATGCGCGGGCAGGTCGTCGCGCGCCTCGGGCGCCGGCGCATCCTCGTCCTGGTCGCCCAACCCGGTCCGGAGAACCTCGCGACGCTCCGCGAACTCGCCGAGTCGGGCGTCATATCCCCCGTGGTCGACCGCAGTTACCCCCTGGCGGAGGCGCCGGAGGCCATCCGCTACCTGGAGGTGGAGCACGCCCGGGCGAAGGTCGTCGTCACGGTGTGACACCACGGACGCTACGGGGGCGCCTCCAGCCCGGCCAGGAGCCCGGCTACATCGAGACCGCACCGCAGGTACTGCTCGAAGACGGCGTTGTTCAGCGCCCACGGCGAGCGGTGCCGCCGGACGAGGGCGATCGAGGGGGCGGCCCCATGGCCGAGTTCGGTGAGTGCCTGCGCCACGACCAGCCCCGAGCGGTTGTACCCGGCCCGGCAGCGGACCAGGACGGTGCGGCCGTTCCGGACGGCCGTGGCGGCGTCGCGGGCGAGGCGCGCGACCGTGGCGATCTGCGCGGCCGTCAGGGGCGCGTCCGGGAGTTCGGCGACCACATGCGTGACGTGGGGGTCGCGGGGCCCGTGCCCGGCCAGGTGGACCAGGTCGACGACCACGTCGAACTCGCCGGTCACGACCACCGGGTGAACGGTGCCGTGCCCGTCGGTCCAGAAGTGACCGCCCATCCAGAGGCCGGTGGTGATCTCGTCCCAGGGCGTCCCGGGAGCGGGGACGCCGCCGGCCCGGCTGCGCGTCTTCACGTGAGATGTCCTTCCCGCACCGGCAACGGACCGCGGGGCGCGCACGTTCCCCGGCCGCACCCTCAAGGTGCCTGGGCGCCCGTGGCGTTGGGGTAGGGGAGTGCCGCGGCGCAGGCGTGAGCCGCGGGGGAGAGGACGGCCAGGAGCCGGTCGAGGGCGTCCGCGGGCAGCGCGGACCAGGGGCGGGCGGCGGTCACGTCGGTGGCGGCTTCGAGGGAACGGTGGGCGGCGCGCCCGTCGTCGGTGGCCGCGCCGTCGGTGCCGAGCAGGCCGCGGGCGGTGAGGCGGGCCCGGGCGGCGGTCCACTCGTCGTCGGTCCAGCCGCGGTGGGGCTGGAGTTCGCCGCGGGGCAGGTCGATGCCCGAGCGGAGGACCAGGGCCTCGCAGCCGTCGAGGTCCGCCGCCACGAGAGCGGCGACATGGCCGTCGCCGCGGTGTTCGCGCAGCAGCGTCGCGTGGTGCCAGAGCTCGTGGAGCGGGTCGGACGGCAACGGCAGTGCCGCGTTGGCGGCGGCCAGGACGCGGCCGGCGATGTCGAGTCCGCCGCTGACCGGCCGCAGCAGCGCCGCAGCCTCCTCCGCGGCCGCCTCGTACCCGGCGAGCAGCCGGCGCAGCGCTGCGCCGGCGCCCTGCGCGCGCACCGCCAGCGCCGCCTCCGGTGAGGCCAGTCGCCACACGCCGGGCAGGGCGCGGGCCACCATCCCCGGGGCGAAGGAGAAGAAGGCGGCGGTGATCGGCGCCGGGCCGACGGCGCCGAGGGGTGCCGCGCGGCAGGCGAAGTAGCCGCGCCAGAAGCCCCGCAGGCCCGCTTCCTCCGAGGCGGCGCGTGCCTCGGGGGTGAAGTACGTGACGGAGTGGACGGCTTCGAGCAGCCGCCACATCCGCCGGGCGGTCGCGGTCGCGGTCGCGGTGGTGCCGGTGCCGGTCACCGCCGCGCACCCGTTTCCTCCACAGCGGCGGTGGTACGGGCCTCGATCGCGCGGAGCACGGCCACCATGTCCCGCTGCCCGTCGCCCTGTTCGACGGTCTCCTCGAAGAGGGCGTGGCACACGTCCAGCAGGGGCGAGGCGAGCTCCGCCCTGCGTGCGGCCTCGGCGATGAGGCGGTTGTTGTGCAGCACGTCGGAGGCCGCGGCCTGGGCCGCGAAGTCCCGCTCCCTCAGCTTCGGCGCCTTCATCCGGGACACGGCGCTGGCCATCGGCCCGGCGTCGAGGACGTCGAGGAACTGCCCGGTGTCCAGGCCCTGCCGCTCCGCGAAGTGGAAGGCCTCGGTGAGCCCCGTGACCTGGGTGATGAGGAACAGGTTGACCGACAGCTTCATCAGCAGCGCCCCCGGGACCGGCCCGCACACGAAGGTCTCCCGGCACAGGGGCGCGAGCAGCGGCCGTACCTCCTCGACGGCGGCGGGCTCTCCGGCGAGCATCCCGACCAGCTGCCCGGCCTCGGCGGGTTTGCGGGATCCGGAGACCGGCGCCTCCACATAAGTGCCGCCGGCGGCGCGGACGTCGGCCTCCAGGGCGCGGGACCACTCGGGCGAGGTGGTCCCCATGGCGACGACGACACGACCGGCGACCCGGGACGCGAAGGCGGGTCCGCCGCGGTCCAGCACGGTGTCGGTCGCCGGGCCGTCGGCCAGCATGAGGACGACGACCCGGCACCGGGCGAAGACCTCGTCGGGCCTCGCGGCGACGTGGGCGCCGGCCGCGCGCAGCGGCTCGCAGCGTTCCGCGGTGCGGTTCCAGACGACCAGCGGTACTCCGGAGCCCGCCAGATTCAGGGCCATGGGCTGGCCCATGATCCCCAGGCCGATGAATCCCACGTCCATCACGCACCGCCGTTCCGACCGGTCCATCCCGCCGCTATGACAGCTGTCATAATAGGGGGCACGGCGCCCGCCGCCACCCCGTACGCGCGCCGCCCCGCGGCGCGGCGCCGGGGGGGATTGTCACGAACGAAGCCGGGAGGTCGGTCATGGCGGAATCGGTACGCGGGCCCCGCGAGCGCATGGTCTTCAGCGCGGCGCAGCTGATCCGGCGGGGCGGCGTCACGGCGACGGGCCTGCGCGACGTCGCCGCCCACGCCCAGGCACCCCGCGGGTCCCTGCAGCACTACTTCCCGGGCGGCAAGGACCAGGTCGTCGGCGAGGCCGTCGCGTGGGCGGGCCGGTACGCCGGGAACCGGGTGGCCCGGTTCCTCGCCGGCCTGCCCGAGCCGACGCCCGGCGGCCTGTTCGCCGCCATGGTCGCCCAGTGGACCGACGAGTACCGTGCGTCCGGATTCGACGCCGGATGTCCCGTCGCCGCCGCCACGGTGGACTGCGCCGCCTCCACCGACTCCGTGCGCGCGGCCGCGGCCGCCGCCTTCGCGACCTGGACCGGGCCGGTCGCCGCCGCGCTGCGCGACATGGGCGTGCCAGCGGAACGGGCCGAACCGCTGGCCACCTTGATGATCAGCGCCATCGAGGGGGCCCTGGTGATCGCCCGCGCGGAACAGGACGTACGCGCCCTCACCACCGTCGCCGCCGAACTCGCCCCGCTCCTGGACGCGGCCGTCGCGCGCTGAGGGCACACGTCTCCCGGGGCACCTGGAGTGGAAGGCCGGAACAGGGGCAGACGTCCCCCAGGACCGCACCGGCCGCTACCCACCCCCCCCGGTTGCCGGTGCGGTCCTTCCCCTCGTTTCCGGTGTGTCGACGCCCCACCGGACGCTCCCGGAGCCCGGCCGTCCTCCGGCGCATCCGTGCCGCACGTACCACAGGCCTTGTGGCCGTGGCACGGCGACGGGTTCCGGGCAGCGCGCTTGTCGACTTTCGGACAACTGGAGCTTCGATAAGTCGATTTGGCGCCACTTCGGAGGAAACTGGCGCCCAGAACTGACGGGTGGCGGCGCCGCGGAGGTGGGCAGGACTTCCGCGGTGCGGGATGATCAGTGCGGTTCCGGGCGCCTGCGGGCCCGGTGCACGAGGGGTGGTCGGCGTGTGGCGCGACGCGGCGCGCAGCGGTTCGGCGGCCGGTGTTCGCGTTGTTCTCATCGGTACTGCGACGTGGAAATGAGTGACCTATGCCTCCTGAGATTGTTGGGCGTCAAGGCTCTCTGGCCGGCGAGAGGTTCGGCATCGGCGAGAAGCCGCTCACCTTCGGCCGCAAGTCCGGGAACACGGTGGTGATCGCCAGTGTGAGCGCCTCGCGGTTCCACGCGGAGGTGCGTCGCGAGAACCATGGCTTCGTCCTGTACGACCGCGGCAGCAGCAACGGGACGCGGGTCAATGGGGAACGCGTGACCTCGCACGTGCTCCAGCCCGGCGACCTCATCGCCATCGGCGAGGAGACGTTCTGCTTCGAGGCCGCCGACCCGATGGAGACGATCCTCGACCTCTCCCTCCTCCAGTCGCTGATGGAGCCGGCCGAGCCGGAGGAGCCCGGCCCGGTGCTCAACGTGACGGTGGCGGGCGGCGGCCCGGTGGGCCTGTCGTTCGCCCTGCTGCTGGAGCACCTGATGGGCCGCCGGGTCTCCGTCACCGTCTACGACGGCCGCTGGACGCAGGACGGCGACCGGGTGGTGTGGAAGAGCGAGGGGCAGGGCAACGTCCGGCGGCAGCAGGTTGTCACCGTGCAGAGCCGCCAGTACCTCAACCTGCCCGAGGAGGTCCAGGCCCGGCTGTTCACGGAGGGGACGTACACCGAGATGTGGCCGGCCGGGCCCGACTCCATCCGCGGCTTCAGCCCCCGCAACATACGCATCGCCTACATCGAGGACACCCTGCTCGCCCTCGCCAACGAGAAGCCGGAGCGCATCCGCCTGGTGCCCGCCCGTTTCGACGCGGTCGAGCACCATGCCTCGGTCGCGGGGGACCACGTGCTGGCGATCTGCGAGGGCGGCCGCTCCCGCACCCGCGAGTACTTCACCGAGAAGTTCGGTACCGCCGACAAGTCGATCTACTCCCTTGCCGGCGAGCACATCCAGGACGTCGTCCTCGGACTGCGCGTCAAGTCCGCCCTCTCCGACCCGATGACGGTGCTGCTGACCGTGGCGCAGAACCGCTTCCTGCTCAACGCGCTGCGCGGCGAGGGCTTCCTCAACATGCGCCTCACCGACGCCGAGGCCAAGGAGGTCGTCGGCATCGACCCCGTCCGGCAGGTCTTCGAGGAGTGCATCGCCTCCCGCCCCTGCGTGATGGGACGCGACGAGGACGGCGACTTCCACTGCTCCACCCACAGCACCCTCTTCCTGCCCGCGCTCATCAGGGGCTCGGCCCTGTGGAAGCGGGTCAAGGAGGGACTGGCGCTCTTCGGTGTCGCCGAGGACGACCTGAGCGCGGTGACCGCCTTCCGGCTGGACATGGTGCAGCGTCCCCGCTTCACCGCCCGCCTCCACCCGGGCACCTCCTCCACCCCGGGCACGTACGGCTTCCTGCTCGGCGACGCCGCGAACGCCATCCACTTCTGGCCCGGGCGCGGCCTCAACAGCGGCCTCGGCTCGGCCATTTCGCTCGCCCGGACGCTCAGCGGGACATGGCGCGGCCGGCCGCTGCGCGACGCCGACTTCGTCCGCCACGAGGCGGCCATGTCGATGCTCCAGTACCGGCACAAGAGCCGCGCCTGGAACGCGATGATCACCACGGACGAGAACGGCGTCAGCCGTGCCATCAAGGAGGTCATCGCGCAGAGCATCGCCGAGTCCGCCGCTCTGGAGGGCGGACCGGACCGCGAGGCCGGCATCGACGGCCTCATGGAGCAGCTCCGCGCGATCCGCGACCGCCTCGCGCCGCGCATCCCGGGCATGCCCGACGACGAGACGCTGCGCGCGCACCTGGGGACGCTCAGGAGCGAGACCCTGCGCACCCTCCTCGACAGCGGTCCGTGGGACACGCTGATCGTCGGCGGCGAGGAGGTCGACATCGACATCTTCTACCGCGACGAGCAGTCCTCGGCATCCGCGACCCCCGCGCCGCCCACGAAACCGGTGCCCGCCGCCACGGCCTGACGGCGCCGTACGGGACCGGCCCCGGGTTCACCAGCCGGGGCGCGTACCGACCCCGCCGTCGACCACGAGATCGTGGCCGGTGATCCAGGAGGCGGCGGGGGAGGCGAGGAAGACGCAGGCCGCGCCGATGTCCGCCGGGGTGCCGAGGCGGCCCAGGGGTACGGCCGCGGTCCAGCGGCGCACCCCGTCGGGCCAGTCGCCGGCCAGGCCCGGGCGGTCGACCAGGCCGGGGGAGACGGTGTTCACGCGGATGCCCGCCGGGCCGTACTCGCCCGCCGCGGCCCGGGCGAACATGATCAGCGCGGCCTTGGCGGCGCTGTAGTGGGCATGCCCGTGGGCGGGGCGGCTGCCCTCGACCGACGCGATGGCGGTGATCGAACCGCCGTCCCGCGCGGACATGTGCGCGGCGGCGGCCTGCACCACCCCGAAGGCCGCGTGGAGGTTCACGTCGACCACCTCGCGCCAGGCCGCGTCGTCCATCCCGGCGAGCTCCCGCACGGGCTGGACCCCGGCGCAGTGGACGACCGCGTCCAGCCGTCCGCCCCAGCCGGCCGCGGCCGCGACGAGCTCGCGGGGCGCGTCCGGCCGGGTCAGGTCCGCGCTCGCGGTGTGGGCCCGGCCGCCCGCGGCGGCGATCTCGGCGGCGAGCTTCCTGACGGCGTCCTTCCGGTGGTGGGCGTGCAGGACGACCGCCGCCCCCGCGTCCGCGAGGCCGCGCGCGACGCCCGTTCCGATGCCGCCGCCGGCCCCGGTGACGAGCGCGACCTGTCCGGTGAGGCCGAAGCCGGGGCCGCCCGTCATGGCCGTTCCCCGTGCGTGCCGTCGGACGCCGGGCGCACAGGGCGGCCGAGGACGCGGATCAGCTCCGCGTGCGCCGGATAGCGGGCCGCCAGCGCCTCGGGGTCGCCGCCCTCGAAGTCCGCGGGGACGAAACCGGGCGCCATCGTCGTCCCGCACAGCGACCAGCGCCCGCCGGGCGCGACCCGTGCCGCCATCCACGTGCCGGCCGGTACCGTCGCCTGCACGCGGCGGTCGGCGTCGTCGCCGAGCAGCACGACGTGCGAGCGGCCGTCAGGTTCGAGCAGCAGGAGTTCGGCCGGGTCGCCCCGGTAGAAGTGCCACACCTCGTCGGCGGGCAGGCGGTGCGGCGTGGAGGAGCCGTCCTCGTCGTCACTGAGCAGGAACAGGATCGCGGAGCCCGCCGGGCGCCCCGTTCCGTCGGGCGGCCCGGCCCATGTGCGGCGGAACCGGCCGCCCTCGAAGGGCAGCGGCTCCAGCCCGTAGCGGGCGGCCACCTCGTCGGCGCTCTCGTCGTCGCGGTGCTGCGGCATCGTCCCCCTCGGTCCTGCCGGTACCGGGCCCCGGTCGTCGCTGCCGACCCTACGAGACGGAGGCGCGCCCCGGGCCCCGGCGCGCGGACGGGCGGGGCCGCGGTCAGGAGCCGGTGAAGCGGGGCCGCGGGGCGGCTTCGCCGCTCCAGGAGGCGAGGAGGGCGAGGGCCTGCGCGGAGGCGGAACCGGGCTCGGCGGTGTAGATGCCGAGGACCTGTTCGGCGTCCCCGGTCACCGCCAGCGCCTCGTAGTCCAGGGTCAGATCGCCCACCACCGGGTGATGGAACAGCTTCCTGCCGAAGGTGCGGCGCTCCACGTCGTGCGCCGCCCACCAGGTGCGGAAGTCCCGGTCCCGCAGAGAGAGTTCGCCGACGAGTTCGGTGAGGCGGGCGTCGTGCGGGTGCTCGCCCGCGTAGAGGTGGAGGGCGGCGACCGTGGTGCGGGCGACGCCCTCCCAGTCCTCGTACAGCGTCCGCGCCTCGTCGTGGAGGAAGATGAACCGCGCCATGTTGCGCTCGCGCTGCGGCAGCGCGTCGAAGTCGGTGTAGAGGGCCCGGGCCAGCCGGTTCGTCGCCAGTATGTCGGTGCGGCGCCCCACGACCAGGGCGGGGACCTCCGTCAGCGTGTCGAGGATCCGGTACAGCCCGGGGCGGACCCGCTGCGCCGGCACCGGACGCGGACGGCTCCGCACCGGCTTGGCGACGCGGAACAGGTGGCCGCGCTCGTCCCCGGTCAGCTGCAGCGCGCGGGCGATCGCGTCGAGCACGCTCTCGGAGACGTTGACGGCGCGGCCTCGCTCCAGCCGTACGTAGTAGTCGACGCTGACCCCCGCCAGCCCGGCGACCTCCTCGCGGCGCAGTCCCGGCACCCGGCGCGCCGTCGGGGCCGGCGTCAGGCCCGCCTGCTCCGGGGAGATCTTCGCCCGGCGGGAGCGCAGGAACTCGCCGAGTTCGCCCCCTCGGTGGTCCGCTCTGTCGTCCATGTCCCCACGCTACGCCGCGCCGCTCCTGCCGCCCGGGCGGCAAAGGGGTACTGCCGGACCCCCTTGCCGCAGCCCGCGGGCGGCCGCGCGGTCACACCGCCCGGGAGGCGTTGCGCGCGATCGCGGCGACGACCGACGGCCAGACCGCCTCCGGCAGGTCGTGGCCCATGCCGGGGACGAGGAGCAGTTCGCTGCCGGGGATCGCGGCGGCCGTCGCCTCGCCCCCGCTGCGGTCGACGAGGCAGTCGTCCTCGCCGTGGACGACCAGGGTGGGGACGGCGACCGAGCGCAGCGCGGCCGTGCGGTCGGGCGAGGCGAGGATGGCGGCGTACTGGCGGGTGTAGCCCTCCGGCCGGTGCGCGCGGTCGTGGGCGGCCGTGACGCGCTCACGGAGCACGTCCCGCGCGACGGGGAAACCGGGCGAGCCGATCACCTCGTAGCGCCGGACGCCGGCGGCGATCACGCCTTCGCGGTCCAGGGACGCGGCGTCCGGACCGGGCATGACGGCGCGGGCCCGCTCCGAGGCGCGCCCCACGGACCGGGCGCCCGTGGTCGACATGATCGAGCACAGCGACAGCACGCGCTCCGGATGGTCGATCACCAGCTGCTGGGCGATCATGCCGCCCATCGACGCCCCGACCACGTGCGCGGCCGGGATGCCGAGGGCGCCCAGCAGGTCGGCGGTGTCCTGCGCCATGTCGGCCAGCAGATAGGGCACGCCCGAGGTGTCGCCGCGCAGGACCGTGCCGATGTCGGGGACGGTCCGCCCGTCGGGACCGGTCGACAGGCCGCTGTCGCGGTTGTCGAAGCGGACGACGAAGAAGCCCTGGTCCGCCAGGGCGGTGCAGAACTCCGGCCGCCACGTGGTCAGCTGCGCGCCGAGCCCCATGACGAGCAGCAGGGCGGGACGCCCGGGGCCGCCGAAGGTGTCGTACTCGATCTCCATCCCGTTGGCTTTCGCACGCGGCATGCCGGGCTCCTCGCTGGGGTCGGTCGGGTCGGGCGGACGGTGGGCCGCCGAGTTTGGGTACCGTCCAGTCGGTACGGTACCGGCAGCCGGGCGCGGTGTCCGCGTACCTCCCTCCCCGCACGCCAACGCAGGCTAAGATCCTGCTCAGTTGGTGTACGGGCAGTGGCACGGAGGAACGAGTACCAGCACATGGCCGACCACACCCCCGGTCCTCCTCCGCCGGCCCACGCGGTGGCCGCGCGCTGCCGCCGCGTCGTCGACGCCGACTGGTTCGGCGTCGCGGTCTTCGCGGTCATCCTGGCCAACGCCGCCGTCCTCGGCGTGGAGACCTACGACGGACTCGCCGACCGCTGGCACGGGCCCCTGAAGCTCCTGGAGCACGGCTTCCTCGCGGTCTTCACCGCGGAGATCCTGTTAAGGGCCGCCGCGCACGCCGACCGCCCCCGGGAGTTCCTGCGCGACCCGTGGAACCTGTTCGACCTGGCCGTGGTGGCGCTGGCGTTCCTGCCCGTCGCACGGGACAACGCCACGGTGCTGCGCCTGCTGCGGCTGGCGCGGGTGTTCCGGGCCGCCCGGTTCCTGCCGCAGTTGCGGATCATCATCGTGGCCGTCGGGAAGAGCCTTCCGGGCACCGCCAGTTTCCTCCTGGTCGGTGCCCTTCTGCTGTACGTGTACGCCATGGTCGGCTGGGTGTTCTTCGCCGCCGCCGACCCCGGGCACTACGGGTCCATCGGGCGGGCCGTGCTCACGCTCTTCCTGCTCATCACCCTCGACGGCCTGGGCGACGCGGTGCGCGCCGGGCTGGAGGTGTCCCGCTGGTCGATCCTGTACTTCGGCTCCTTCGTCCTCCTCGGCTCCTTCGTGCTGGTCAACCTCCTGGTCGGCGTCGTGATCAACTCGCTGGAGGAGGCACGCGAACTGGAGCGCGAGGCGGCGGCGGCCGCCGCCGGCCCGCCCGACCCGCCGCCGGACGAGCGCGCGCTGCGGGAGCGGATCGACGCCCTGCGCCGGGCTCTGGACGATCTCGAATCCGGCCTGGCGGCCACCGCCGCGTCACGCCAGGACGCCTGAGGGCCCCGGCAGGACCGCGCTCACCACAGGTCGTGCCGCTCCGCCACGGCGTCGCCCGCGTACGGACGGAAGCGGTCGAGGTTGTCCCGGGCGGGGTGCCGCCGTCCTGCCGGGCCCTCGGCGAAGGCGTGCAGCAGGTTCGTGGTGACGCGCCGGGTGAAGCGTGTCGCCGCCCGGGACGTGCCGTGGTCGCCGTCCCCCTTCAGCGAGCCGACCCAGCGCATGGTGCCGGCGTTGAACACGCCCGCTCCGCTCGCGACCGTGTAGTACGCGGTGTCGTGGAAGCTGCGCACGCCCCGGCAGACCAGCGGCGAGTGGGCGATGATCTCGATCGGCCGGGGCGTCGGCGGCGCGCCGGTGACGCGGTCGTACTCCGTGCCGACGAGGTTCGCGAAGCGGGTTTCGCCCGTGGCACCGGTCCCCTCCAGCAGCCAGTGGCCCGGTTCGGCGACGGCGTACGCCGCGCTGGTGCCGTTGGACTCGTAGAGCGTCCCGGTGAGCGCGTTCTCCGGCCGGGGGTGCGGCGGCTCGCGCCAGTCCGTCGTGACGGCAGCGTCGTCCTTGCCGTTCAGGGGGTCGCGCGGCCAGTCGCTCTTGTAGCAGACGACGAGGCGCCGCTCGCCGAGGGCGGTCGGCTCCAGGCGGACGCGCCGGAAGCAGGCGTTCGCGCCGAGGAACGCCACGTTGGTCCCGCTGTCGCGGGCCGCCGTCACCCGGCCGCGCATGGCGGGTGTCCAGTACTCGTCGTGGCCGAGCGACACCACCGCGCGGGCCCCGGCCAGGAGTCCCGGCTCGTGGTCCACGTCCATGCCGGTCGCGTACGCGAGCGGCAGCCCCAGGCTCTCGGCGAGCGCGACGGCGGGCTGCTCGTAGGTCAGGAACAGCGGCGCCCCGTCGCGGTCGTAGGGGCGGTCGCAGCTGACGGCCAGGGAGCGGCCCGCGTAGTCCGCCGCGCCGCCGGGGCCGTGGTACAGGCTGCGCCCACCCCAGGTGTTGTACGCCTGCCAGGTCGGCACCGCGTTGACCAGCACCACCTTCCCTGCCGCCGCCCGTGACCGCACGGTGAGCGGCACGTAGCGCTGCGCCCCCGATTCCCCCGCGGTGAGCCGCACCAGGTAGGCCCCCTCGGGCCAGCCGCGGGTGCGGACGGCGACCCCCGGGCCCCACCGTGCCGCCGACACCGTACGGGTGGTCCCCTGCGGTCCCGGTACCTCCTGCCGCCGTCCGGCCAGGTCGCCGGACGCCCAGACCCGGCGGGCCTGCGCGCCCCCGTACCAGCCCATGCGGAACGCCTCCGCGCGGTACGTACGGTCCGTGGTCGACACCAGCAGCCGGAACTCCTCGCCGGGCAGCACGCTCACCCGGTCGGCGAAGCCCTCGATCGCCCGGTCGTCGCCGCGGGACCGCAGTCCCCAGTCCCGGTCGCCGGGCCGCGCGTTCTCGGCGCGGACGTCCAGACCGCCGGTCGCGCGGTCGTGCGGCGGCGTACCGGAGGCCGAGCAGCCCGCGGCGACGGCCGCCGCGCCCACCGCCGACACTCCTCCCAGGAAACGTCTGCGGTCCCACGGCGCGATCACATCGCGAGGCTAGACAGCGACGCCGTACGCGGCCCGCCGGACTGGGCCGGGCGGAGGACGCGGCGTCGCGCATCCGTGGGAACTTTCACCAGCAAATATCTTCAAAGGAAATATTTCCGACATTCCGCCGTGCTGACCAAAGGAACCGCCCTCACCGCGCGGTCGGAGGTCCCCATGAGGAGTTCGGGTCAGGCACGACTCGCGACGGGCAGCGCCCGGCCCGCCGCACCCACGCGACCGGCGTTCCGGGCGCTCGGTCCCGGTCTGCGACGGCGGCTGCCCCTCGTCGTCGCCGCGGTCGCGCTGCTCGTCATCGTCCTCATGGGGCTGCTCGTCCCCATGAGCGTCCACCTGTCCTCGTTGCTGGTCGCGGTGCCCGCCCTCACCGCCACCCTGTACAGCGCGCTCGCGACCATCCACATGACCGTGCTGGCCTGCGCGGGCGCCGTCGCGGTGGACGTCCACGACGGCCTCGGCCACTCCCTCATCCTGCCGATCCACGTGCTGGACCTGCTGGTCGTCTGCGGTCTCGTGCTGGTCTTCTGGCGCGCGCGGGACAGCGACCGCAGGACCCTCAGAGCCGTCCGCTCGGTCGCGGAGACCGCGCAGCGCGCCCTGCTGAGGCCGCTGCCGTGCCGTGTGGGATGCGTGGACATGGCGACCGCCTACCGCTCGGCGGCCGCCCACGCGCGCATCGGCGGCGACCTGTACGCGGCGGAGCGGGTCGACGGGGCCGTGCGCCTGCTGATCGCCGACGTACGCGGCAAGGGCCTCGCGGCGGTCGACGACGCCGCCGCGGTCCTGGGCGCCTTCCGCGAGGCCGCGCACCGCGACATGTTCCTCAAGGGGGTCGCCATCGCGCTGGAGGCGAGCGTCGCACGTCATTTCGGGCAGGTCGGCGAACGGGACGCCCAGGCCGGCGAGCGCTTCGTGACCGCGCTTGTGCTGGAGATCCCCGACAACCTCCCCGTGGTCCGGGTCATCAGCTGCGGCCACCCGCAGCCGATGTTCGCGCGCGGCCACGACGTGGACCTCCTCGACCTGACCCACCCCGCGCCCCCGCTCGGCGTGGCGAACACCGGCCAGGACTACCGCGTCGACACCTTCGTGTTCGAGGTCGGCGACCTCCTGCTCCTCCACACCGACGGGCTGTTGGAGGCCCGCGACCGCGCGGGCGTCTTCTACCCCGCCCTGGACCGGTTCGCCTCGCTGTCCAAGAGCGGCGCCCCCGACAACGTCATCGAGCGCCTGCTGGACGACGTCACCGGCTACGCAGGCGGCCGCCTCGACGACGACGTCGCGCTGGTGGCGGTGCGCCGCCGCTGCGCCGACGCCCGCTCGGCCGAACGGAAGTTGGGCGCGCCGACGACGGTCCCCCGGGAACGGCGCGCCCCCGCCGTCCAGGTGACCGCGGCCCACGCCGACGTCCCCCGCCGCCGCGGCGAGGAGGGCGGACCCGCCCGGCGGAACCCGGCCTGAGCCGGTCGCCGTACCGGCGTGCGGCAGCCCGTTCGCATGCCGGAAGGCCGGGTCCCGCTGCGCGGGCGTCCGTCCGGCCGGGTCCGGAACGGTTGCGGGTGGTCGTCCAGGTGACGGCCGCGCAGGCCGCGGCCCGTGCCGACGCGGCGGGGAGGGCGGGACTGCCCGCCGCACGGGCCAGCGCGGCCCGTTCGCGCAAGGGAGGACTGGGTCCCGCCGCACGGGCAGCCGCTCTGCCGTGTCCGGAACCGTTGCCGACGGCTCACCTCCCGCACACCCGCGCCCGTCATACTGCGCCCATGACACCGTCGGCCCCGCGCCTCACCGGCCCCGCGGCCCTGGCCGCGATCCTCGTCCTGGCCGGCTGCGGCGGGCCGTCCGGCGCGGCGGCCCCTGACCCGCTCCGCACCGTCGCGCCGCTGCCGGACTCCGCCGTGGGGCAGGCGCTGGCCGAGCGCGCCGCCCACCCCTACTCGGCCCGCTTCCACACGGAACGACCGCGCGGCGCGAACTCCTCACCGGTGCAGCGGATCGAGGGGACCCTCAACCTCGGCGCCCGCACGACCGGCGAGTTCACCGTGTCGTCCGTAGAGCCCGACCGGTACAAGGAGGCCCAGGAGGTGCTGCTGCCCACCGGCGCCTGGGTGCGCGAGGTCGACGGCAACGGGCGTACCGTACGCGGCTGGTGGCACGACCCGCTCGCCAAGGCGCCGCCCGGCAACCAGATCATGCAGGTCCACGCCGTCGCCCAACTGCTCGCCCGCCAGCCCGCCAACGCCCGTCAGCAACTCCGTGCGGACACCGGTGGCCCCCCGCTGTACCGGCTCTCCGGCTGGATCGCCACCGCGGCCTTCGAGGGCGTGGACCCCCGCACCTACGCGACGCTCGTGCCCCGCGAGGACGTCCCCGGGACGAAGGGCGTCACCTGCACGGCCTGGGTGGACGCCCAAGGACGCGTCACCCGCTTCGAGGAGGACCTCGTCTACCCCGACGACAGCCGCTACCAGAGCGTCATGACGTTCACCGGCTTCGCGGGGCCGGTCCCGGTCCGGGCGCCCGCGACCGGCCCGTGACCGGGCCGCTGCCACCGCCCGCACGCGGCGTGGCACTCCGGGAGGCCCGCCGGATCCGCCTGGTCGAGGTCGGCACGCCGGAGGTGCCGCCGGCCGTGCGGTCGGCCATGGACCGGGCCTGGGACGCGGCCGTCGCGTCGGCGCCGGCCCTCTTCGACGGGCCGGTGGCGGCCTGCGTCGGGCTCGGGCGCGACGCGCCGGACTCCCTCGTCCTGTCCTGGGCGAGGACGACGTACCGGCGGCACGTCCTGCGCCGCTTCCCCGGGGCGACCGGCTGGCTGCCCTCGCTGTTCGTCGCCGTACTGCAACCCGACGAGGACGGGCGGCTGCTCGTCGGCCGGATGGCGCCCTGGACCGCGACCCTCAGCCGTGTCCAGCTGCCCGGCGGATCCGCCGAACCCCCCGAGGACCATGGAACGCTGGACCTGGACGCGCTGCGCCGGCACGCCGCCCGCGAACTGGCGGAGGAGACCGGCACCGTCGTCCCGCCCGGCGACCTGGCGCTCTGGCTCGTCACCCACGCCGCCAACGGCACGGTCGGCGTCCTCTTCCTCGCGCCGCCGCGCCGCGAGGCCCTGCTGCGGGAACGCTTCGCGGACCTGGTGGCCTCGGAGACGGCGCGGGGCCTGGAGCCGGAGTTCGACCGCCTCGCGTTCGTCGGGTCCCCGGTGGATGTCGCCGCCCTCGGCGCCCGCGCGGTGGACTACCTGGACGCGGTCGTCCGCCGCTGGACCGGCCGCGCCGGCGAGCCGGAGGACGGCCTCAGGAGCGAGGACCCTCCGGCCGGCCGGGCGGGGTGAAGCACGCCGTCACCGTCTTGCCGTCCGGCTGGGTGTGGGTGTGCCAGTGGTCGGCCACCGCCTCCACCAGGGCGAGCCCGCGGCCACCGGTCGCCGTCGCCCCGGCCTGACGCCGGGCGGGCAGCTCGCCGCCCGAGTCGTGGACGCTCACGTGCAGGCACCGGCTGTCCCAGGTCAGGATGAGCTCGGCGTCGCTGCGGGCGTGCACATGGGCGTTGGTGATCAGCTCCGACACCGTGAGCAGGATGTCGTCCACCGTTCCCGGGGCGTCCTTGGTCCACTCCAGGGTGTCCAGGTGCTCGCGGGTCCAGCGCCGGCCCGCCCGCACCCCGCCGGACACCGGGAAGGACCGCGCCCAGCCCACGGCTTTCATCGATGTGTCGGCCACCGCGCTTCTCCCTTCTACGGTCTTCTGGGGCCCGCATCTCCCGTCTACCCCGCTTTCGCCGCGGCACGGGGCCGCGACGGCCCGTGATGCGGAGCGCGGCCCGGGGGCGGATCGTGGGTGGGGACCGGCCGACGACGCCCACCCGGGCCGTACGGCGCGAGCGACCCCGGCGGGCGGCGCGCCCGGCGGGGACGGCGAGGACGGGGGAGTACCGGTGAAGCAGTCCGTCCTGCGGGACCGCGTGGCCGTGGTGACGGGGGCCGCGCGCGGCATCGGGGCAGGCATGGCGCGAGAACTGGCCCGGCGCGGAGCCCGCGTCGCCCTGCTCGGCCGCGAGAAGGAGACCCTTGCGGCCGTCGCCGGCTCACTGCCCACCCAGGCCCTGTGCTGGGAGGCCGACATCACCGACGATGCCACCATGCGACAGGTCGCCGGTGAGGTGGCCGCCCGCATGGGAGACCCCGCGGTAGTGGTCGCCAACGCCGGCATCGCCGAGGGCGGCCCGTTCGTGGAGTCCGACCCCGCCGTCTGGCGCCGCGTCATCGAGGTCAACCTCATCGGCAGCGCGACCACGGCCCGGGTCTTCCTGCCCTCCCTGCTGCGCACGCGGGGCTACCTCCTCCAGGTCGCCTCGCTCGCCTCCATCGGCGCCGCGCCCATGATGAGCGCGTACTGCGCGTCCAAGGCGGGCGTGGAGTCCTTCGCGCAGTCGCTGCGCTCCGAGGTCGCCCACGAGGGGGTGGCGGTCGGCATCGCCTACCTGAACTGGACCGACACCGACATGATCCGCGACGCGGACGAGTACGCGGTGCTGCGCGAACTGCGCGCCCACATGCCGCCTCCCGCGCGGAAGGTGTACCCGGTCGCGTCGGTGGCCGCCCGGCTGACCGACGCCGTGGAACGCCGCGCCCCGGCGGTCTACGCACCCCCGTGGCTCCGGGCGGCGCAACCGGTGCGCGCGCTGCTGCCGTCCTTCGTCGTACGGTTCTCGCGCCGGGAACTGCCGCGGCTGGCCGAGCGGACGCCGTTCACGGCGACCGGTCTGCTGGGCCCCGGCGGCCGCGCCGACATGCCCGGCGACGGCCCGACCGCCTGAGCCCGGCCCTCGTTCCTCACTCCCAGGGCGTGTCCTCCGGGACGATGTGCACGGCCGCCTCCTCGGCGCCCGCCGCACCGCCGTCGACGCCGACGTCCTCGGCGAGCAGGTCGTCACCGTCCGTGCCCGCATCCCGTGCCACGAGGCGTCCGGCCCGCTCCGCCCCGGCCTGCGGGTCGACCGGTTCGCCGTCCCCTCCGGCCAGGTCGCCGATGTCGTCCCCGGGGTAGACCGTGTCGTCGGGGACCTCCTCGGCAAGGCGCTCGTCGAGGCTCTCCCCGGCGCGCTGCTCGGCAGCGGTGACCCCCACCTTGTCCAGGCCGAGCGGTCGCTCGGGCGGGGAGTAGCCCTCGTCCAGGATGTCGTCGTAGTCGCGTTCGCCGAGCGCGTCCTCCATGTCGAGGGGCGCCGCGTCCTCCTGCTCCTCGTTGCCGCCGGTCGGCTGGTACACGTCGTCCGCCATCGGGTCGTCGGTCATGACCGCCTCCTCCGCCTCCGCCGGTCCCGTCCCGTTCGGGACGAGTGCGCCCGCCCCCCTGGCCCGGGGAGCACACGCCGTACCTCCCCACGATCCCCGCCGTTCCTCCATCGCGCCGCACGGGCGGCGGGGGCAGACGCATTCCATCGTCGTGGTGGACGCCGGCCGGTGCCGGCACGGGAGACGCACAGGAGACAGGGCATCCGCATGGAAGCAACGGAATCGATCGTCGAGCGGCTGCCCATGCGCCTGAGGGCCGGCCCCGGGCCGATGCTCCAGTTGTCCGTCGAGTGCCGGTACGGCGCCGACGAGCCCTATGCGGTGCACATGCGCTTCGGCCGGGTGTCCGGCACGGGGGACGCGGTGTGGGTGGTCTCCCGCGAACTGCTGCTCGCGGGACTGCGCGGACCCTCGGGGGCCGGCGACGTCCATGTCCGCCCGGGAGCCGACGGGGACACCCTGATCGGGCTGGGCGGGCAGTCGGGCACGGCCGTTCTGCGGGTGGGGACGGGCGTGCTGGCCGCGTTCCTCGCGGCCGCCATCGCCCTCGTCCCGCTCGGCACCGAGTCGGGCTGCATCGACTGGGACGCCTGCATCAGCGGGCTGCTGTCGGCCTAGGCCGGGTCGTGTCAGCGGTCGCCGCCGGCCGCGACCGGGTCGCCGGACGCCTTCTTGCGGGCGCGGTAGGCGGCGGCCTTGACCCTGTTGCCGCAGGTCTCCATGGCGCACCACTCGCGGCGCGAGCCGCGCGAGCGGTCGATGTAGACCTGCGTGCACTCGGGGCGGCCGCACTCCTTGAGCAGTGACCCCTCCGGACCGCTGAGGATGTCGATGACCTGGCGGGCCAGGGAGGAGAGCGCCTGCCGGGGGGTCGCCTCGACGCGCCGTCCCTCCGCCGTGAGCTGCGGGACCGCGGAGGGCGTCCGCGCCGTGTCGTTGACGAGGGCGACCGCGGCGGCGTCGCGGTCCTGGCCCAGCAGTCCCGCGCGGACGAGCGCGTACACGGCCTCGCGCAGGCCCATCGCGGCGTCCAGGTCGTCCTGGCCGCACTTGGTGTCGGCGTGCACCATCCCGGACTCGCGGAACCAGGCGTCGAGGCTCTCCGGCGACGTGAGCATCTCGCGGGGTTCCGGGTTGCGGCGGGCCCGCAGTGTGCCGACGAAATCGAGTGCCGGGGTCCCGCACGGGAAGGCGTGTACCATGTCACCATTCTGACAGGTGATGCTTCTCCGGGCAAGCACCGTACATCGCCCCCTCATCCTCCCGCATCGATCGCTTGACAGGGAAGTGGGGCGTGACGCAGCATCGTCACCAGCCCAACCGGTTATGAGGGTGGGTCGTGAGCCGCCCGTCCGCTGGTCCGCCGTGACCGGCGGAGCACGGGCACCGGGCCGCCGACCGCGGCCCGCAACCCCCGCCATCGAAGGAGTCACCATGACCCTGCCCCGTACCTTCGCCGCCGTGCTCGTGGGTCTCGTCGCCGTGGCGACGATGATCGGCTGTTTCGCCCAGGTCTGGTGACCTTTCCCGCCCCGGGTGCCCGGGGGCGGCGGCGTCGCTGCCCTGCCTGATCCCTACGATGGCCGAGTGACGACGCACACAGCGACACAGACCCCCGCCGGCGAGGGTCGTCCCGCAGGCGGGTGGCCCGGCTCCTGGCTGCGGGGACTGCGGCCGTTCGGCTACGAGGCGCGCCCCTGGACGGACATCCGGGAGCGGCTCGTGCCGCCGTTCGGCGCGTCACGGGCCGGCTGGCTCGGGCCGCTGCTCGTCGCCGTGTTCGCCGGTGTGCTCCGGTTCTGGGACCTCGGCCGGCCGCACGACGTGGTCTTCGACGAGACGTTCTACGCCAAGGACTCCTGGTCGATGCTCCGGTTCGGCTACGAGGGCACCTGGCCCGACCGCAAGATCGCCGACCCGGCGATCCTCGGCCACTCCGCCGACCTGCCGCTCACCGACCCCGGGACGTTCGTCGCGCACCCGCCGATGGGCAAGTGGATGATCGCGCTCGGCGAATGGGGCTTCGGCCTGGACCCGTTCGGCTGGCGCTTCATGGCGGCCCTCGCCGGCACGGTCTCGGTCCTGATGCTGTGCCGAATAGGCCGGCGGCTGTTCCGCTCCACGGCCCTGGGCTGCCTGGCCGGAGGCCTCCTCGCGGTCGACGGCCTGCACTTCGTGATGAGCCGCGTCGCGCTGCTCGACGTGTTCGTCATGCTCTTCGTCCTCGCGGCCTTCGGCTCGCTCCTGATCGACCGCGACCACGCGCGAGCCCGGCTGGCCGCCGCCCTGCCGGTGGGCGCCGACGGCTTCGCCGGCCCCGACGCCACGGCCGCGGCCCGCACCGGCACGGGCGCACGCCCCTGGCGGCTCGCGGCAGGCGTCTTCCTCGGCCTCGCCTCCGCCGTCAAATGGAACGGCCTGTACTACCTGGCCTTCTTCATGATCCTGACGCTGCTCTGGGACGTCGGCGCCCGGCGCCTGGCCGGAGCCCGCCGCCCCTATGCCGCCGTACTGCGCAGGGACTTCGTCCCCTCCGTGCTCTCGCTGCTGCCCGTCGCCGTCGTGACCTACCTGCTGACCTGGACGGGCTGGTTCGCCACCGACGGCGGCTACGGACGCCACTGGGCGGACGGCCGCGGCGGCACCTGGTCGTGGATCCCGGCCCCGTTGCGCAGCCTGTGGCACTACGAGTACGCGGTCTACCAGTTCAACGTGGGCCTGCACAGCCCGCACCCGTACCAGTCCAACCCCTGGAGCTGGCTCGTCCTGGGCCGCCCCACCTCGTTCTACTACCAGTCCCCGAAACTCGGCCAGGACGGCTGCGGCGCCGCCGAGGGCTGCTCCCGGGCGATCCTCGCCCTCGGCACCCCCGCGCTGTGGTGGGCGGGCTGCTTCGCGCTGGCCTACCTCCTCTACCGCTGGGCCCTGCGCCGCGACTGGCGGTCCGGCGCCGTCCTCTGCGCGGTGGCGGCCGGCTACCTGCCCTGGTTCAACTACCAGGACCGCACGATCTTCACGTTCTACGCCGTCGCCTTCGTCCCGTACCTGTGCCTGGCCGTCGCGATGACGCTGGGCACGCTCCTGGGCCCACCGGGATCGGACGACAGGCGCCGCGTATGGGGAACGGTCGCCACGGGCACCCTGGTCCTGCTCATCGTGTGGAACTTCATCTACTTCTTCCCGATCTACACCGGGCAGACGATCCCCTACTCCTCCTGGCACGCCCGTATGTGGCTCGACTCCTGGATCTGACCCGCGGCGCGTGTCCGCGGCCACGCGCTGCCGGTCGGTTGCCCGGGTACTCGCGGCTACTGCTCGCCCACCCCGTCGGGCATACGAAGGGCCCGACGGAGTCGCCAAGCGCGGACCTCGACATAGCAAACAAGCGCTGTGAGCATGACGGTTTGAGTCAGGATGATCCATGGCCAGGATCCATCCCCCCACCAGTGCTCCGGGACCGCCAACACGGCGAAGCACGGCACGGCGAGGAGGTAGTTGCGCAGACGCGCAGGAAACGGGCGCGTGTGAAGCAGCGGACGCGCCTCGTGCCAACCCTCAACCGACATGACGGCAGACCGCCATCGCGGGACTGTTTCTGATCACGGACGTATGTTCCTCACTCGAGCCCGGTAGGTCAACGCACCGGCAGTGAATCGGTGTTGTCCCCCGAATCGACCGGTTCTTCTCCTTCGGGAAGCGCTCAAGGAGCCCGCCGGCCTGGGTTCGCTCAGGCGGTCAAAGCTGTGACCTGTGGCCGAACAGCCATCGGTTGTCGGCGTCGTCCGTCCTTGGTGCGGCTCGCACGGCCCGGAGGCGGTCCAACTGTCGGATGTCCGCCTCAGTTGCCTTGCTCGATGCGGCGGGCCCTCGATCTGCCCCAGATCACAAGCACCCCACCGAGCACGATGAACACCAGGCCCACGCCGGCAAGCGTCGCCCTCGTTCCGAACGAGAACCCGAGGAGTGTCGGCCCGCCGTCCAGGACGAAGCCACCACCCATCGCCACCCAACCCCAGGCGACCATGGGCATTCCTGCATACTCCGCGTTTCCCCGGCCGTTCAAGGCCAAGACGCCCAGGAGTACGAAACAAAAGCCGGGGATCAGCATGAACGAGGCAGTCACGCGGGAACATTACCGCGGAGGTGGGGAGGGGCTTTGGGTGCGAGCCGACCGGTCTCGTCGTCCGCCTCGTCATCTGAAAGGCGGGAGCTCCCCGGGTCCCTCGCGCGAAGGGCATATGTCGAAAGGCCGTACAATTCGGGGTATCGTGCGGCGAGGTGGTGTGTTGCTGGGCAGAGGATCGGTGGTCGATGAACGCTCTGACTTTGGGTCCTCTGGAACTCGTCGCAGACGAGTGGATCATCGGCGATTCGGCGGCACGCAAGGGGAAATACCTGAAGCTCCATGACCAGGGGTTCGGTTACTGGGTCGAGGGGGTCGAGGTGCAGGTCATCCCGTGGAGGCGGCTCATGAATCTCCACCTCTCGGCGCAACCCGGCCGGCTGGGAAACTCAAAGGCACTGGCCAGGTTCACGGACTTTTCTATGGCCCTGGGGGGATTTTCCCGGCTCGGGGGCGGGGAGGCCTTCGTCGCCGCCACGCTGCGCCACCCGTACGAGGATTGGGTCGCGTATTTCACGCATGCCCCCAGGAGGTACGGCAGGCAGGAGATCCGCAAAGTGGATGAGTTCCTCAAGCGGACAGTGGAATGCGGCCGTGCGGCAAGACTCGGGGATCCTCAATGGGTGGGTGAGGCCGTTGCGAAGATTGCGGGCCTCGCGGGGGGATCCCGAGACGTGGCGGCCGCGGTCGGAGCGATCGTCAAGGCCTGATTCTCCGTCTGCAGATCGTGATCTTGCTGGTTGGTCTGGTGCGGACACGGGTGCGGCCACCGTTGACCGTCGTCAGTTGTATGCCGGCCGGCGCTCTGCCGGAGCACACTCGATCATGCGGAGCATCAGGCATCGGGAGCGTGCTCACCCGTCACGGCAACGAGCGTGTGAGCCAGACCACTTCACCGTTGTCTTCCGTGGAAACGTGATCCCGCTCGAACCCGAGCTTCTCAAGGACACGGAGCGACGGTGCGTTCCACGTACCGACAGTCGACCAGAGCCGTTTCCGCCCGGTCGCGATGGCGGCATCGAGCACCGCGCCGGCAGCCTCGGTGGCGTAGCCGCGCCCATGCGCGTGCTGGAACAGCTCATACGCGATTTCAGGCTCCTCCAGGGTGGAACGGCCGATGATCAGCCCGCAGTAGCCGATGAAGTCGCCTTCGTCGCGGCGCTGGATGGGCAACAGGGCGATCCCCGTGGTCGCCGTCGCGGCGAGCAGCCCCGCGATGGACGTCCGGATGTGTTCAACCGTGGGGGTTCCCTTGCCGCGTTCGGAGAGCAGGGCGCAGAACTCGGCGGCGTCCGACTCGGCCCACGGCCGCAGTATCAGCCGCTCGGTCTCAAGGTGGAACGGCATCGTCTCGTACGTCGTCATGCCCCCACCTTGCCTCACGGATCATTACGAATTACAGACGTGGCTCGCAGCGTGCGGGAGGTTCCAGATGCAGGCGCTGCGCGCTCCGGCGCGTTGCTTTGAGGGGGTGGCAGTGGGAGGTCTCTTGAAGGGTGTCTCGAAGATCCCTTGGGGGGAGATGCGTGACGCACGGCAGGATCCGGCCGGGGGCATCCCGCCGCTGTTGTCGCCGTTCCCGCAGCTCTGAGTGCGGGACGGGTCCCGGCCTTGGATCTCGTTGAGATCGTGGCTCACGGCTCGGAAGACTGGGGTCATGACTTTTCGGCGCTTCGTCTCCCTCGATCCCGACGGCATGAGTGCCGGTGGCCGGCTGTATGTGGTGGTCGAGGCGAAGACGGGGGTCGTCTACCAGCAGCAGTACGGCGGGACCGCGTGTCGGCAGGGACGGGTCGAGGGCTTTCTGGTGCCGATGTTCGGCCCCGATGAACTGGCCGCGCTGCGCGAGCTGTTCGAGACGGACTACCGCGGTGCCGGCACCTGGGACTACGCATGGCCGGATGGCGAGCGGGACAGGCTCGGCGAGATCGTCGGGGCTGTCGTGTACTGGGCATGCGACGGTACCGCGGAGGAGCCGCACCCCCTCCGGCTGGACGAGAGCCGAATCCGTGAAGCGGACGAGGCCTGGGTGCCGGTGATCACGCCGGACGGCCCGGGGGTGCTGGTGTGGTTCAACTCGGACTGAAGGACCGCGACGACTGACCTGTTTCCGTGGCGGCAGCCGGGTTGGGCCCGTTCCCGCCGCTGAGGGCGTCGGCCAGGGCCTCGGCCTGGTCCGGCGTGATGCCGAGGGCGAGCGGGATCCGGCGGGGGCTGTAGGGCGAGGAACAGATCGCCACCGGGCCGGAATCGGTCACGCGCCAGCCGGGCTCGTCGTCGAACGTGTCCTCGCCCATGAGCGCTTCGGTCAATTCCGCTGCCGCGTCGGACGGTATGCCGCAGCGTGACAGCGCACGCGCCACGGCGTCGCGGGCCTCGTCGGGTGTGTCGGCGTCGCCGAGCATGGGAAGCAGCAGCAGAAGTCGCTGGGAGGGGTCGGTCACGCCTTCGCCGCTGTGGTGCGGGGATGCGGCAAGCGCGACCAGCTCGGACCAGGACAGTCCGGGGCCGGCTCCCTCGGCGCCGCACTGGCCGAGGTGGCCGAGCCGTCCCCACTCGGGGTGGCGGACGAAGAAGGCCACGTCGCTCATGTCCTCGTCGTTGGCGTACACCACGTAGGCCGTGTGCCCGCCGGCGAAGGGCACCCGTAGGGCAGGCCAGGGCGATCCGCTGTCGCCGAGGCGCTCCACCATCTCCTCGTAGGCGGTTGGGTCCACCCCGTAGCGTTCGGGATCGTCGCCCGGATCGCCCATGGTCAGGACGAGGTGAGCGAGCCAGAAGGCGGGTTCTCGCGTGAGGTCCTCGACTGCCGCCAGCGGGCGGCCGTCCGAATACTCCGGGATGCGCAGCGATACAGCCATGTGCGGAGCGTACGTGGCATCCCGGTCCCGGCTGCGGGGGTCGGTCGCCCCGCCACAGCGCCACTTGCCTCACCTATCGAGATTCGATAGATTCCCATCGTAACTCGATTGAAGGGTGAGTCATGGGAAAGCTGACAGTGGCCGCGCTGCGCACCGTGCTCGTGCTGGTGCTCACCGGCACTGTGTTCGTACAGGCCCTGCTGGTGTGGGTGTTGATCAGCGGGAGCGACCCGGAGGACGGGACGCTCCCACTGACCGCGTTCCGCGTGGTCACGATCCTGGGCATGATCGCCGTCCAGGTGGCCCTGGTCTGCGTCTGGCGACTGGTGACGATGGTGCGCCGCGGAACCGTCTTCTCCCACGCCGCCTTCCGGTACGTGGACATCGTGATCGGCGCGATCGTGGCGGCCTCCCTCGTGTGGTTCGCGATCACGATCATCAATGCGCCGGGCCAGCGGGAGGATCCGGGCGTCACGCTCATCATGGGCGGGATCGGAGTGGCCATCCTGGGGGTCGCACTTCTCGTGCTCGTCATGCGGACGCTGCTCGCGCAGGCCGTCGCACGCGACGTCGAGGCGTCGCAGATGCGGGCCGAGTTGGACGAGGTGATCTGATGCCGATCGTCGTCGACGTCGACGTGATGCTGGCCAAGCGGAAGATGTCCGTGGGCGAGCTGGCCGAGCGCGTGGGGATCACGCCGGCCAACCTGGCGGTGCTCAAGAACGGCCGCGCCAAGGCGGTGCGTTTCGCCACGCTCGCCTCCCTTTGCGAGGTCCTGGAATGCCAGCCCGGCGACCTGCTGCGCTGGGAGGCCGAGGCCGAGGACGCGGCAGCGGTTGAGGCCGAGGTGCCCCGGGGGGCGTGACGGCGCCGCCCGGGGAGCGGACCCCCGTCCTTCCGCGTCGGAAGGACGGGGGTCTGTCGTTCGCGCGAACGGGCGTCGGATTCCGTCGTGTTGGGGGAGTCCGCCGGGCCGCGGTGTCAGTCCCGCCGGCCCCAGTCCAGGCGGTCGGCCAGCCCGGCGGCGGTGAAGGCCGCCGTCAGTTCGTCGCGGCCTTCCGTGAAGTGGGCCCAGCTGTCGTAGTGGACGGGGACCACGCGGCCGGCGGCGAGAAGTCCGGCGGCCTCGGCGGCCTGGGTGCTGTCCAGGACGATCAGCTGGTTGTCGAAGAGTTCGGGGAAGCGGGGGGCGCCGGCGAAGAGGAGGGCCGTGTCGACGGGGGCGAAGCGCCCGGCGATCTCCTTGACCGCGTCGAGGGACGCGTTGTCGCCGCTCACGTAGACGGCCGGCAGGCCCTCCCCGGTCAGGACGAAGCCGACGACCTGCCCGAGGACCGGCTCGACCTTCTCGCGCGGGCCGGGTCCGTGGACGGCGGGGACGCCGGTCACGGTGACCGTGCCGCCGCCGGGCCGGTTCAGCTCGATGGATTCCCAGTCGGCCAGACCTTTGGCCCGCTCCTTGAGTCGCTGTCCGCCACCGGGGGTGGTGAGGGTGAGCGGGACGTCGGCGAGCAGGGCCCGGCCCGAGGTGTCGAGGTTGTCGGGGTGCTGGTCGTGCGAGAGCAGGACCACGTCGACAGCGCCGAGATCTGCGGGGACCCCACTGGAGGCGGCGGTCTTCGTCAGGAACCGGCCGCCGGGGCGGGGGTAGTCGCCCGGGGCGTCGAAGGTCGGGTCCACGAGGAAGCGCAGGCCGCCGTACTCGAAGAGGGCGGTCGGGCCGCCGAAGACGCGGACGGGGAACGGGTTGGTCGCTGCGGGAAGGGAAGACATGGAGCACCTCACGGATGGGCACGGTTTAACCGTGATAACACGGTAGTCGTCTCTCACGGATGCAAGCAAGCCGTACCATGAGACACGTGAAGGAGTCCTTGATCGAACCGCCCGGCCTGCCACCCGCACAGGGCGAGGAGGAGCACCTCGCTCTCGCCCTCGCCAACAGCGCGACAGCGCTGCCCGGCGGGCACACGGTCGATCTTCTGGGGGCTCCCGCGCAGGCGAACCAGTGGCTCGCGGAACGCGGCCTCGCGCCGGTCGACGCCGGCATGCGGGAGATGTGCGCGACGCAGTTGCGCGCATTGCGCGAACAGATCAGGTCGCTGTTCGCCTCCTGGACCGAAGGGCTGCCCGCCCTCCCCGCCGCGGTCGGCGCCGTCAACGACGCCATGACCCGGATCCCAACGGTGCCGTTGCTGCGATGGGACGACGAGAGCGGGCCCTACCGCGCCGCTCCGCACCCCACCACCGCGATCGTGGACCACGCCCTGGCCGTCCTCGCCGCTGACGCCTCGGACCTGCTCACGGGCCCCGACGCGCACCGGCTCACCGCGTGCGGCTCCGCCCCCTGCAACCGCTACCTGCTTCGCCACGGCCGCCGCCAGTGGTGTTCCACCCGCTGCGGCGACCGCGCCCGCGCGGCACGCGCCTACGCGCGCCGTACCGCCGCCATGTGACCGTCGCGGCGGTGCCGGACTGCCTCCGGCACCCCGTGCGGGTGCCGGAGACGGCCGCCGTCAGCGCGGGACTTCGGTGGCCAGTCGCAGCGCCCGCGCGTCCGCGGTGAGGGAGTCGAGGTCGATCTCCCCGTTGCGCCCCGTCGAGGTGACGGTGCCGATGGTGCTCCGGTCGGCCCACACGCAGAAACCGAGCCGTGCGGTGCCCTTGGCGGTCACGGTGACCAGCGCACAGTGCATGCGGCCGTCGAAGACATCGCTGTCGACCTGCCGCCGCGTGCCGTACGTGACCTTCACCTTCGTCTTGCCGCCGGCCATCGCGGCCAGCTCGGTCTCGCTCTGCTTGCGTTCTTCCTCGCCGAACGCGGTGTCGAGAACCTCGTCGGGGTCGAGGCCGATGTCGTCGCGTGCCTCGAAGCCGAGGAAGGACACGTCGCGCTGCTGCTCCGCGTCGCGGTAGCCGGTCACGACCGGCGTGACGTCCGGGATGGACTCGATGAGCTGCTTCATCGCGCCGGTGTCGTCGTTCCAGTTGTCCAGGGCCTGCACGATCTCCGGGTCGTCCTCGGCCATCTGCGCCATGCCGCGGAACTCCGCACGGGGCACCAGGTGGTACGTCGAGGCCCAGGGCAAGTGGGCGGAGACGGCGTCGTCGGCCCAGGGACCGGCGTCGGTGAAGGCGCCGACGCCGAAGCCGACCACCAGGCCGAGGGCGAGGAACAGCACACGGCGGGACTTGGGCCGCTGGGGATCCAGGGCGCCGACGGGCTGCGGTACCCAGGGAACCTGCTGCTGGGCCCCGGCGAAGGCCTGCGCGGTCCCTCCGGCGGCGGCCGGCGCCGTGGCCTCGGAACCTGCCTTCACCGCGACACCGGCAGTCTCCTGAGCCGCCCCGGAATCCCCGGTCCCCGTGTGCTCTCCGCCCATGGACGTTCCCTCCCCAGTCACCCCATTGCGTCCGGACATCACAACGGCCGCGGCATTGCCGCGTCAACGATCTTTTATCCCGACCTCGGCCGTTGCTCGCGCTACGCCCCGAAAGATCCCCACCCGGAAAGGTGCCTGCGTGCCACGGGTCCCGCCGCCCTTCACCTGCCCACCGCCTGCACTTCATCCTTCTCGGGGATCTTGTTCTTGATTCCGGTCCGTAGCCTCTCGTACGGAGCCGCCCGACGACCGACGGGTGGCCGGCCGAGGCGAGGCGGGATGCATGGACGACCTGATCGCACTGGACGACTACGGCCGTATGGTTCCCACCGACCGCGAAGCGCTGACCCAGGCGGTGGCCCAACTGCTCGACGGTCCCGGTGACCGGCCCGCGCTGCTGCGTCGCGCAGGGGTGGGGCTTCTGGTGCTGGGCCGTCACAACGAGGCCATCAGGCTGTTGCGACAGGCATCGGCGCTCGCCGATGGAAAGCTCGCCATCGCCATTCATCTCAACCTCGGAGACGCCCACCGGTACTGCGGTGACCTGGAGGCCGCGGAGCCGCACTACCAGCAGGCCCTGCGGCTCAGCGAGGCCGGGCAGCAGGACATGCTCTGCTTCTGCTTCCAGCACCTGGGCAAGCAGCGCCTTGACCAGGGGCGGACCGCTGAGGCACGAGTGTTGCTGGAGAAGGCCTTGCGTCTGCGGAGCGGCGAGGGAGACTCCTCACTCAGGTCCGCGACCGAGACCGCGCTGCGTCTGGTCGACCGAGCGGAAGCCGGAGGGGGCGGTCAAGGGCGGTGACGCCGTGGCCCCGCGGTGTCAGGGGCTGTCGGTCGTCGGTGTCCAGAGGCCGAGGGTGCGCAGGCTCTCGGCGGAATCAGCGATCGTCGTGTCGGAAGGGCGCGGGCGCCAGCCGAGTTCCTCGCGGGCGCGGTCGTTGTGGATGACCGGGCGGGGGAGATCGTCCCCCGGTGCCTCCTGGGTGGGCACGCGGGCGGCCGGCGTGCCGAGCCGGCGGCGCAGGACGGCGGCCACTTCGACGAAGCTCGTCGTCGGGCCGTCGGAGACGGCCAGGAACCGCTTGCCCGCGGCTTCGGGGGCCGCCATCGCCCGGAGGTGCAGGTCGGCCACGTCGCGTACGTCGACGACGCCGAAGCGGGCGCGCGGTGCGATGCCCATCGTTCCGTCGAGCATCGCCTTGAGCAGCTGCATCGAGGAGCGCAGATCGGTTGTGAGCGTGGGTCCGAGGATGAACGTCGGGTTCACCACGGTGAGTTCGGTGTCGCCGCCGTCGCGTTCCATCAGGTCCCACGCGGCACGTTCGGCGATCGCCTTCGAGCGCGGATAGGGCGCGAGGCCCGGCGTGCCGGGATCGGTCCAGTCGTCCTCGGTGAAGTCGGACCCCGGTTTGGGGGTGTAGCCGATCGCCGCGAACGACGAGCTCAGGACGGTACGCCGGGCGCCCGCGTCCCGCGCGGCACGCAGGAGTCGCAGCGCGCCGTCCCGGGCGGGGACGATCAGGGCGTCGGGATTCTCCGGCTGGACGACGGGGAAGGGCGAGGCGACGTGATGGATCTCCTCGCAGCCCGCGACGGCGGCCTTCCAGCCGTCGTCGGCCGTCAGGTCCACGGCGACGATCTCCAGGCCCGCGTCGTCCGCCCCGCCCCGGCGCACGGCCGCACGCAGCTCGGGCTCGCGGTCCATGGAACGCACCGCGGCCCGTACGGGGCGTCCGGCCCGCAGCAGTGCCGCCACGAGGTGCGTGCCCAGGTAGCCGGACCCGCCCGTGACCAGGACCGGGCTCATCGCGGCACCCCCAGGCGGCCGGCCGCGTCCACCACACGCCGGGTCGCCTCGGTCTCCGCGGCGATGTCGCCGCGCTCCCGCGCGTCCCACAGCGCGGCCTTCTCCCGCACGTAGCCGAGCCGCGCGTGCTGGTCGGCGATCTCCGCCTCGATGCGCTCGGCGTGGCGGAGCAGCAGGTCGCGCTGGTCACCGGCGCCCGCGCGCCCGATTGGCCTGGTAGGTGCGCATGTCCTCGATGCCGACGCCGACCGCGCGCAGGCAGGCCAGTGCCTCCAGCACGTCGAGGTCCTGGGGCCGGTAGCGCCGGTGGCCGTTCCGGTCGTCGCGGTCGATCGGGCCGAGCAGCCCGACGTCCTCGTAGTAGCGCAGCGTCGGCTCGCTCAGCCCGCTGCGGCGGGACGCGTCCTGTATGCCGAAAGTCGTCATGCGGACAGCGTCACAGACCTCAAGCGCTTGAAGGCAAATGCCGGATCTTCCGCGATCACGCGGCTCACAGCCGCACGGTGACCAGGGCGATGTCGTCGGCGCCGCCGTGGCTGAGGCCGAGGCGGTGCAGGACGGTGTCGGCGAGGGGTTCCGCGCCGAGGTGGGCCTCCTCGGCGAGGGCGCCGGTGAGGCGGGCCAGGCCGACGTCGATGTCCTCCCCGCGGCGTTCGATGAGGCCGTCGGTGTAGAGCACGAGCACGTCGCCGGGCGCGTAGGTCACGCTCGCCTGGGGCCGTGGCGCATGCGCGGGCCGGGCCCCGAGCGGCGGGTCGGTGGCCCGGTCCAGCAGGACGCAGTCCCCGTCGGCCCGCAGCAGGACGGGCGGCGGATGCCCGGCGCTGCTGTACCTGATCTCCCGGCTCGCCCGGATGATGAGCACGCTCACGGAGGTGGTGGCCAGGGCGCCCTCCACGCTGCGGGCGTACTGCCCGAGGATCTCCAGGGCCTGCGCCGGTTCGGGGACGGTGCGCATGGCCGCGCTCAGGGCGCTGCGCAGCATGCCCATGACGCTCGCCGCCTGCAGCCCGTGGCCGACGACGTCCCCGACCGCGACGGCGAAGCGGTCGCCGGGCAGGTCGACCACGTCGTACCAGTCGCCGCACACATTCAGCGAGCCCGCGGCCGGCAGGTAGCGCACGGCGACATCGCCGTGCTGGGCGAGGTCGGGGGAGTGCAGCATCGCGTCCTGGAGGGTCAGCGCGACCTGGCGTTCCCGGGCGTGCGCCTGCCGCAGCTCCTCGTTGAGCAGCTGCAGTTCGCGGGCGCGCGCGTACAGCTCGGCCTCCATCACCTGCTCGCGGGCGCTCAGCCGCCCGCCCTCCGGGTGGTGGCGGTGGCGGCGGGCCTGCACGAACGCGGTCACGTCCTCCACCCGGTGGATGATCCAGGACACGCTGCCGTCCGGGGCGAGGACCGGGGTGTTGATCGGGCTCCACCAGCGCTCCTCGAACGCGCCGGGCCGTGACACCACCGGGATGTCGTACTTCTGCGGGGCCATGGTGTCGGACGTGCGGAAGGCCAGGACGCGTTCGAGCGAGGCATTGAGATTCCGCACCCCGTCCGCCTGGGGATCGGCGGGGTTGTCGGGGAACGCGTCGAAGAGGTACTGGCCGAGCAGGTCGTCGCGGGTCCGCCCGGTCGCCTCCAGGTAGGCCAGGTTGACGGCCACGATGACGAGATGCGGATCCAGGACCAGATTCGGGCTCGGCGTCGCCGCGAACAGCGCCTCGTAGTCGATGTCCGCCGCCGGCACCGTCATCCGGCCGTTGTCCGTGCCTGGCAGGCCCACCCGTCCAATTTATAAGGTGCGCCCCGCCGCCACCTGTCGCGCGGCAGTCCGCCGGGGCCCGTGCGGGCCCCGGCGGACGGCGTGCGCCTCATTCGCGCGGCCACACCCCGCGCTGCAACCGGCGCAGGACCAGGCCCTCCCCGCGCGGGGCGGGCCGCGGGGTGCCCGGCCCGCCCCGGAGGGCGTCGCGGACGCGGGTGAGCGCGGCGAACCGCTCCCGGCGGGCGCGCGCGGCCCGGTCCAGCTCCTCCATCAGGCGCTGTGCGCGGTGTTCGGGAGCGAGTTCGTCCAGGATCCGGTCGACCTCCGCCAGGACGGCGCCGTGCAACTGCCAGGAGTGCGGATGCTCGCGCACCCGGTCCAGCAACAGGTGCGCGACGTTGTCACGGCTTGCGCGGGCGGCGTCGAGTTCGGCCGCCAGCCGGTCCTCGGCCTCCTCGGCGCTGCGGCTCACCTGGGTGGTGACCAGGACGGCGAAGCTCACCAGGGCACCGCCGAGGTGGGCGAAGAGCTGCTCCATGCCCACCGCCACGTCGCGGGCGAACAGCGGCTCGTTCCCGCCGCGCCGTCTGGCCAGGTCGGTCAGCGACCGGGTCAGGACGCGCAGCACGACCACGCAGATCTCCAGGGTGTCCAGACCGGTCCGCAGCACCACCCGGGACAGCAGCCCCTCCTTGACCCGCGGGTTGAGGCGCAGACTGTCCTCGGCCCGGCGCAGGGCCACGTCGACCTCGGAGACGTCCTGGTCCAGCCGGCGTGCCTCGTGCAGCCGGGCCTCGGCGTGCTCGACGGCGGTCGGCACGTCCAGTTCCTCCGAGACGCGCAGCAGCAGGTGCCGCATACGGCGGGCCAGGTCCTCGATGGACTCGCCGGCGGTGCCGACCCACACCGGCGGGGCGAAGAGGAAGTTGAGCAGCAGGCCCACGCCCGCCCCGATCAGCGTCTCCAGCACCCGGTCCCAGGCCTGGTGCGCCAGTTGGGACACCCCGAGGACCAGCATGGCGCTGATCGCCACCTCGTTGACGAACTCGTCGACCCTGACGAACTGGCCCACCACCAGCGCCGCCAGGACGACGAGGCCGAGGCTCCACCAGGTCAGACCCACCAACGCGCTGAAACCGACGGCCAGCAGCACCCCCACCACCACGGAGTTGACCCGCCGGATCCCGGTGGTGAGCGTCGAGTAGAGCGTGACCTGGACGACGAGCAGCGCGGTGAGGGGCGCGGTGAGCGGTGCCGCCTCCGTGCTGATCCGGAGCGCGATGACATAGGAGATGGTCGCCGCCACGGTGGCGCGCAGCGTCAGTGTGACGACGGGGTCCCTGCCGCGCTTGAGCAGCGCGGCGACAGCTTCACGTGCAGGCATCCCCTGACCTTGCCCGCACCACCCGTTCGTACACCTGACCTGGGCACATGCCGATCGGGTATTCCGTCAACGAGCGGGCGGGGGACGGCCGTTGAGGGAAAAGCACAGCGCCGGGGCGCAGGGCGCGCGGCCCCTCGCCCCGGCGCTGCCGGCCGGTGTCAGTTCTGCGACGCCGGCCCTGACGGCATGTACTCCTGCCCGTCATACACCGGGGGCACCGTCGGCAGGCCGAGGGCGATCGGCGCGTCGGGGAGGCCGGCGCCCTGCCGCAGTACGTCGGTGCCCGGCACGGGCCGGCTGGCCGTGCGGAGCAGCGCCATGAGGTGGTCGGCGCGCTCGGCGGTCCGGGGGTGCGGGGAGCTGCGCAGCTGGTCGTGGTGGGCGAGCAGCAGCGCGGCCAGACCGGTCAGGTGCGCGGCGGCCAGCGCGGTCCCGTCGGCGACGGAGTACCCGTTGCCGGGCACCGTGGTGACGATCGCCGCGCCGGGGCCGATCAGGTCGACCCCGGGCCCGACCGGCGTGAAGGGCGCCGCGAACGGGCCGGGCCACGGCGGCTGGACCGCGGCCACCGGGCTGCCGGGCGGGTAGGTGCCGGTGTGCGCCAGCGCGCCGACCGCGAGCACAGTGGGCAGCGCGGCCAGGGGCGAGATCGCCGCGTTGGTGTCGCCCGCGGGTGCGATGACGGCGATGCCGGCCGCGTGGGCGTCCAGCAGCTTCCACGCCACGAGCTGGGAGGGCTGGCCGTAGGACAGGTTGATCTGGGCCAGGTCGATGTCGTGGGTGACGCACCGGTCGATCGCGTCGAGGAGGTCGCTGACCCGGCCGCCCGGGAAGAGCTTGAGGGCGTGGAGCTCGGCGTCGGCCGCGATGCCCGTCATGCCGGAGCGGTTGTCGGCGGCGGCCACGACTCCGGCGCAGCGGGTGCCGTGCCCGGTCGCGTCGGTCTGCCATCCGCCGTCCTCGGCCCCGGGGGTGAAGTCGGCACCGTGCCAGACGGTGTCCTTCAGGTCGGGGTGGTCGGCGTCGACACCGGAGTCCAGC
Organism: Streptomyces sp. NPDC088732; assembly: GCF_044751205.1. Taxonomy (NCBI): domain Bacteria; kingdom Bacillati; phylum Actinomycetota; class Actinomycetes; order Kitasatosporales; family Streptomycetaceae; genus Streptomyces; species Streptomyces sp. NPDC088732. The sequence continues at coordinate 246,953 of NZ_JBIVLI010000010.1, forward strand.
AGGGCGATGCGGATACCGTGCCCGCGGTACGTCGGCGGGATCTGGTGCAGGCGCATCGCCTGGGTGCCCCAGCCGACCAGCGGCTGGTCGGGGAAGCCCTCGAAGGTGTCCGACAGTGCCACGACCTCGACCGCCAGCTCCGTGGACTGCGCGGCGTCCTCCAGCAGCTGCGGACGTCCGGTGCGGATCGGCCAGTAGCCGCCGGCCGGGCGGACGAACAGGGAGCGCAGCGTGGCGGGGGTGTCGGCGGGCAGCGTCAGACGCGCGCGGCCGTCGGCCCCGGTGACCGCGTACGAGGTCATGGCCATGCCCGTGGCCCACACCTCGGCGCCGCCGACGGACTGGCCGTCGCTGCCCGTGACGCGCACGGTCAGCTGCTGGGGCTCGTCCAGGGTGACGCCGACCGACGGGTCGGAGGCCGGTGCCGCGAGCGCCGCGGGGGCCGGGGCGGACGGGTACGACAGCGGCTGGTCGGCCTCCACCACGATCTGCGGGTTGGCGGCCAGCGCCTGGGCCCGCTCGTGGGGCATCGCGACGACCGCGACCGCGGGGCACATCGGCAGCGGGCCGGCGATGGCCCCGAGCCCGCGGGCCCGCGAGGGCCGGACCTGGCGCAGCGGCTCGACGTCCGGGTCCTCCTCCAGCAGCTCGAACAGGGCGGACGCCTCGATCGGCGGCACGCCGCCGGGCAGCCAGGCAACGGGCTTCGGCGCGACGAGGTAGCGCCCCCAGCCGCTGCGGGTCTGCCGGGTGCTGTCACGTCCGGGGGTCTGCCGGAACGGCTGCCCGGTACCCCGGCTCTGGTCCTGGTCCTGCTCCTGCCGGGCGCTGCTCTGCCCGCTGGTCTGCGGCTCCCGCGGGCCGCCGGTCTCGGGCGCGGGGCCCGTTTTGCGGCCACCGTTCCTCGAGCCGCCGGTCCCCTTCGCCGCGGCGCCGTTGCCGTGCTGCTCGCTCATCACTCCGCCTTCACCCTGGTCGTTCCTGCATGTCCACCCTCAACAACCGGCCGCGCGAGTTCCGGTGCCGGACGCGCACGGCCGTGGTGACGGCCCCGGCCGGGGGGGGGCCCCCCCGGGGTGGCGCCCCGCCCGGCCCGCCGCGAGAAAGCCCCAGGGGGGGGGAGGGGGGGGGGCGGAAAGCGCGGGGCGGACGGGGGGTGGGGGGGC
>NZ_JBIVLI010000010.1:248128-291537 GCF_044751205.1 Streptomyces sp. NPDC088732
GCCCGCACCCCCCCCCACCCCCCGCCGGCCGCGTGGGGGGCCCCGCCCCCCCCGGGCGTGCTCCCCCCCCCGCCCGGGCCCCAACACCGTGGTCCCCCCCCCCGGCCGGGAAGCCGATCAGATGCCCATGGGGGACATCTGCGCGTAGCCGTACTGCGGCTGGCCGAAGTGGTGCTGGCCGTACACGGCCTGGTTGCCCTGGCCGAACTGGCCGTACTGCTGGCCCTGGCAGTTCTGCGCGAGAACGGCGTGCACGACCGGGGCGACCCGGCGGGCGCACTCGGTCACGACGGCGCTCCAGGCGTGCGGGGGGATCTGGCCCTGGGCCTGGATACCCATCACGATCTGCGGGTCGATGCGCATCTGCTCGACGACCGCGGACACGGCGGTGGCGGCGGAACGCAGCGCCACCTCCGTCACCAGGAGCGGCAGCTGCTGCTGACCCTGCTGCCCGTTGCCGTACTGGCCGTACTGCTGGAACGCGCCGTGCTGCTGGCCCCAGGCCTGCTGGCCCAGACCCTGCTGCGCCGCCCACGGCTGCTGCTGGCCCCAGGACTGCTGGCCGAACTGCTGGGCGTACGGCTGCTGCTGCCCGAACTGCTGGGGGGTGTAGACCGACATCAAACTCCTCCTTGGGAGATGTGTGGGAGAGGGAAATCGCGACGGCGGAGCGGACGTGGGTCAGGGCCGGTCCGCCGCCATGGGCAGCAAACCATTACGGGATGAAAACCGCTTCTTGTGACATACCGTCATATGCCCGCGGATCCCCCGGGTGGTCCAGGCACCGCCCGCCGCTGTCGGCCGTCCGGCTGACACGTGCGGGCCCGGTGCCGTGCTCCGGGCCCAGTGCGTCGCGGACGGTGACCGCCGGGAGGGGGGCGGCCCCGGACCTGGAGCGGTGCCGGGTGCGCGACGTCCGTCACTGTTCCGGGGGGTGATGCGGGGAGGGGTTCGGTGGGCGCGCGCGGCGCGGGCGGTGACCTGGCGATGAGCGCGCGCGGGTGGTTCGCACGGGCCTGCGCACCCGGCGACGGCGGAGCCGCCCCCGTCCGATGCGCCGATCACGGGGCACCCGCCGTCTGGGCCGAACGGGGGACCCGTGCCACGGGCCCCGCGTCGTCGGCGATCACCCGGACCGGCCACCGGATGTGCGCGTCCCCTCGCGCAGGGTGATGGTGGCTGAGGCTCGCCCCCGACCGTGACAGGTCCCCGAAGCGGCGCCCCGCCGCAGGTCGCGAGCCCCTTTCTGGAGGTGACGTGTTGTCTCGAATAGCAACGCCTCCGGCGTCCACGCGGCGACGCCGAGGCTGTGTACGGGTGGGAGCGGTGGCTGTGAGCGTGGCCCTGGCGTGCGCAGGCGCGACGGGCGCGGCGTACGCGGAAGGCATGGACGCCGGCCACGCCGCCGTCCCGCGGTCCGCCGCCCCGGGCGGTTCCGCCCACCCGTGCTCCGGCATCCCGTACCTGCCCCGCTACTGCCCGGTCCGTCCGGGCCGGCCGGGTCCTCCCGGTCCTCCCGGTCCCCCTGGTCCTCCCGGTCCTCCGGGTGCCGGCGTCCCGCACGACCTGCGGGCCTTCGCCGAGCCCGGTGTCTTTCAGTTCATCGTGCCCAGCGGGCTGACCCGGGTCTTCGTCCAGGTGTGGGGTGCCGGCGGCGGCGGGAGCGGGACGCCGGCCGGTAACGGCGGGGGCGGCGGGGCCGGCGGCTTCGCCTGGTGCGTCCTGCCGGTCGTTCCGGGCGGGCAGGTGAACGTGGCGATCGCGCCGGGCGGCGCCGGTGGCACCGGCGACGACGGGGCCGACGGCGGGGTCACCAGCGTGGTCGCCGTGGGCGGCGGGACGGCGACAGCCACCGGCGGCCAGGGCGGAACCGGGCCCAACGGCCTGCCGGGCGGCGTCGGTTCCTGTTCGGCCGGCGCCACTGGTGAGGTCCGGACGGGCGCCGGTGGCGGGCAAGGCGGCGACGGGCCCGGCCTGGGCGGCCCCGCGGTCGACGGCATCGTCGTGCCCGCACCGCCGGGGGCGGGCGGGGGCGGAAACGGCCGTGGCGACACGCCGTCCGGTGCCAACGGCGGCAACGGGTACGTCGTCTTCTGGTGGTAGTCCCGCGCCGTGCCTGACGCGCGCGGCGGGGCCCCGGTGCCGGTGAGGTCGTCCCGGCACTGAGGCCCCGCGCGTCAGGGGCGCGACTCCCGGCTCAGATGCTGAATCCGCCGTCGACGGTCAGCAGCGCACCGGTGATGAACGCGGCGTCCTCGCTCGCGAGGAAGACGACCGCCTTCGCGACGTCGTCGGTGGTGCCGAAGCGGCCGAGGGGGGTCATCGCCACCTGGGTCGCCGCGAAGGGGCCGTCCGCCGGGTTCATGTCCGTGTCGGTCGCCCCGGGCTGCACGACATTGACGGTGATGCCGCGCGGGCCGAGGTCCCGTGCCCATCCGCGGGCGAGCTGGTCGATCGCCGCTTTGCTCGCCGCGTACTCGGCGACGCCGGGCGTGGGGATGCGGTGGGCGACGATGCTTCCGATCAGGATGACGCGGCCGCCGTCGGGCAGGAAGCGGGTCGCGGAGTGCGTGGTGACCACGGTGCCCATCACATTGGTGGCCATCATCCGCTGGACCCCGTCGAGAAGCTCCACGTCCAGTTGGTCGACCGTGCCCATGACGGCGACCCCGGCGGAGTTCACCAGCACGTCGATCCGGCCGCCCAGGAACTCGGCGGCCTGCTCGACGGCGGTCGACGCCTCGTGGGGAACGGCCTGGTCCGCCTGAAGGGCGATTGCCTTGGCGCCCATGGCGACCAGTTCCGCGACCACCTTTTCCGCCTGCTCGCGCGAATTCCGGTAGGTAATGGCGACACTGGCCCCTTCGCGTGCCAGTCCGCGGGCGATCTCGGCACCGATGCCCCGCGATCCTCCGGTCACGAGCGCGGTCTGTCCTGACAAAACCTTGGGCATGAGAATGTCTCCTGTTGCGATTCAGCCGAATATCACTACTCGGCCGACGCTAGGGATTGACGTTAGTGTCAAGGTCAAGTCGGTTGCCGTGCCGGCCGCGGCCGTGCGGTTCCACGCTCATCAGACGGAGGTACTCGCTGATGGCGGCGCGGTTGCGGGACAGCACCTCGATGCGGCGGTCGATGTTCTCGATGTGCTCCCGCAGGGCCGTGACCTCGTCTGTGTCCAGCCCGCTGCACGCGGCGTGGGATTTCGGATCCTGAGGCCCGATCCAGGGCAGCACGGTACGTACAAGGCGCGTGGGAAGTCCCGACTCGATGAGTTCGCGCAGATGCAGGACGAGAGCCAATTCCGCTTTCCCGTACTGCCGGTACCCATTGCTGCCGCGCCAGGGAGTGAGCAGCCCCTGCTGTTCGTAATAGCGGAGCATGCGCGGGGTGACCCCTGTTTTGTCGGCAAGCTCGCCGATGGTCATCATGGTGACGCCTCTCTCGACAATCCGGGGTGCGTCCAAGGCGCGGTCGATGCGGTGCTGCCGTCCGCGCCGGAGGCGGCCGTGAGCCATCGCCCGGCCGTCCGGTCCGCCTTCCGTTCGTGGAGAAGACGCTAAACCTTGCCATTAATGTGAAGGTCAAGCGGGCACGGGGCCGCGCGCGGCGCCGGGACCCGGGTGGCGACATCTTGTCCGTCTCCCGACGCCTGTGGTTGAGTGGGCATGCCAACGGAATGAAACGTTTCACTCTTCATGTGCGGCCGCATACCGCCGCGCGCCGAACCGTGCGTCATCGAGGGGAGCAAGCGTTGAGGAAGCGCAGGATCACCGCCGGACTGGTGGTGTCGCTCGTGGCGGCCGTCTCGGGGCTGGGTGCGACGCCCGGCGCGGCGGGCGCGCCCGTCCCCGGTCTCCGGCAGGACCGGACCCCGGGCGGGGCGGCCCTCGTGGTGAGCGGGCTCGAAGTCGAGCACCAGGTCCGGCCGCTGGGCATCGACGTCCCGCGGCCGCGGCTGAGCTGGCAGGTGACAGAGGGCCGCGGCGCGGCCGGTCGCACGGACGCCGGGCAGGCGGCCTACGAAATCGAGGTGTCGACGTCCCACGGCGGCCGGGCGGACGTCTGGGACAGCGGGCGCGTGCGCTCCTCGCGCTCCTTCGACGTGACGTACGGCGGCCCCGGCCTCGCCTCGCGTGCGCGCTACTACTGGCGTGTCCGGGTCTGGGACGGCTCCGGAAAGGTCTCGCCGTGGAGTGACGAGGCCCGATTCGAGACGTCGTTCGTCGACCCGGACGACTTCCGCGGGGCATGGATCGGGGCGCACGCGGAGGCGCCCACGCTGCGCCTCGACGACGCGCGGTGGATCTGGTACCCCGAGGGCAATCCGGCCGACTCGGCCCCCGTCGGGACGCGCTACGTGCGCCGCAGCTTCGACCTGCCCGCCGATGCCCGGATCGGTTCGGCGGAGATGCAGCTGACCGCCGACGACCGTTTCACGCTCTACGTCAACGGCACCGAGGTGACCGCCTCGCCGCGCGTCGCCGACTCCTGGCGGACGGCCGGCGTCGTCGACATCGCGCCGTACCTGCGCGCGGGCCGCAACGTGCTGGCGGTCGAGGCGGCGAACACCGCCCCCGGGCCCGCGGGCGTGCTCGGGAGCCTGCACTTCCAGGGGGCGGGAGCCCCCGCCGACATCGTCACCGACAGCGCCTGGAAAGCCTCCGGCTCCGCGCCGGACGGCTGGGAGCAGCCCGGGTACGACGACGCGGCATGGCCGTCCGCCCTGGCGGCCGCCGCCTACGGTGCGGGCCCCTGGGGCCGGTCGGTGTCGGCCCCGCCGCCGCCCGAGACGCTGCTGCGCGAGGAGTTCACCGCGGACCGGCCCGTCGCGTCGGCACGGGTCCACATCGCGGGCCTGGGGTACAACAAGCTCTACCTGAACGGCCGTCGCGTCGGCGACCGGGAACTCGAGCCCGGGTTCACGGTGTACGACAAGACCGTCCTGTACTCGACGTACGACGTCACGGACGCGCTGCGCACCGGCGGAAACGCCATCGGGGTCAGCCTCGGCCGAGGCTTCTACGCGATGACCGACCCGGACGAGTGGAAGGCGTCGTCCTGGTGGGGCGAGCCCAAGCTCAAGCTGGAGCTCGACATCACCTACACCGACGGAACGCACCGGCAGGTGCTCAGCGGCGACGGGTGGAAGGTGGCGGACGGGCCGACGACCAACCAGTCCCTGTGGTTCGGGGAGACCTACGACGCCCGTGCGGAGCAGCCCGGTTGGGACCGCCCGGGCTTCGAGGACGGCACCTGGCGTCCCGCGCTGAAGGTCGACGGCCCCACGGGGACGCTCCGCTCGGAGAGTTTTCCGCCCGTCGAGGTGACCGACCGCATCGCGGCCGTGCACACCACGACGCCGGCCGCCGGCACCCACGTCTACGACTACGGCAGCCCCACTGCCGGCTGGGCGCGGATCGGGGTGCAGGGACCCGCCGGAGCGACGGTGACCGTCACCTACGGCGAGAAGCTGCGCGCGGACGGCACCGTCGACAACACCGGCGCCTTCGGCATGGCCCTGCAGAGGTACACGTACACCCTCAAGGGCGACGGGGTGGAGCAGTACCAGCCCAGCTACAGCTATGCCGGATTCCGCTATGCCCAGATTGTCGTCCCCGACGGGGTCACCCTGCGGTCGGTCGACGGCATGCGGGTCCACACGGCGGTGGCGTCCACCGGTGACTTCACCAGCTCCAGCGATCTGCTCAACCGCTACCAGGACGCCCAGGCCGACACGATCCTCAACAACCTGCACTCGATCCCGACCGACACGCCCATGTACGAGAAGCGGCCCTACACGGCCGACGGCTTCCTGTACGCCGACTCGGCGATCGCCAACTTCGACATGCGGAACTTCTACGAGAACTGGATGCGCTCGCACCGCGAGGACCAGAACGCCGACGGTTCGATCGGCCCCACCGTCCCCACCACCGAGTCCGGCAAGCAGGTGAAGGACCCCATCTGGTCGGCCAGCCTCGTCCTCGGCACATGGGACCTGTACTGGTACTACGGCGACACGAAGGCGGTCGCCGACAACTACGGCGCCATGAAGGCGTGGCTGGAGCACTACGAGCACGACATCGCCGGCACCGGCGGCATCTACACCGGCTTCAGCTACGGCGACTGGCTCTCCCCGGAGGGCGCGGGCGCACCGGAGGGGACCCGGCTGTCCGGGACCGCGTACCTCTACCTCACCGCGACGCGGCTCTCCACGATGGCGCGGGCGCTCGGCCACGACGCCGACGCACGGCACTTCGGCGCCTTCGCCGCGCAGGTCAAGGACACCTTCAACGCGGCCTTCTACGACCAGGACGCGGGGGTCTACTACGACAACAGGGCCGCGGGGTACCGGCAGACGGCGAACCTGCTGCCGCTGAGCTTCGGCCTGGTGCCCGAGGAGTACCGCCGCACCGTGACCGACCACCTCGTCGAGGACATCCACGCGCGCGGCGACCACCTGGACACCGGTGCCCTCGGCACCAAGGTGCTCCTGCCCGTCCTGACCGACGCCGGGCACGCCGACCTGGCATACACGGTGGCCACCAACCCCACCTACCCCGGCTGGGGTTACTGGTTCGAGGGGCTGGGCGCCACGACCATGTGGGAGGAGTGGAACGCGAACTCGCGCTCGCACGACCACGCCTTCATGGGCACGGTCGACGACTGGCTCTACCAGGACGTCGCCGGCATCGAACCCGCGGCGCCCGGCTACACGAAGGTGACGATCCGCCCCCACACCGTCGGCGGCCTGACCCACGCCTCTGCCCACGTCCAGTCGCCGCTCGGCCGGATCGCCTCGTCGTGGACCCGGGCGCACGATCGCTTCACCCTGCGCGTCGAGGTGCCGGTGGGGTCGACCGCAGACGTCCTCGTACCGGTGATCGGACGGCAGCGGGTCCACCCGCCCGCGGGAGCCGTGGCAGGTGAACGCAGCGGTGGCTACGCCCACTACACGGTGGGGGCGGGGAGCCACGAGTTCCGCGTCACCGGGTAGGCGCGGATGCCGCCCGGTGGGGTGCCCCGTACGGCGTGCGCCGCGCGGGGCGCCGCACCGGCCCCGGCCTGCGGGAATCCGTTCGCGTTCGCGGGGGACCTGCGGCGACAATGCCGATTCCGGCAGTCGTTCGAAAGGTTCTTGTGATGAGCGGTACGTGGCACGCCCGCGCCAGTCTGGACGGTCTGGTGATGGGCGACGCCTTCGGCGACAGCTGGTTCACGCGCTCCGACGAGTCTCCCGAGGAGCAGTGGGCCGCCCGGGAAACGCGCCCGGCGCCGTGGCTGTGGACGGACGACTCCGCCACCGCCTTCGTGCTGTTCGCGCACCTGACGGCGCACGGCGAGGTCCGCCCGGACGACCTGGCGCGGGAGCTCGCGGCCGAGTACGAGCGGGATCCGGCGCGCAAGTACGGCGGGTCGATGCACGCGGTGCTGCGTCGGATCGGCGACGGCGAGGACTTCAGGGCCGTCACCACGGGGCAGTTCGACGGGCAGGGCTCCTACGGCAACGGCGCGGCGATGCGGGTCGCCCCGCTCGGCGCGTGGTTCCGGGACGACCCGGCGGAGGCCGCCCGGCAGGCCCGGCTGTCGGCGCTGACCACGCACGCCCACCCGGAGGCGGTCGCGGGTGCCGAGGCCGTGGCGGTGGCCGCCGCACTGGCGGCGGCGGGGGACGGCCAGGACGCCCCGCCGCGGGACGAGTTCCTTCGGGAGGTCGCCTCGCACCTGCCCGACAGTGACGTGCGCTCCGGCCTGCTGGTCGCCGCGCGCTTCCCCGGGCACACATCGGTGCGCCACGCGGCGTCCGTCCTGGGCTCGGGGATGCAGATGTCGGGCCCGGACACGGTGCCGTTCGCGCTGTGGTCCGCGGCGGGGCATCTGGACGACCTGCCGGAGGCGCTGTGGCAGACGGTCGCCGGATGGGGCGACCGCGACACCACGTGCGCCATCGCCGGCGGCGTCGTCGCGGCCCGCACCGGGACCTCGGGTCTCCCGGCCGGATGGATCGAGGCCCGGGAGGACATCCCCGCCTGGAGCCGCTGGGTCTCCCCGGCGGCCGTCCGCCCGTAGCACGCGAGGCGGGCCGGCAGATACGGACGGGGGAGCGCGTATCTGCCGACCCGCGGTCACGGTACCGCTCGGGGGGCACCGCCGTACGGGCGTCGGCCAAGTGCGTCTGATTACAGGCGACTTGTCGTACCGACGCCCGTACGGGCGGGGCCGTCAGCGCAGACCGAAGGCGCGGATCACCGACTGGGTGACGGTGTTCCCGGCCGAGTCGCGGGCGGTGGCCCGCAGCGAGACGAAGCCGGCGTGCTTCGGCGGTGCCACCGCGAAGCGGCCGTCGTGCGCGCAGTCGGCCTTCCGCCAGGTGCGCCCGTCGTCGTAGGAGAACTCCACGGTGACCGGGGCGATGGTGCCCGCGCCCGCCGCACCCGGCAGGTGCGCGGCCGAGACCGCGACCTCGGCGTGGCGGCCGGCCCGGCCCGCCGCGTCGGTGTCGACCCCGTAGTCGAGCTGGATCAGCGGCAGGACCGCCGAGCCGTCCCCTGCCGGTGCCGAGGAGGTGAAGCCCCACTCGGTGTGCGTGCCGGTGGAGTACGGGCTCACCGAGGCGTCCCGGCTGCCGTCCAGCACCAGGCGGTACGGCAGGCGGCCGGTGCCGGGCGCGTCGGCCGCGACCGTGGTGTACGAGCCCACCGCCAGTCGTGTGCTGCCCTGGTAGAGGGTGAGGGACTGCCGCATGCGGTCGTAGTCCATCGACATGCCGACGTGGTCGGAGCCGCCCCACGCGGGAACGTCCAGGTTGAGCCGGCTCCCGCTGCGGGTGGGCAGCTTGTAGTTGTCGTTCAGGTGCGGCCGCTCGACGGGCTTGAACCACTCCTGCGCCTGGGTGCTGCCGGGCCGGTAGGTGGTGCGCGGCTCGATCTCGTAGATCAGGCCGTCGACGTACGCCTCCTGGCCCCAGGAGTTGCCGCCGCCGGTGGAGACCCAGTCCACGCGGTCGCTGTCCATGTCCTCCCGCATCGTCAGGCCGATGCCCCAGTTCGAGTACACGGGCCAGTCGTAGCGCCATTCGCCGCCGCCCAGGGACGGGTCGGGGCTGTCGAACGCGACGTCGACGCGGGCCAGGTTCTTCGAGGAACCCTCGACGACCAGGTCGGAGGGGACGCGGTTGTGCCACGTCCACATCAGGTCGTACACGTAGGGGCTGTTGGGCTGGGAGTCCACCGTGAGCACGGCTCCGCGAGCGGTGGCCTGCCGCAGCAGCCGCTCGCCCTCGTCCGTGCTGAGCAGCGCGACGTCGAGGCCGGCGGCCGTCTGCCAGTCGGGGCCGTAACTGCGGATCTGGCGGCCGGGTTCGTTGTTGACGACGAGCAGCAGCTTCGCACCGGCCGCGACCGCGGCGGTCGCCTGCTCGGCGTCGCCCACGGCGTCGTTGCGGCGGACGACCACGGCCTTGCCGCGCGCGTCGATCCGCGCCCAGTCGGCGGCCGCGCCGTCACCCGCGGAGACCAGCGGGAACCGGTAGTGGCCCTCGGCCAGCGGGGTGACCGCGTCCTGCCGCAGGACGTCGGTGAAGGCGCCGCTGGGGGTCGAGACGGCGAGCACCGGCTGCTCCTTGCGCCAGCGGGCGCCGAGCCAGAAGTCGCCGTGCTTGACGTCATGGGTGGTCGGCTGGGCCCAGAGGCTGTCGTAGCTGGTCTGGGTCTCCATGTAGTCGCGCCAGGTGCCGCCGCCCATCGACCGGTTGTACTCCAGCCGCTGGTAGGTCGTCTCGGTCGACCGCGGAGTCGTCATGTCGACCCGGCGGAGCTTGCGCGCGTCCATCGTCACGGTCCTGTCGCGGTCCATGACGACCTCGGGGTCGCCCAGCAGCGCCATGCCCATCGAGTGCGGACCGTGCACGCCTTCCACGGCCTTGAACGACAGCACGGAGTACACGTCGTCGGGCAGGTACGTCTCCAGCACGCCGGACTCGTCGACGATCCAGAACTCGGGGCCGAACTCACCCGACCTGAGCAGCTCGACCACACCCGACATGGGGTTCCCGTCGGCGTCCTTGAGGAGCACGGTCAGCTTGTGCGCCGCGTCGCCGAGGGACACCGCGGTGTGCGCGGCGACCGCCCCGGAGGCGTCGGTGGCCAGGATCTGACCCGTCCAGTGGCCGCTGCCCGTCGCCTTGGCGGCGTCGATGGTGAGCGTCACCGCGGCGGTGCCGTGCGCGGGGACGACGACCTTCGGGGCGGAGAGCCCGAACAGGCCCGCCGGGGCGTTCGGGGCCTGCACCGAGAGGCCGAGCGTCACCGCGGAACCACCGGTGTTGGTGTACGTCACGGGGCGCTGCACCGCGCCGTCGCTCTCACCCGCGAAGGCGGTCGCCGAGGCGAACACGCCGGCGCGCAGCGCCGCGGGCACGTCGACCCGGCCGCTGCCGGCCTGGAAGGCGTCGTACTGCGGGGTCTGCTTCGAGCTGCTGACCAGGAGGTCCTTCAGCTGCGCGCCGGTCAGCCCGGGCCGGGCGGCGGCGAGCAGGGCCGCGGCGCCCGCGACGTGCGGGGTGGCCATCGAGGTCCCGCTGAGGGTCTGGTAGCTGCCCTCGCCCTCGGCGGCGTACTGCGAGCGCGCCGCGAGCACGTCCACACCGGGGGCGGTGATCTCCGGCTTGAGGCCGCCGTCGCCGACCCGCGGGCCCTGGCTGGAGAACCACGCCAGGTCGTCGGAGGAGTCCACGGCGCCGACGGTCAGCGCGGCGTCCGCCGCGCCGGGCGCGCTGACCGTGTCGGGCGCACCGGAGTTGCCGGCGGCGATGACGAACAGCGTGCCGGTCTCGGCGCTCAGGCGGTTCACCGCCTGGCTCACGGGGTCCGTGCCGTCCGACGGGGCCTGGCTGCCCAGGCTCATGCTGACGATCTTGGCGTGCTGGTCGACCGCAGCCCACTCCATGCCGGCCAGCAGCCAGGAGTCCTGGCCCTGACCGGTGTCGGACAGCACCTTGCCGATGTGGAGCGAGGCGCCGGGGGCGACGCCGCGCTCCTTGCCGCCGGAGGCCGCTCCGGTGCCGGCGATGGTGGAGGCGACGTGCGTGCCGTGGCCGTTGCGGTCGGTGACGTCCTCGCCGGGGACGAAGCTGTCAGTGGCGGCTATGCGCCCGCCGAAGTCGGGGTGCCCGGAGTCGATGCCGGTGTCCAGGACGGCGACGTCCACGCCCTGTCCGGTGTCGCCGTCGGCCCACGCACTGGGCGCGCCGATCTGGGCGGTGGTGTCGGCGAGGTCCGCCTTCACCACGCCGTCGAGCCAGATACGGGCGATGCCCGCGCCGAAGGCCGGCGCGCCGCTCCCGGCCGTCTTCCTCGCCACGTCCGCCGGTGCCGCGGTGACGGCCCGCCAGAAGTCGGCCGAGCGGTCGCGGTCCTCGGTCAGGGCGGCGCCCTGCACGCTGCTCAGGTCCCGGACGCGGGTCGCGCCGGCGGGCGCGGTGGCGCGCAGGCCGGCGACGGAGCCGGTGTACGAGACGATCAGCGGCAGCCGGTCGCGGTGCGCGTCGTCGTACCCGTCGGCGACCAGGTCGCTGATGTTGAACAAGCGCCGGTCGAGCGTGCCGGCCGCCACATAGGGCAACGCGGCCTCGGGGAAGACGTACAGGTCGCCACCGGACTCCATGACGTGCGCCTCGGCGGGGCCGCCCGCGGCGGCGCGCACGTCGACCGTGCCGCCCTTGCCGGACGACTGACGGGTCGTCACCACGTCGCCGGTGATCAGCGTGACGGAATGGGAGCCGGGCGGCACATTGCTCTGTGCCGGGGCGGCGGGGGAATCGGGGGTGTCGGGGGACGCGGTGGCGGGGTGTGCCAGCGACAGAACGGCGGCGCCGGCGACGGCGAGCACGCTCCAGCGTCTCGGTGATGATCTCAAGGGGCGTTCCTTGCGGTTCTTCCAGGGGGCCGGTAGCCCCGCCGGCATGTCGAGACCGCCCGGGTGGGGAGGCACCGCATCCTGGCGCGAAAACCCGGAGTAAGGGGCAGCCCTTGAGGGGTGATCTTTCCCACCCACGCGACGGCGTCGAACAGGTTTACGCCCGCGGAACCCTGCTGGAAGAGACGACATTTGACGAACCGTCACCGTGCGGAGACGGTGGCCCCAGGGTGTCGGCCCGAGCTAGGCGTCGTCGCGGCACAGGCAGAAAGGGTGGCCGGCCGGGTCGAACAGCACCCGGACGTGCTCCTGCGGCTGGAACTCCGCGACGGTGGCCCCCAGGGCGACCGCGTCGGCCACCGCCGAGTCCAGGTCGCCCACTTGGAAGTCGAAGTGCATCATCGGGCGCTGATCGCCGCCGGCCGGCGGCCACACCGGCGCCCGGTAGCCCTCCGCCGGCTGGAACACGAGGAACGGTCCCTGCGGTGAGGCGGCCACGACGGCGGTCCCCGGCTCCTCGTGCCCGAGGTGCCAATCGAGGAGAGCCGCGTAGAACCGCGCCAGAGCGCCGGGGTCCGGCGCCTCGACCGTCGTCCCCCACCACATGCCGCCCGTACGAGATCGCATGCCTGAGCCTATCCGGGGCCCGTGCACGCGCCTGACGCCCTGGGCTTTTTCCCCGCCCTCCCGCCCGAGTGCCCTGCCCGGCGCGGCAAGTGCGGGCCCCGCCCGTTTGCCGTGGGGTCGGTGCCGCGCCGGGGTACCTCCTCGGCGCTCGCGGGTTACGCCTGTCCATCGGGCGCCGCGGTCGCCGCTCGTCGCCTGCGGGGGCACCCCGCCACACCCCCTCCCGGGGTTGTCGGGGCGGCTTACGGCCGGTGGGGGTGCTGTTGGCGGTGACGGCTGCGCACTTGGACAGCGCTGCGCCTACGGGTGCCCGAGCGCGGTGCCGTCCCTATCCACCCACCGGGGATCAGGCGCATGACGAGACGGAGGGGGCGGGGTCGGAGGGGTGGCGTTCTGGACACTGGAGCATATTTGGGTGCACAACCCGGGGCACGCAGCCGAGGGTCCCTGAGGCACCTAAATGTGCTGTCCAGAATGGCAGCCCCGGAGGCCCCGGACCCGGCCCCCCTACAACTTGCGTCGGGGCGCCCTGACTTCATGGGGCACACGGGTGGGAGGGCGGGAGGGCTAGCCCCGCAGCTCGCGCAGGTTCGTCCTGGCCAGCTCCACGATCTCGTCGGCGCGGCCCGACAGGATCGTGCGGGTGGCGAAGAGCGTGAACCCCTTGAGCTGTTCGAGGGTGATCTTGGGCGGCATGGACAGCTCGTGACGGGCCGTCCGCGCGTCGACCACGGCCGGTCCGTCGTGCGCGAACGCCTCCGCCAGGGCCTCGCCGAGCTGGTCGGCGCGGTCGACGCGGGCACCGAACAGGCCTGCCGCGCGGGCGATTCCGGCGAGGTCGGCGTCGGCGAGCCCGGTGCCGTAGTTGACGATGCCCGCGGCTTTCATCTCCAGCTCCACGAAGGCCAGCGCGCTGTTGTTGAAGACGACGGCCTTCACCGGCAGGTCCAGTTGGCGCAGCGTGATCAGCTCGCCGAGGAGCATCGTCAGACCGCCGTCGCCGCAGAAGGCGACGACCTGCCGGCCGGGGTGGGACGCCTGGATGCCGATCGCGTGCGGGAGGGCGTTGGCCATGGAGCCGTGGTTGAAGGAGCCGATGAGGCGGCGCCGCCCGTTCATCGTCAGGTAGCGGGCCGCCCAGACCGTGGGGGTGCCGACGTCCGCCGTGAAGACGGCGTCCGGGCCCGCGATCCGGTCGACGGCGGCCGCGACGTGCTGCGGGTGCATGGGCTCGTCCGACGAGCCGCCCTCGGCGAGATGGCCCAGGTGGGCGCGGACGTCGCGGTAGTGGCCGGCCATCCGGTCCGCGAAGGACCGGTCGCTCCTGGGCCGGAGCAGCGGCAGCAGGGCCGCGGCGGTGTCCTTGACGGTGCCGACGAGGGGCACGTCCACCTGGGTGCGCCGCCCGATGTTCTCCCCGCGCACGTCGACCTGGACGACCGGCACGTCGGCGCCCGGGTAGAACTGCCGGTACGGGAAGTCGGTGCCGAGCATGAGCAGCGCGTCGCAGTGCTCCATCGCGCGGTAGCCGGAGCTGTAGCCGATGAGGCCGGTCAGGCCGACGTTGTAGGGGTTGTCGTACTCGAGGCAGTCCTTGCCGCGCAGCGAGTGCACCATGGGCGCCTTGAGGGCGTCGGCCAGCGCGACCGCCTCGTCGTGGGCGTCGCGGCAGCCGGCGCCGCCCAGGATCGCGGGCCGCTCCGCCGCGTTGAGCACGTCGGCGGCGCGCGCCAGGGCCGCGTCGCCGGGCCGTACGTGCGAGTGCGTGCCGATCACCGGGCGCGGGGTGCCGGGCAGGGAGCCGTCGGCGAGGAAGAGCTCACCGGGGACGACGAGGACCGCGACTCCCTCGCGCTCCAGCGCGGTGCGCATCGCGATGCGCAGCAGCCGGGGCACCTGCTCCGGCGTGGACGCCATCTCGCAGTAGACGCTGCACTCGCGGAACAGGTCCTGCGGATGGGTCTCCTGGAAGTACCCGCCGCCGATCTCGGCGCGCGGGATCTGCGCGGCGATCGCCAGTACGGGGACGCGGCTGCGCTGCGCGTCGAACAGGCCGTTGATCAGGTGCAGATTGCCCGGGCCGCAGCTGCCGACCGCCACCGCGAGCCGGCCGGTGACGCCCGCCTCGCCGGCGGCGGCGAAGGCGGCGGCCTCCTCGTGCCGTACGTGGGCCCATGCCACGGAGCCGTTGCGGCGCAGGGCGTCGGTGAAGCCGTTGAGGGAGTCCCCCGGCAGGCCGTAGACGCGCCGCACTCCGGAGGCCGCGAGGGCGGCGACCATGACGTCCGCGACGGTGGTACCCATGCCGGTCCTCCAAGGGGTCGGCGGACGTCGGGGTCGCCCGCGGGATACCGGGACATTGTGTGTCATGTCGTACTGACCGACGGTATGCGACACGGCGCCGCGCGCATCAGCCCGTGAGCCGGCGCGCCAGGTACTCCGCCGTCCGGCTCCCGGGCGCCCGGGCCACCTCCGCGGGCCGTCCGGCGGCGACGACCCGGCCGCCCGCGTCACCGCCGCCGGGGCCCAGGTCGACCACCCAGTCGGCGCCGGCGACCACGCCCATCTCGTGCTCGACCACGAACACGGAGTGGCCCGCGTCCACGAGTCCGTGCAACTGCCGCATCAGCAGCTCCACATCGGCCGGGTGCAGCCCCGTCGTGGGCTCGTCCAGCAGGTAGACGGTGTGCCCGCGGCGGCCGCGCTGCAACTCCGAGGCCAGCTTGATGCGCTGCGCCTCGCCGCCCGACAGCTCTGTCGCCGGCTGCCCCAGCCGCAGGTAGCCGAGGCCCACCTCGCGCAGGGTGCGCAGGCTGCGCGCCACCGGGGGGACGTCGGCGAAGAACTCGGCCGCCGTGTCGACGGTCATGCCCAGGACCTCGGCGACGTTCCGCTCCCGGTAGCGGACCTCCAGCGTCTCCTCGTTGTAGCGGTCCCCGTGGCAGACCGGGCAGGGCGCGTACGTGCCGGGCAGGAAGAGCAGTTCCACGGCGACGAAGCCCTCGCCCTGGCAGGTCTCGCAGCGTCCTCCAGCGACGTTGAACGAGAAGCGGCCCGCCTTCCAGCCGCGCCGCCGCGCGTCCCCGGTGGCGGCGAAGAGCTTGCGCACGGCGTCGAACAGCCCTGTGTAGGTTGCCAGGTTGGAGCGCGGAGTGCGGCCGATCGGCTTCTGGTCGACCTGCACCAGGCGGTCCACGGCCTCCGCACCGTGGGCGGTGACGCCGGCCGGGGCAGCGGCGGAGCCGCCGTCCGCCCCGCTGTCGTCGCCGACCGGGTCAGCGGTGCCGGTTCCGTCCGGCCCCACGTGCTCGGCCAGGACCGCGCCGAGGACGCCGACCAGCGTCGACTTGCCCGACCCCGACACACCCGTGATCGCCGTGAACACCCCGAGGGGCAGCGCGACGTCCAGACCGCGCAGATTGTGCCGGGTGACGCCGTCCAGACGCAGCCACGCCGCCGGCTCGCGCGGGGTGCGCCCGGCCGCGGCGTCGGGCCCGGACGCGAACAGGAAGCGGCGGGTGGCGGACTCCTCGACGGACGCCAGGGCGTCCACCGGCCCGCTGTGCAGGACGCGGCCGCCGTGCTCGCCTGCCAGCGGGCCGACGTCGACGATCCAGTCGGCGCGGCGCACCACGTCCATGTCGTGCTCGACGACGTAGACGGTGTTCCCGGCCTCGCGCAGCCGCACCAGCACCGTCAGCAGCGCCTCGGTGTCCACCGGGTGCAGGCCGGCCGACGGCTCGTCCAGAACGTACACGACGCCGAACAGACCCGACCTCAACTGCGTGGCGAGCCGCAGCCGTTGGAGCTCGCCGGGGGACAGCGTCGGGGTCGTCCGGTCCAGGCTCAGGTAGCCGAGGCCGAGTTCGGTGATCACCTCCACGCGGGCCACCAGATCCGCGGACAGGGTCGTGGCGATCTGCCGCTCGGGGCCTTCGGGAGGGTCGTCCACGCGGCCCCGCGCCGCCGGCCGCAGCACCTCGGCGAGGCCCGCCAGCGGCAAGGAGTTGAGCTCGGCGATGGTCCGTCCGCCGAAGGTGACGGCCAGCGACTCGGGGCGCAGCCGGCTGCCGCCGCAGGCCGGGCAGAGCGAGCTCTCCAGGAAGCGTTCCGCGCGGGCGCGCAGCGTCTGGCTCCTGGAGTCGGCGAACGTGTGCATCACATACCGCCGGGCACTTTGGAAGGTGCCCTGGTAGGGGCGCTGGATCCGGCCCGCCTCGCGCACCGGGTGCACCGTCACCACGGGCTGCTCGTCGGTGAACAGGATCCAGTCCCGGTCCGCACGCGGCAGGTCGCGCCACGGACGGTCGACGTCGTGGCCCAGGGTGCGCGTCACGTCCAGCAGGTTCTTGCCGTGCCAGGCGCCCGGCCAGGCGGCGACGGCGCCCTCCCGGATGCTCAGCGACGGGTCCGGCACCATCAGTTCCTCGGTGGCCCGGTGCACGCGGCCCAGGCCGTGGCAGACCGGACAGGCGCCCACCGCGGTGTTGGGGGAGAAGGCGTCCGAGTCCACCCGCGGCGCGCCCTCGGGATAGCGGCCCGCGCGGGAGAAGAGCATCCGCAGCGTGTTCGACAACGTGGTCACGGTGCCGACGGACGAACGCGAGGTCGCGGAGCCCCGCCGCTGCTCCAGCGCGACGGCCGGCGGCAGCCCCAGGATCTCGTCGACGGCCGGGGCGCCGACCTGGTGGATCAGCCGCCGGGCGTACGGGGCGACCGACTCGAAGTAGCGGCGCTGCGCCTCGGCGTAGACGGTGCCGAAGGCGAGCGAGGACTTGCCGGAACCGGAGACCCCGGTGAAGACGGCCAGGACGTCGCGCGGGATGTCCACGTCGACGTTCCGCAGGTTGTGCTCACGGGCGCCGCGCACACGGATGTACGGGTCGTGGGCCGTGCTGTCCATGCCCCTCCGGGGTCTCGTCCGGCTGCTCGCGCCCCCTCAGTGTGCGCCCGCGGCCTCCGGCCCGCAGACCCGCGCGCGCGGTCGCGCGAGGCCGCATCCTCACGTCATATGGAGGGGGCCGACGTTTCGGCCCCGACGCGGGGGTACGCGTCGTCCAGGAGGCGGCGGTGGTGTGCGGCGCCGCCCGCGCGGGTCCGTCAGTGAGCGAGGGAGTGGTGGTATGACCAGCCGGCAGTCCGAGGGAACGGTCTTCGAGCGGGACCGGGACCTGCCGACCCCGGTGGCGGCGGAGGCGGGGTGGGACGCGACGGACGTGCGCGCGGTCGACACCATCCGGGTGCTCGCCGCGGACGCCGTGCAGAAGGTGGGCAACGGCCATCCGGGCACGGCCATGAGCCTGGCCCCGCTGGCCTACCTGCTCTTCCAGCGCGTCATGCGCCACGACCCGGCCGACGACCAGTGGCTCGGCCGGGACCGGTTCGTGCTGTCGTGCGGGCACTCCAGCCTGACGCTCTACATCCAGCTGTACCTGTCCGGGTACGGGCTCGAGCTCTCCGACCTTGAGGCCTACCGGACCTGGGGCTCGGTGACGCCGGGCCACCCCGAGTACCGGCACACCCGGGGCGTGGAGATCACCACGGGCCCGCTGGGCCAGGGCCTGGCCAGTGCCGTCGGCATGGCGATGGGCGCCCGCCGCGAGCGCGGGCTGCTGGACCCGGACGCGGCCCCCGGCAGCAGCCCGTTCGACCACCACGTGTACGTGATCGCCTCGGACGGCGACATCATGGAGGGCGTCACCTCCGAGGCGAGTTCGCTCGCCGGCCATCAGCAGCTCGGCAACCTCGTGGTGTTCTACGACTCCAACCGGATCTCCATCGAGGACGACACCAACGTCTCCTTCAGCGAGGACGTGGCCGCCCGCTACGCCGCGTACGGCTGGCACGTGCAGACCGTCGACTGGACCCGCACCGGCGCGTACGTCGAGGACGTCGACGCGGTCCTCGCGGCCGTCGGCGCCGCGCAGCGGGAGACCGGCCGCCCGTCGCTGATCGTGCTGCGCACCGTCATCGGCTGGCCCGCGCCGACCAAGCAGAACTCGGGCAAGGCCCACGGCTCGGCCCTGGGCGACGAGGAGGTCGCGGCCACGAAGAAGGTCCTGGGCTTCGACCCCGGCCGCGACTTCGTGGTCGAGGACGCCGTCCTGGAGCGCGCCCGCGCGGTCGGCGGGCGCGGCCGGCAGGAGCACGAGCGCTGGCAGGAGGGCTTCGACGCCTGGCGCGCGGCCCACCCGGACAACGACCGCCTGCTGCGCAGGCTGCTGGCCGACGAGTTCCCGAAGGGATGGGCGGACGCGATCCCGGAGTTCCCGGCCGACGAGAAGGGCATGGCCACCCGCAAGGCGTCGGGGAAGGTCCTCACCGCGCTCGCCGGGGTGCTGCCCGAGCTGTGGGGCGGTTCCGCCGACCTCGCCGGGAGCAACAACACCACGATGGAGGGCGAGCCGTCGTTCGTGCCGGCGGAGCACCAGACCGCCATGTGGAAGGGCGGACCGTACG
Source organism: Streptomyces sp. NPDC088732 (assembly GCF_044751205.1). Classification (NCBI taxonomy): domain Bacteria; kingdom Bacillati; phylum Actinomycetota; class Actinomycetes; order Kitasatosporales; family Streptomycetaceae; genus Streptomyces; species Streptomyces sp. NPDC088732. The sequence goes on from NZ_JBIVLI010000010.1 coordinate 267,131, forward strand.
GCCGCACCCTGCACTTCGGCATCCGCGAGCACGCCATGGGCTCGATCCTCAACGGCATCACCCTGCAGAGCCTCACCCGCGCCTACGGCGGCACCTTCCTGACCTTCAGCGACTACATGCGCCCGGCCGTGCGCCTGGCCGCCCTGATGAAGCTGCCCACGATCTACGTGTGGACCCACGACTCCATCGGCCTGGGCGAGGACGGCCCCACGCACCAGCCCGTCGAGCACCTGGCCGCGCTGCGCGCCATCCCGGGTCTCGACGTGGTGCGGCCCGCCGACGCCAACGAGACCGCGGTGTGCTGGCGTACCGTCCTGGAGCACAAGGACCGGCCGGCGGCCCTGATCCTCACGCGGCAGAACCTCCCGGTCCTGGACCGCGGCCCCGGTGCGGGGTTCGTCCCCGCCGGCGAGGCGGCCAGGGGCGGTTATGTGCTGGCCGACCGGGGACCGGGGCCGGAGCCGGACGTCATCCTGGTGGCCACCGGTTCCGAGGTCCAGATCGCCCTGGAGGCGTGCGGCCTGCTCACCGCGGAGGGCCGCACCGTACGGGTGGTGTCGATGCCGTGCCGGGAGTGGTTCGCCGCCCAGGACCGGGCGTACCAGGACGAGGTGCTGCCGCCGGCGGTGCGGGCGCGGGTGAGTGTCGAAGCCGCGGTCGGCCAGGGCTGGCGCGAGGTGGTGGGCGACGCCGGACGCATCGTGAGCCTGGAGCACTTCGGGGCCTCGGCCGACTACCGGCGGATCTACCAGGAGTTCGGGATCACGGGCGAGGCCGTCGCGGAGGCCGCGCGGCGGAGCGTCGAGGACACCGGGCGCCCCCCGCGTCCCGGCGGCGTGCAGCACACCTCCGCCCCGTCCGGGGGCGGAACCGCCGACCGCGGCTGACCGGCCCCGGTTCCGGGGTCCGAGCTCGCCCAGCCGGCGCCGTCATGCGGTCCGAAGGCCGCACACCGGCCGGGCGGGCTCTGCCAGCCTACGTCGGCGCTGGTGAGGACGGCGTGTCGTACGCGCCTCGGCCCGCGCGCATCAGCGCCGCGCGGCCGTGGCGCAGTCGATGCAGTGCCGGACGAGGGGCAGGGCCAGGACGCGTTCGCGGTCGATGGGCCGTCCGCAGGAGGCGCAGGTCCCGTAGTCGCCGCTGTCGAGCTGGCCCAGCGCCTCGTCGGCGAGGCGCAGTTCCTCGCGGGCGTGCTCCGCGCGTTCGGCGATCCCCTGGGACCGGGTCGTGCGCTCGGCCTCGTCGGCCGCGTCCAGGACGCAGTCGTCGGCGAGCGCCGCGTGGTCGCGTTCGGCATCCGCGAGACCGGCGCGTGCGGCGCCGGCCGCGGCGGTGAGCGCCTCGCGGGCGAGTCGCCGGTCCTTGGCGGTCACGGCCCGCGGGCCGTGACCCCGTCGTGCTTCGGGAGAGACCATGGGTGGCTCCGTCCTCGTCCCCGGACCAGGCGGGGGATCAGTGCAGGTAGGACAGCAGGGTGCGGGCGGCCGGGCTGACCCGGTCCTCCTTGGGCAGGGCGGCCGAGACCTCCCACTGGTGGTCCTCGGCGCCCACCAGGTCGAGGGTGCACAGGCCCGCCGCGTGTTCCTTGCGGGCGATCGGCAGCGGCACGACGGCGATGCCGAGCCCGTGGTGCACCAGGTCGATCAGGCTGTGGACGTCGTTGACCTCCAGGGCGACCCGGCGGTGCACGAGGTTGGCCGCGAACGCCCGGTCGCTCAGTCCGCGCGCTCCCCAGTCGGGCTGGAAGTCCACGAACACCTCGCCGCCCAGCTCGTCCCAGTCCACCTTGCCCGCACCGGCGAGCGGGTGGTCCGGGTGGCAGAGCACCACCATCGGGGCGCGCGTCAGCGGCTGGAAGCGGACGCCCTCGGGGGCCTCCCCGCACAGCGCGGTGAAGGCCACGTCGAGCCGGCCCGCGGTGATGTCCTGGACGAGCGCCGCGGACCCGGCCTGCCGCAGCCGGATCTCCACTCCCGGGTGCCGGGAGCGGAAGCGGGCGAGCAGCGCGGGCAGGTCCACTCCCGCGACGCACTGCTCCGTGCCGATCGTGAGAACGCCCCGCATCAGGCCCTGTACGGCGTCCACCGCCTCCTTGGCGGCGCGCACGCTGGACAGGGCGCGGGAGGCCTCGGCCAGCAGCGCCTCACCGGCGGCGGTGAGTTCCACACTGCGGGTGCTGCGTACGAACAGCGGCGCGCCCAATTCCTGCTCCAGGGCGCGCACCGACGCGGACAGGCCCGACTGGGAGATCATCAGCCGTTCGGCGGCGCGGGTGAAGTGATGTTCCTCCGCGACCGCGACGAAGTGCTCCAGATGCCGTAGCTCCATGATTCAGAAGCGTAACTCCTGAATGTGTTCGCTTTCTCCTGTTGGACGTGTGGGCCGGGATGCGGTCAGGCTGTGAGGCGTGCCGGCCCGGCCGCGGAACACCTCCGGTCGAGCCGGCACGGCCAGCCGGGCACCCCGGCCGGGACGCACGTCGAGAGAGGTCTCGGACACATGCAGACTCGCCGCATCGGTGACATCGAGGTCAGCGTCATCGGCCTGGGCGGGATGCCCATGTCGATCGAGGGGCGGCCGGACGAGGCACGGTCCATCGACACCATCCACGCGGCGCTCGACGCCGGTGTGACGCTGATCGACACCGCGGACGCCTACCACCTGCACGCCGACGAGGTCGGCCACAACGAGTCGCTCATCGCCAAGGCCCTCGCCTCGCACGAGCGCGGCTCCGATGTCCTGGTCGCCACCAAGGGCGGTCACCTGCGCCCCGGTGACGGCAGCTGGACGGTGAACGGCTCGCCCGCGCACATCAAGCAGGCGTGCGAGGACTCCCTGCGCCGCCTGGGCGTCGAGGCGATCGGGCTGTACCAGTTCCACCGCCCCGACCCGACGGTGGACTACGCCGACTCCGTCGGCGCGGTGCGCGACCTGCTCGACGAGGGCAAGATCCGCATGGCCGGCATCTCCAACGCGAACCCGGAGCAGATCCGGCTGGCGAACGAGATCCTCGGCGGACGCCTGGTCTCGGTGCAGAACCAGTTCTCCCCGGCGTTCCGCTCCAGCGAGCCGGAACTGCGCCTGTGCGACGAGCTCGGCATCGCGTTCCTGCCGTGGAGCCCGCTCGGGGGCATCTCGCAGGCCCGTGAACTGGGCTCCGCCTACGCGCGGTTCGCGCAGGTCGCCAAGACGCACGGCGTCAGCCCGCAGCGTGTGTGCCTGGCCTGGATGCTCGCCAAGTCCCCGATCGTCGTCCCGATCCCGGGGTCCAGCCGGCCGGAGACCATCCGCGACTCGGTGGCGGCCGCGGAACTCACCCTGACGGCCGAGGAGTTCGCCGCGCTCGACGTGATGTGACCCCACCCGGAAGGGGCCAGGGACGGGACGGCGGTCGGCGTGAGCGCCCTCCCGTCCCCGGCGGTCGTCATCAGGCGTTGGGGTTGAACGGGATCCCGGCCGGCATGGCCTTGGCCAGGTGGGCGTTGAAGTTGCCGTCCTTCAGGCCGAAGACGGCGCTGCCGAAGTCGTACGCGCTGAGCTTGTCGCGCAGACCGGCCGGGTAGCCGTTCCAGCCGACGAGGGTCGGGTACTGCCAGGTGTGGTAGTGGTTCTCCGGCGGCTCGTCGTTGGTGTTGGCCAGCCGGAAGCAGTGGGTGCCGATGCCGTCCTTGTGGTAGACGACCTTGGGGTGGGTACCGTCCCAGCGGACCTGGTCGGCGCTGTAGACATTGAAGTTGCCGTGCGCGGAAGTGGCCACGTACTTCGCCTGGTTGTCCTGGGTCCAGACGACGACGTGCTCCCAGTCGTTGCGGTGGCCGCCGAGGCTGATGCCCGGGATGGCCTGGTCCTTCTCGAAGTAGAGACCGTAGATGATCGCGCACCAGCCGTTGTTGCACTTGTAGCGCGAGTAGCCGTTGGTGTTGTCGAGGTCCGAGGCGTCACGGCAGTTGCCGTTGAGGGCGCCGGTCGGGTTCAGGCCCGGGTTGATCGTGCCGTCGCGGCCGATGGCGGGCGAGGAGTAGCAGCCGTCGGTGTCGTAGTCGAAGGCGGGCTCGAAGCTCTGCTCGAAGCTGTCCGCGTTGGCGGGGAGGGCGGGCGGCGGGGCGGCGAACGCCACGCCCGGCAGGGCGAGCACCAGCGCGGCGGCGCCGCCGAAGACGACGGAGACTCTGCGGATCCGGGGGCTGTTCTTCACTGCGTCCTCCTGATCGGCCGCGGCGGGGGGAGCGCGGCCTGATTGACATGCCCGGATCAGCTTTGTCGAACCGTGTTGACGCGTCGAGCGTTGCCAGGTGTCACCGTGATGAAGGGTCAGCCAATAGCGGGGACGGCCGCGTGAGCTGGGGAGTTGTTCGGCACGCCGGACTGCGCGGGGCCCAGGGCCCCTCGGCAGGAGGGGAGTCCGGCCGGCGGCGGGGCGTCCGCCCCGGGGGGTGTGCCGGGTTCAAGGACGTGCTCCCGGCCGGCGCCCTCAGGGGCGTGCGGCGGTCGGGCGGACAGGGCGGTGCGGCACGGACCGCGCGTCACGGCCGCGGCGCGGCGGAGGTCAGAGCAGGCAGAGCGCCCGGTCGGCGGCCTTGCGGAGGACGGCGGCGCTGAGGATCAGCCCCTCGCGCTCCTGCTCGTCCATCGCGGGCTCGAACACCTCGCGCACCCCCTCGGCACCCACCACCGCCGCGAGCGAGAGCGTCGTCCCGTACGCGGCGGAATGCGCGGCGACGGGCAGGACCGCGCCCTCGTCGCGCAGCACCGCCTCGACGAGGCGTGCGGAGACCGCGCCGATGCCGTACTGGCTGGCGCCCGTTCCCTCGATGATGGCGATGTTCGCGTACCTGATGGCGTCCTCGATCCGCGCGCGTGCGTCCGCCACCGAGGTCCCGGCCCGGCGCAGCATCTCCGCGACGGGGATCCCGCCGGCGGTGGCCGAGGACCACAGCAGCACTTCCGAGGTGCCGTGCTCGCCGACGACCGTCGCCTGCACGTCGGCCGCCCTCACCCGCAGGGCGTCGGCGAGATGGACGCGGAAGCGGAGGCTGTCGATGAGCGTGCCGGTGGAGAAGACGCGGTCGTGCCCGGCGATCCGCCGCGTGACCTCGGCGAGGGGTTCCGGCGGGTCGGTGACGACCATGAGCACCGCCTCCGGCGCCGCGGCCACGACCTGGGGCACCACGTCGGCGAAGACCTTGGTGTTGGTGTCCAGCAGGCGCAGCCGCCCCTCCGGGTCCGAGCGGTCGGTCGCACCCCCGCCGCGCTCGTTGACGCCCGCCGTGATCGCCACGAGGGCGGCGCCGGCGAGCTCCGCGTAACCGCCCGCGCGCACCCGCACGGTGGGGGAGAGCGGGGCGGCGTAGCGCAGGTCGGCCGCGACTCCGTCGGCCCGCTGCGTGTCGCGGTCGACCAGGACGATCTCGCGGCACATGCCGCCCCGCTCGACCAGGCAGAGCGCGGTGGCGGCTCCCACGGAACCCGCCCCGACGACGCCGACCTTCATGAGGACCCGTCCTTGTCCGCGTGGAGTGCGAAGAAATCCACGTCCAGGATCATCGCGGCGCCCGGCCCCCGCATCCGGTGGGCCGCCGCGCACCGCCGCCCGGTTGACGGGCCGGGCGGCGGCGCCGCGCGCGTCCGTCAGCCGCGGGTGTCCAGGACGACGCGGAAGCGGGCGCGGCCCGACATCATGTGGGCGAAGGCCTTCGGTGCCTCCGACAGGGGCATGACCTCGTTCATCGACCGGATCTCCTGGCGCAGGGCGAAGCGCAGGTTGTCCTCGTTCTCGATGGGCGAGCCGGTCAGGCTGCCGGTGACGGACCGGGTACCGAAGATCATCGCGATCGGGTCGACCGGAACGGGCTCGCCGCCCGCGCCCACGACGATCATGCGGCCGCGCGGCGCCAGCCCGCGGACCAGCGGGCCCATGGACGCGCTGTCGGACGCCGTGGCGATGACCGCGGCCGCTCCGCCCAGGGCCTGGAGGGCCTGGGCCGGGTCCGTGGTGAGGCTGTCGATGTAGTGCTCCGCGCCGAGTTCGGCCGCGAGCGGGGCCTTCTCCGGGCCGCGGGCGATGGCGGCGACGCGGTAGCCGAGGCTGCGCGCGTACTGCACGCCGAGGTGGCCGAGGCCGCCGATGCCCTGGACCGCGACCAGTTCGCCGGGCCGGGCGCCGGTCTGCTGGAGCGCCTTGAAGACGGTCAGGCCGGCGCACAGCAGCGGGGCGGCGTCGATCGAGGACAGGCCGTCCGGGATGCGCACGAGACCGCTCGCCCGCACGTACGCGACCTCGGCGTAGCCGCCGTCGATCGACGTGCCGGTCGTCGGCTGGGCGGCGCAGTTGACGAAGTCGCCCCGGCGGCAGGAGTCGCACGTGTGGCAGGGGCCGCTGAGGAAGCCGACGCCGACCCGGTCGCCGGGCTGCCAGGCGGTGACACCGGCACCGACCTCATCGATCACGCCGGCGATCTCGTGGCCGGGCACGATCGGCGCCGAGGGATCGGGCCGCATCCCCGCGACGGCGAGGTTGTCGGAGTGGCAGACACCGCAGGCCTCCACGCGCAGGCGCACCTGCCCGGGCAGCGGTTCGGCCAACTCCCGCTCGACGAAGGCGAAGTCGCCGGATCCGGACACCTGGACGGCTCGATACACGGACATGTTCTTCCTTAGAGGTGGGGGAGGGGGCGGAGCCTCGTGCGGCCCCGCCGTGGCGCCTGCGGTCGCGCGGAGCCCTGCTTCGGGCGCGCGGCGTACACGGAAGGTAAGCGCCATTCATCTGATGACGCTTACGACGCTAACATCGCGAAGGTAGCGGTGTAAAGGTCTATTGGATTTAGCCCATGTCCGCGCGCAACGGCTGAGCCGCGGGAGTCACGGGCACGGCACAGAAGGCCGCGGCGGGGGAGGGGCGGTCAGCGGGCGCTGTCGCCCGCCGGGGCGGACGTGCTGCCGCGCTCCCGGTACGCCGCGACATTGGCGCGGTTGCCGCACACCTCGTACGAGTGCCAGCGCCGCGTCCGGCTGCGGCTGGTGTCGTAGAACACCTCGCGGCAGATCTCGCTGGCGCACAGGCGCAGCCGCGTCCAGGCGCCGGCGCCGACGAGTTCGGCGACGGCCAGCGTGATCCGGCCGACCACGGGGTCGCCGGAGGTCTGCCGCATGGACACGGAGCCGGGCAGGGAGAAGTCCTGCTGGAAGGTGACGGAGGCCACGCGCCCGGAGAAGGCCGCCCAGTCGCCGGCGGAGTCGTCGGGGTCGTTGCGCTCGGCCAGGGCGAGCAGGTCGTCGCGCACGGCGCGGACCAGCTCCACGCGCCGCGCGGAAGGTGCCTCGTCCTCCTGCCCGAAGGGGCGCAGCACACTCGTGGCGGACCCGGGCGTGTCGAGCTTGTCGGGCATGCCCGCGTAGGGGCGCGAGTTCAGCAGGTCGACCAGGGCGGCGGCGCTCTCGGGCACGGAGTCTTCCCGGGTGGCTGCGCGCGGCGTCCTGGTGGCCATGGCGTCAGGGTACACCGACATGGTCATTCCGGTCGATGCCCTTACAGGCACGGCGACGGGCGGCGCGCGAGCCCCGTCACCGCGGGGTCGCGCGCCGCCCGGGCGGTCGCGGGGTCAGTGCATCGCCTGCAGTTCCCGCGGCTCGGAGGTGTCGGACTGGTTGTCGGCGAAGGTGTTGCCGGTGCCCGCCGTGTCGCGGTTGGCGAGGTCGGCCGGCTTGTTGCCGCGCACGGTGTTGTTCTGGATGGTGTTGCCGGTGCTGGCCTTGCCCACCACGCTCTTGAAGAGCACGATGCCTCCGGACATGGGCGACTTGCCGCTGTTGTCGCGCACGTCGTTGTCCTTCACGACGGTCTTCTCCACGCCGGTGAGCAGGATGCCGGTGCCCTGGATGAAGGGCAGGCGGGTGCTTGCCGGGCAGTACTTGTTGTTCTTGGTGACGGTGTTGTGGCTGACCGTGAGCGCGCCGCCGCGCGGGACTCCCTCGTCACCCACGACGAAGATGCCGCCGCAGTTGGCGCCGATCTTGTTCTGCTCGACGGAGAGGTTGCGGACCCGGCGCAGGGTGAGACCGAACCGGTTCCCGTTGAGGGTGTTGTCCTTGACGAGCGCGCCCTTGGTGTCGAGGGCGCCGCCCTCGGTGTCCATGGAGTTGGCGAGGAAGATCCCGGACTCGCCGTTGTTCGTGGCGGTGTTGCCGGTGAACTGCCCGCGGACGGACTTCTCGAGCAGGATGCCCTGCTGCTTGTTGTCCCGGGAGGTCACCTTCACCGCCTGGAAGCCGTCGGCCTGCGTCGCGTGGATGCCGTTCGTCTTGAACCCGGTCACCGTCAGCGACTCCAGCCGCACGTCGGTGACCTTCTTCTTCGCCGTGCCGGTGACGCACAGGCCCTCGCCGGCCTTGGCGCAGGCGTTCTCCTTGCCGGTCTTGCTCGGCATGATCACGGTGGCCGTGCCGGCGCCGCGCAGCGTGAGCCGCGGCGTGGTGATCTGCACGCTCCCGTTGTAGGTGCCGGCCTCGATGTCGATGACGTCCCCGGGCGCCGCGTTGTCCACCGCCGCCTGGATCGATTCCCCCGGGTGGACGGTGTGGGCACTCACCTTCTGCATGTCGCTGCCGGTGGTGGTGCCGCCGCTGCTGCCGTTTCCGCAGCCGACCGCGCCCACGGCGAGCGCCGCCGCGGTTGCCGTGACCACGACGGCCCGGTGGGACCGAGGATGCTTCATGACATGTACCTGCTTTCCGCTGACCTGGGGGAGCCGTCGAAAAGAGACGCTATGGAGGGTTATGGAGCCCCGCCACTGGAGAGGGTCCGCGCAGTACCGGCCGCCGGACGGGGACGACTCCGGTCCCGGGGCGGATCGCGACCGGGTTCCGGGGCCGGGCGGAAGGTGCCGCGTGCCCGGGAGCCGGTCCGTCAGGCCGCAGCGGGAGAAGCCGACTTGCCCCGCGGGCGCCCCGCGGTCCGGGGCCGTTGTCAGTGCCCCGCCCTAGGGTGAGGGGCGGCACACATCCGCGACGAGAAACCGAGGTCTCCCCATGACGACCCTGCCCGATCGGCCGAACAGCGCGCTCCTCGTCATCGACGTCCAGAACGGTGTGGTGGACGGCGCCCACCGGCGCGACGAGGTGATCGCCAACATCAACACCCTGATCGGCGCGGCGCGCTCGCAGGACGTGCCCGTCATCTGGGTCCAGCACTCCGACGACGGCCTCAAGCGCGACAGCGAGCCCTGGCAGTACGTGCCGGAACTGGTCCGGGCGGAGGCCGAGCCCCTCGTCCACAAGAGGTACGGCGACTCCTTCGAGGACACGGAGCTGGAGACCCTGCTCGCCGAGCGCGGCGTCGGAAGGCTCGTCGTCACCGGCGCCCAGACCGACGCGTGCATCCGCTCGACGCTGCACGGCGGCCTCGTCCGCGGATACGACGTGACGCTGGTCGGCGACGCGCACACCACGGAGGACCTCTCCGCGTACGGGGCACCCACCCCGGAGCAGGTCGTCGCGCACACCAACATGTACTGGAAGTGGCAGAGCGCCCCCGGCCGCCGCGGCGGGACGGTCGACACGGCGGACGTCAGCTTCGCGGCGGTGGCCGAGGACTGAGCGGGCCGGGCGGGAGGCGGCGCGGGGTCCGTGCGGGGCCCGTCCGCCGTCCCCGCGCGGGAACCTCATGCGCCGAACCGTACGGAGTGTCACCTTCCGCGGGGCGGGAAAGGCGTTTCGCGCGCCGCCCGTACGACCCTGACGCACGCTTTCAATTCGTCCGAAACCAAATGGCCGATTCCGTACGTCTGTAGGTTCACCTGCGCGGGGCATCGTGCCGGGCGGGGACGTACAACGAAAGCTTGGGGGGATCGAACCGATGGTGAACACCCGTACCCGTAACCGCGGTCGAGCGCGGACGGCGCTGCTCGGGGCGCCCGTCGCGGCGCTGCTGGTGCTGGCGCTCGCGGGATGCCAGGACCCGGCGTCGGACGCCGGCGACAAGGCGAGCGCGCCCGCCGGGAGCGCGACCGCAGGGGGCGAGGCGGCCCCCGGCACGGCGCAGCCGGACGGGCAGTCGTCCGCGCCCGCGTCGTCCTCGGCCACTTCCTCGGCCGGCTCGGCGGCGGACGACCCGTGTGCCCTGGTGAACCAGACGGAGGCCGACCAGCTCGCGGGCATGTCGCTGGACCCCGGAAGGGCCATCGGGGACACCTGCACCTACACCGCTCCGCCCAGCGGCCCGACCGGGCAGGTCGAGGTGTTCGTGGGCGAGTCCGGCAAGAACTACTACGACGCCGAGCACCAGATCCACGGCGACAGGCTGAAGCCGCTCAAGGACGTGGGCGACGAGGCGTACCTGGAGGACGGTTCGGTCTTCCTGCGCGTCGGCGAGCAGTGGGTCTCGATCCGGCTGGTGCGCACCGAGGACTCCCAGCACGAGGACCAGCCGCTGACGGAGCTGGCGCGTACGGTGGCCACCCGCCTCTGACGGCTCCGCCGCTCACGGGGCGCCGCCCGGGATGCCGGACAGGTCCGGCATCCCGGTGGCCACCCGCAGCCGGGTGAACTCCCTGGCGAGGGCCGCGGGCGGGTAATGGGCGTTCAGCCCGCTGGGGTTGGGCAGCACCCAGATCCGGGTCCCGCCGATCGTCTCCTCCTGCGGGCCCACCACGGCGTCGGGCACACCGAACGCCGCGCGGTAGCCGGTGACGCCCAGCAGGGCCAGCCACACCGGGCGGCGGGCGCGCACCCGGCGGCGCAGCGTCCGCCCGCCGGCCACCAGCTCGTCCCGGGACAGCTCGGCCGCCCGGACGGTCGGCCGGCGCACGATGCACGTGATGCCGACGCCGTACCGCAGCAGCTCGGCGTCCTCCTGGCCGGTGAGCCGCCGCGGGGTGAAGCCGGCCCGGTGGAGCGCCGGCCACAGCCGGCTGCCCGGGGTGGCGAAGTGGTGTCCCGCCCTGGCCGAGGACAGGCCGGGATTGATGCCCACCAGCAGCAGCGGCAGGTCGTCGGCGATCAGGTCCGTCAGCCGGCCCGCGCGGGCCGGGGCGGGAACGTCCGCCATGTGTCCTCCCTGTGCTGGTCTGCATCCGCGTGACTGGTAACCCTGCGCGGGCGTACGGGTACGGCCCCGCCCCGGGAGGGGAAGGGCCGTGTCCGTCGTGCCGGGGTCAGCCCTTGGCGCGGGCCGGGAGCTTCCAGCCCGGGCGCGGGAAGTGGCAGGTGTACCCCTCGGGGTAGCGCTCCAGGTAGTCCTGGTGCTCGGGCTCGGCCTCCCAGAACGGACCCACGGGCTCGACCTCGGTGACGACCTTGCCCGGCCACAGCCCGGACGCCTCGACGTCCCCGATGGTGTCCTCGGCGACCCGCTTCTGCTCGTCGTCGGCGTAGTAGATCGCCGAGCGGTAGCTCAGGCCGATGTCGTTGCCCTGGCGGTTCTTCGTCGTCGGGTCGTGGATCTGGAAGAAGAACTCCAGGAGCGCCCGGTAGTCGGTCTCCGCGGGGTCGTAGGCGATCTCGATCGCCTCCGCGTGCGTCCCGTGGTTGCGGTAGGTGGCGTTGGGCACGTCGCCGCCGGTGTACCCGACCCGCGTCGAAATCACGCCGGGCTGCTTGCGGATCAAGTCCTGCATGCCCCAAAAACAGCCACCCGCCAGGGTGGCCTTGTTGCTCGTCGGCGCGGTCATGGTCGGTCCTTCCTTGTCGTCGTGTCCGTTTCCCGCTATGCAAGCAACGGAACGCGGCCGCCGGGGATTCCCGCCGCTTCTGTGCGGGCTCTCCTCGCGGCCAGCCGCAGGTCACGGGTCCCGGCCCGCCGGTCGCCTCCCAGTATTGGCCCTCGCGGGTCGCACGGGCGACGGCGGGGGCCCGGCCCTCGCCCGCCGTCGTGCGCAGGGCGGTCCGCGCGGGCGCCGGAGGCGGGTCCGCCGGTCTTCGTGATCTCCGGCAGGACGAGCCGTGTTACCGTCGGTGCTCGCGGTGCGGCACCCGCCCGCGCTCCCCGTCCCGCACCCTTCCCCGGCAGCCGGGACGCGGGCGACCGGTTCGCCGATGCGGACGCCCGGTGTGGTGCCCTTGGTGTGTGAGTGCCCGCGGGGCGGAGGCCGTCACGTCCTGCCCTCGGGTGCAGGAAGGTGCGGCATGAGGCGTGACCCCTCCCCGACGACGGACCCCGGCGGCAACGTGGCCCTGACGCGTGCCGCGCAGGCCGGCGACATCGTCGCCCTGGGGCTGCTGCTGGAGGCCCACCGGCCCGGCATGCGTGCGGTCGCGCTCAGCATCCTGGGCCCCGGGCCCGACGCCGACGACGCCGTCCAGAACGCGGCGCTGACCGCCCTGCGCCGCATCGGCGACGTGCGCGACCCGGCGGCCGTCGGCGCGTGGCTGCGCATGATCGTGCGCAACGCCTGCCGAAGCCTCCTGCGGGCGTCCTCGCGCACCGTGCCCCTCGACGACCTCACCCGCGTCGCCGCGGGCCCCGGCCCCGAGGAGGTCCTGGAGCGCCACGCGCTGCGCGACTGGGTCTGGGAGGCGCTGGAGGAACTGTCCCCGACCCTGCGCGTACCGATGGTCCTGCGGCACTTCAGCTCGCGTGTCACCTCGTACGAGGAGATCGCCCGGGCCTGCGCCGTGCCCGTGGGGACGATCCGCAGCCGGCTCAGCCAGGGGCGGGCCAAGCTCGCCGAGGCGCTGGCCGCGACGGCGGCGGGCGCCCACAGCGACGCCGCGCGGCGCACGTCGGCCAGCTGGGAGGACGCCCACGACACGCTGGCGGCCGCCGAGCGCGGCGACTTCCGCAAGGTGCTCGCCGAGCGGTGGAGCCCGGCCGCCGCGCTGATGCAGGGCGACACCCGGCTGGGCGGCACCGAGACGCTCCTGCTCGGGATGGAGTGCGACCTGATCGCCGGGGTGCGGCAGCGCCCCGTGCACGTGGCCGCGGGCAAGGGGCTCACCGTCTGGGAGATGGATCTGATCAATCCGCCGGACGACCCCGAGCACTGCCCGCCCGCGGTCGCCTGGATCATGACCCTCGATGGCGGCCGCGTGGAGCGGCTGCGCCTCTTCCACCAGCCGCGGGTGCCCCTTCCGCCTCTTCCACCCCTTGCCGCGGCGGCGTGACCGAGGTCACACCGCCGTGACCGAACTCCTTCCCCCCGCCCGCGTCCTGTCGGTGTCCTCACCCCCTCACCGATGGGAACCGCGATGAACGCACCCACCGCCGGCCCGCTCGCCACCGGCACTCACACGATCACCGTGAACGGTGTCGACCAGCGTTACCACGTACACGGCACCGGCCCGGTGTGCGTGGCGCACTCCGGCGGGCCCGGCATCGCCTGGGAGTACCTGCGCATGCCCGAGCTGGAGCGGCGGCTCACGATGGTCTACGTCGAACCGGCCGGCACCGGGGGCTCCGGCCGGCTGCCCACGCACCCGCACGGCTACACGCGCGAGCTCTACAGCAGGCACCTCGACGCGGTCGTCGACCACCTCGGTGTGCCCACGGTGCACCTGCTGGGCCACTCCCACGGCGGTTTCGTCGTCCAGTACCACGCCTTGCACCGCCCCGGGCGGATCGCCGGGATCGTCCTGTACGACAGCGCGCCCGTCACCGGACCCGAGCATGGCGCCGAGGCGATGCGCAAGGTCGAGGAGTTCGCCACCCGGCACGCGGAGCACCCCGGTCTGCCGGAGGTCCTGAAGGCCTTCCAGTCGGTGCCCTCCATGGCGTCCGACGAGGACGTGGTGGCCGCGATCCGCGGGCTGCTGCCGGCGTACTTCGCCGACTACTGGGGCCGGGAGAGCGAGTTCGCCGCGATGCGGGACACCGTCACCGGGTGGTACATCTCCGGCCTGGACGCCGACCTCTCCCCGGACCTGATCGACGACCGCGGCACGCTGGGCTCGCTGACGGTGCCGGCCCTGGTCGTCGTCGGGCGGCACGACGTCATCTGCGGTGTGCGGTGGGCGGAGGAACTCCAGAAGCTGATCCCCGGCGCCGAACTGCTGGTCCTGGAGGACAGCGGCCACTTCGGGCACCTGGAGCAGCCCGGGGAGTTCGCGGACGCCGTCGCGGCCTTCGTCACGGCGGGCTGAGCGCGAAGCCCTGCGGGCGGCCCGGCCGGGCCGCCCGCAGGGTGGGTTCGTCAGGCGCCGTCCGCCTGCTGGTGACTGCCGTAGGGGCGGGTGATGATCTCCATTCCGTGCCCCGCGGGGTCGAGGAAGTACAGGCCGCGTCCGCCGTGGTGGTGGTTGATCCCGCCCGGCTGCTTCATGTGCGGATCGGCGTAGTACGTGAGGCCGGCCTCCCGGATGCGGGCGAAGGCGGCGTCGAACTCCTCGTCGGGGAGGAGGAACGCGTAGTGCTGCATGACGATCGACTCCGCGGGAACGGTGGCGAAGTCGAGCGTGACCCCGTTGCTCGTGGCGACCGGGACGAACGGCCCCCACTCCGCGCCGACTTCAAGGCCCAGGATGCGGGCGAGGAAAGCGGCGGACTCCCGGTTGTCCCGGGCGTGGACGATGGTGTGGTTCAACTCGACGGGCATGTGTGGAATGCCTCCATGGGCAATCTCACGGGCACCTCCATGCCTCACCCGGCCGGTGACCGGCACGCGATGCCGTACTCCCCAGCCTAGTGGCCACCGCGCGGGCCGGCGGTCCGGGGGCGGGCCCGCGGCCCCGGACCGCCCGATGACGGCGCGTACCATCGCAAGGACGGCCGGGTGACGGCCGGTACCGGAACGGGCACAGCCACCCGCCGGACGTGCGAGGGGCCGCCGGAGGTTCCGCAGGAGGTGGACCGGACATGAGCAGGGTCTCTCAGGCCGAGGCGCGGGCCAATCGGGAGCGCGTGGTCGAGGCCGCCTCCCGGCTCTTCCGCGAGCGCGGCGTGGCGAACGTCAGCGTCGCGGACGTCATGCAGGCGGTCGGGCTGACCCAGGGCGGTTTCTACAAGCAGTTCGCCTCCAAGGACGCCCTGGTCGCGGAGGCCGAGGCCAAGGGCTTTGCGGACATGCTCCAGTACCTGGCGGGACTGGAGGCGGACAGCGGCAGCCACGACGCGGCCGTGTCCGCGCTGCGCGCCATGTACCTCTCCACGGACCACCGCGACGCCCCCGGCAGCGGGTGCCCCGCCGCCGGTTTCGGCGGCGACGCCGCCCGGGAACCCGAGTGGCGTGCCGCCTACACCGCGGGGGTCCGCGACATGGCCGACTGGGTCGCTCCCGGGAAGGCCGGGCTGGTGGGCCTGGCCACGCTCGTGGGGGGCATCCTCCTGTCCCGGGCCACCGCGGGATCGCCCCTGTCGGAGGAGATCCTTCAGGCCGTGCGCGAGGCCGCGACGCCGGACGCCGGGGCGGCCGGCGGGTAGCGGCCCGCGGCGGCCGTCACCGCGTGCCGGTGGGGTCCGCCGGTGGCGGGCCCTCGATCCCCTGCGGCGTGAATCCGAAGACGCGTCCGTACAGGGACAGTTCCGCCTCCAGCGCGGCCACCATGGTGTTCTGCCGGCGGAAGCCGTGGCCCTCCCCCTCGAAGACGAGGTGGGAGTGGGGGACGGACCGCCCCTGCAGGTCGCGCAGGAACGCCGCGCTCTGCTCGGGCGGGCAGATGACGTCGTCCGTGCCCTGGAGGAGCACGAACGGCACGGTCATCTCGGCGGTGCGGAAGGCCGGGGAACGCTCCTCGTAGCGCTCGGGGACCGACCGCATCGGGCCGACCAGGGCGTCGAGGTAGTGCGACTCGAAGTCGTGCGTGAGCCCCGCGGCGAGCGACCGGAGGTCCAGGACCGGGTAGTACAGTGCAGCGCACGCGTACATGTCGGTGACCGCCAGGGACAGCGCGGCGGTGAAGCCGCCCGCGCTGTGCCCGCGGATCGCGAGGCGCCCGGCGTCGGCCGTCCCTTCCTCGACCAGCGCCCGGGCGACGGCCGCGCAGTCCTCGACGTCCACCACGCCCCACTGCTCGCGCAGCCGCTCGCGGTAGGCGCGCCCGTAGCCGGGCGTCCCGCCGTAGTTGACGTCGACGACGCCGATGCCGCGCGAGGTGAAGTACGCGATCTCCGCGTTGAGGGTGAGCGGGGCCCGCAGCCCGGGACCGCCGTGCGCCCACACGACGTACGGGGGCAGCTCGTTGCCGGGGCCGTGGGCCAACGGGCCGCGGGGCGCGTGGACATGGGCGTGCACCCGGCGCCCGTCCGGTCCGGTGAAGACCCGCGCCACCGGTTCCGGGAACACCTCGTCCGGCACGGGCAGCCGGGGTGCCGGGCCCGTCGTCCGGCCCGTCGCCGTGGCGGTGTCCACCTCGACGACCTCGTAGGGCGTGCGGGTGCCGCCCGCGACCCCGACGACGCGCGTCCCATCGGTGTCCAGGTGCGGCAGCCACTCGGTCCAGGGCCCCGGCACGTCCGTCAGCGCGCCGTCCCCGGGGTCCAGGAACGCGAGGCGCTGCCCGCCGACGCCGTGCAGCACGGCGAGCCGCCCGTCGCCGAGCGGCGCGAACCAGCGCAGGCCGAGCCGCTGGCAGCCGGCGAACTCCTCCTCGGCCGGACGCAGCGGGCGGGCGGCGCCGGTCCCCGGGTCGACGGAGTACAGATTCCACCAGTCGGTGTGCTCCCAGGCGGCCAGTATGCGGCCGTCCGGCCCCCACTCTGCCTGCGCGACCGGCTCGCCGGGGCCGCCGAGGAGCGTCCGGGCGTTCCGGGCCGTGCCGTCCGGGCCGATGTCGGCGATGCGCAGCTCCGCCGCGTCCCACGGCATGTGCGGGTGGTCCCAGGCGAGCCAGATCGCCTGCCGCCCGTCCGCGGACCAGCGGGCGCCGGAGACGAAGCGGTGCCCGTCGTCCCACAGTTCGCGCACCGCCGCACGGTCCTCGGCGGCAGATCCGTCGAGCGGCACCGCGGCCTGCGCCCTTCGCACGTCCCCGGGCCCTTCGCCGGTGAACTCCTCCAGCACACAGCGGACTTCGCCGCCCCCGGGGTCGATCTCCGGCTCGGACCAGCGCAGTCCGCCGCCGACGGGTGAGAGCGGGGTCAGCGGGCGCGGCAGGGAGCCGGGGACGCCGGGCTCGTACGCGTACAGCCGCTGGTCGGCGAAGTTCACGAAGACGGCGAACGCGCCCCGTGCGCCGGTCGTGGCCGCCCACGGGCGGCCGCCGTACTCGATGACGCGGCTCCGGACGTTCCACGGCACCGGCAGCACGTCCGTGACGGAGCCGTCGGCACGCCGCCGCACGAGCGCCGAGCGGCCGTCCTCCGCGGGGCGCGGTTCGATCCACCACACCTCGTCCCCGACGAGTCCGGGGTACGACGGCGAGGCCACCTGCCCCGCGGTCGTGCCGGCGGTCGCGATCCGTGCGGTGAGCGGTGACGGCCAGGCGCCGTACGGCGTGGCGGTGCCGGTCATGGGGTCCTTCCGGGAGGGGTGGTTCGGGGCGGTCCGGCGCTCAGGATTCGCCGGTCACGGGACGGTCCCGCCCGGGCTGCCGGTCGTCGCTGCCCGAGACGGCGAGGCTCCCGAGCAGACGCAGGAGTTCCTCGTCCCGGCTGCCGGGTTCCGCGTGCAGTACAACGAGGACAAAACCGTCGGTGCCGCCCACGGTCATTTTGTCGGCCTGCAGATCCAGGTCGCCCACCAGGGGGTGGGTCAGCCGGGTGAGGTGGCCCTTCTGGGGCCGTACGTCGTGGCGTCCCCACAATTGGCGGAAGCGCTCGCTGCGCAGGGAGAGTTCACCGACGAGCTCGTTCAGCCGCGGGTCCTCGGCCCCCGGGCCGGCCTGCGCGCGCAGCGTCGCGACGCCCTCCCGTGTCACCGCCTCCCAGTCCCTGCGCCGGTCCCGCTCCGCCGGATCGAGGAAGGCGGCCCGCAGCAGGTTGACGCCGCGGGTGTTGTTCGGGGACAGGGCCGCGCCGAGCGCGTTCGCCCCGAGGACGTCGAAGAACCTGTTCTGCACCCAGGCCGGATGGACCGGCCAGCCGTCGATCAGCTGCCGGATGCTCGGCGGCATGTGCTCCAGCCGCGGCTTGCGCGCCGTGGACCGGGCCCGCGCCCTGCCGGCCGCGCCGGTCCGCGCCAGCGCCAGCAGATGGGCGGTGGCGTCGTCGTCCAGCCGCAGCACCCGGGCGATCGAGGCGAGCACCTGCGCCGAGGGATTGCGGTCGCGGCCCTGCTCCAGCCGCAGGTAGTAGTCCGAGCTGATGCCGGCAAGCAGCGCGACCTCCTCCCGGCGCAGGCCCTTCACCCGCCGCAGTCCCACCGGCGTGATGCCGGCCTCCTCGGGCCGGACCAGGCCCCGGCGCGCCCGCAGGAAGTCGCCGAGTGCGTTCGTACCGTCCATGCGGTCGACGGTAACCGCGGCGGGCCGCCGTGTGCCTGGCCCTCTCACTCCCATGAACACGAGGGCACTGCCGTCCGGTACGGCGTCCGCGCAGGGTGGTTGTCGGCCGGACCCCGGCGGGCACCCCCGCCGGCGCGACCGCCCGGCCCGGCGGGGCCGCACCCGCCCTCCACCCCCGACAGCACACCGACATCCATCGAGGAGTCCACCATGACCACCACACTCGTCACCGGCGGCAACAAGGGCCTGGGCCGCGAGACCGCCCGGCGGCTGATCGCGCTCGGGCACACCGTCTGGATCGGCTCCCGCGACACCGCACGGGGCCGGGCCGCCGCCGAGGACCTCGGTGCCCGCTTCGTCCGGCTCGACGTCACCGACGACGCCTCCGTCGGCGCGGCGGCCGAGGAACTGCGCCGCCAGGAGGGCCGCCTCGACGTCCTGGTCAACAACGCGGGCGTCTTCGAGGGCATGGTCGACGCCGAGCAGGCCACGGCCGCCCACATGACCCACGTCTTCGACGTGAACGTCATCGGCCTGGTGCGCGTGACGCATGCCTTCCTGCCGCTGCTCCGGGCGTCGGACAGCCCCGTCGTGGTGAACGTCAGCAGCGGACTCGGCTCCCTCACCGTGGTCCAGGACCCCGCGCGGCACGAGTCCCACTTCGTGACGCCCGTCTACGCCTCCGCCAAGGCCGCGGTGAACATGCTGACCGTCCAGTACGCCAAGGGCCTGCCCACCATGCGGGTCAACGCCGTCGAGCCCGGCTTCAGCGCCACCGACCTGCACGGCCTGAGCGGCGAGGGCATCCAGAGCCCCGAGCAGGGCGCCGAGGCGATCGTGATGCTCGCCACGATCGGCGGGGACGGCCCCACCGGCACCTTCACGGACCGCAACGGCCCGCTGCCCTGGTGACCTGCCGCCCCGCGGGCCCGGCCGGCCTACCGCCGCGGGCCCGGCCGGCCTACCGCCGCGGGCCCGCCGGGACGGCCCGCCCGCACGGTTCCGCAGGTGATCCCAGTAACATGCCAGGAGTGGGTCGAAGCGGCGCATAACCGTTCCGGTCCCGTACGCGCCGCCGACCGACGGTCGCGGCCAGCCCCGAGCCGGAGATACCGACACGCACATGGTGACCATCGCCTACCAGGGAGAGCCGGGGTCGAACTCGGCCGCCGCGGCCCGTGACCTGTACCCCGGAAGCCGCGACCTGCCCTGCACGACCTTCGAGCAGGCCCTGGAGGCGGTGACGCTGGGTACCGCGGACCTCGCGGTCATCCCCATGGACAACTCCGCCGCCGGCCGCGTCGCCGACGTCCACCACCTGCTCCCGGACTCCGGTCTGTCGATCATCGCCGAGTACTTCCTGCCCATCCGCTTCGACCTGATGGGCGTCGCGGGCGCGTCGCTGGACGACGTGCGGTGCGTCCGCAGCCACGTGCACGCCCTGGGTCAGTGCCGGAAGATCATCCGCGAGGGCGGCTGGCAGACCCTCGTCAGCGACGACACCGCCGGTGCCGCGCGCGAGGTCGCCGAGCTGGGCGACCCGCGGCATGCCGCGCTCGCTCCGCCCGGCGCCGCCGCCCTCTACGGGCTGAAGGTGCTGCGGAGCGGTGTGGAGGACACCCACGACAACACCACCCGCTTCGTCGTCCTGTCACGGGACGCGCAGCTGCCCGAGGTCACCGGTGAGCCGATGATGACCAGCCTCTTCTTCTCGGTGCGCAACATCCCGAGCGCGCTGTACAAGGCGCTGGGCGGCTTCTCCAGCAACGCCGTCAACATCACCAAGATCGAGAGCTACCAGGTCGGCGCCGGGCTCAAGGCCAGCCGCTTCTACATCGAGATCGAGGGCCACCCCGACGAGAGCAGGGTCGCCCTGGCCCTGGAGGAGCTGCGCTTCTTCTCCTCGGAGGTGCGCTTCATGGGCGTGTACCCGGGGCACGCCCACCGCGCCGCCGAAGGCGCCTGACCGACCGGCTCCGCACGCGGGCCCGGTGCCCCCCGCCGGGGGGGCACCGGGCCCGCTGTGCCGCTACGCCTGCGCGGCGTAGCGCTCCGCCGGCTGCGACCGCGAGAGCACCGGGGCGAGCGCGATGCGGGCCTCGTCGTACGCCTTCCAGGTGCCGTACTCCGGCAGCGAGGGGATCGTCACCAGCTCGCCCGCGTCGAGACCGGCGAGTCCCGCCCGGGCGGCGTCGCGCGGGGACATCACGACCTCCTTGGGCAGCTGGTCCAGCTCGATGCCCGAGCCGTCCCAGATCGTCGTCTCCAGCGCGCCCGGGACCACGACCTGCACCCGCACCGCGGAGTCGGCGAACTCCTGGGCCAGCGCCTGGGTGAAGGTGATCGCGTACGCCTTGGCCGCGCCGTACACCGCGGCGACCGGCGGGGTGTTCAGCGCGAACGCGGACGAGATGTTGACGATCGAGCCCGCGCCGCGCCCGGCGAAGGCCTTGGCCGCGGCCGCCGCGATCCGGGTGACGGACGTCAGGTTGAGCGTGATCAGCGACTCCAGCTGGTCCGGATCCGCCGCGGACAGCGGGCCGAACAGCGCGTTGCCCGCGTTGTTGACCAGGATGTCGATCGCCGTGTCGGAGGCCAGCCGGGCCTCGACGGCCCTGATGCCCTCAGTGGTGGAGAGATCCGCGCTCACGACCGAGACCTCGCGCCCTGAGCGCTCCGCCAGGCTCGCGGCGGCCTTCTCCAGCCGCGCCTGGTCCCGGGCGACCATGACGATGTCGTACCCCCGTGCGGCCAGCTCCTCCGCGTAGGCCGCGCCCAGGCCCGCGGTCGCGCCCGTGATGAGTGCCGTTCCGGCCGATGCTGTGGACATGCTGATCCCTCTCGTTCGTCGACGCGCCAGCGCGTCCTTAGATACTCACCATAATCTAAGACGGATGTGCGACGTCCTATTCCGGGTTCGGCGCACGGAGTGCGGGCGAGGGCGCGACCGCGTCGACGCGGATGCCGCGCAGGGGTCAGCGCGGCTGGGCGGCGGCGGCCCGGACGGCCTCCAGCGTCACGTCGAGCAGGACCCCGACGCGCTCGGTGCCGCCGCTCTCCGTCCATGCGGTGACGGCCGTGTTGAGGCAGGCCAGTACGGCCGTGGTGACGGCACGGGCCCGCAACTCCCGCCGCTCGCCGTCGAGTCGGGCCGCGACGAGGGGGACCAGCAGCTCCTGCCACTCCAGTTGCTTCTTCGCCAGCGCGCCGCGCAGCCCGGGCGTCCCGGCGAGCATCACCGACGTGGCCAGGAGCCTGCCGTCGGGGTCGCGGTCCAGGGCGTCCACGTGGCCGTCCACTGCGTGCCGCAGCGCCTGCCACAGGGGCTCGTCCACGGGCCGTGCCGCCAGCCGGTCGGCGATCCCCTGACCGATGGCGGTCAGATTCCCGACGACCATGTCCTCCTTGCTGGCGAAGTAGCGCGAGACGCTCCGCCCGGACATGCCGATCTCGGCCGCGATCTGCTCGATGGTGGTCTTCTCGAAGCCGTGCTCGATGAACAGCGCCATCGCGCGGTCGGCGATCTGCGACCGCACCGTCTGCCGCGTCATCTCCCGAAGGCCCGATCGTGCTGCGTCCGCGCTGCCCATGGGCCCAGCCTATCGGTCACTGACAATGCGGCCGCCCGTCGACATTCCTGTCAGGCGATGCCGGGTCAGAGCTGCGTCTGCCCGCCGTTGACCTCGTAGACGGAGCCCGTGACGAACGACGCCTCGTCGGAGAGGAGGAACGCCACGACCGCGGCCACCTCCTCCACACCACCGGTGCGGTTCATCGCCGTCTTCGCCGCGATCGCGGCACGCACCTCGGGCGGCAGCGCGCGGGCGGAAGGGGCGTCGATCGGGCCCGGCGCGACCGCGTTGACGCGGATGCCGCGCCCGGCGTACTCCACGGCCGAGGAACGCGTCAGGCCGATGATGCCGTGCTTGGAGGCCGCGTACGCCGCCCGTCCGGCGTGCGCCATGACGCCGGCGGTGGACGCCATGTTCACGATCGCCCCACCGTCGCCCTGCGCGAGGAAGCGGGACAACTGCGCCCGCATGCTGTGGAAGACGCCGGTCAGGTTGACCTCGATGACGCGAGCCCAGTCGGGTGGGGCTATCTCGTGGGTGTCGACGAGCCGGGGCGTGACCCCCGCGTTGTTGAAGGCGATGTCGAGCCGGCCGTACGCGGCGACGGTGAACTCGACCATTCGCTCGGTGTCCTCGACGACCCGGACGTCGGCTTCAAAGGGCACGGCCTCGCCGCCCGCGGCAGTGATCTCACGGGCCACACGCGCGGCGCCGGCGCTGTCCGCGTCGGCCACGACGATCCGTGCGCCCTCGCGGGCGAGGCGCTTGGCCGCCGCCTCGCCGAGCCCCGATCCGGCACCCGTGACGATGCCGGCCCTTCCCGTGACGGACGACATGGCGGTCCTCCTCAACTCCGGTGCGCGATGACGGTGAAGACGGCGCCCTGCGGGTCGAGCAGCACCGCGATGCGGCCCGCGCCGGTGTCCGTCGGCCCCATGAGCACGGTGCCGCCCGCGTCCGAGGCGCGCGCCGCGCTCTCCGCCGCGTCCGCGACCGTGAAATACGCGTCCCAGTACGGCGGGAGCTCCGCGGGCATCCCCGGTGGCCGGGGAAGGAGCAGGGCGACCTGCGTGTCCGCGAGGTGCCAGGCCCGGCGGCCCAGCGGTGCCTCGGCGGGGCCGGCCTCCCATGCGAAGAGGGAGCCGTAGAAGGCGGCCGACGCGTCGGCGTCGTCGGTGACGAGCTCGCTCCACGCGAAGGTGCCGGGTTCGCTGGCCGGCGTGACGGTCTGCCGCGCGCCGGACTCGCGGAGGGCGAACCGCGCCCCGGCGGGATCGGTGACGTGCACGTCGTCCCCGCCGGGCGACGGGAGCACGCTGCCACCGGCGGCGGCGACCGCGCCGGCCGTCCTGGCGGCATCGGGCACGGCGACGAACGTCGTCCAGCCCGGCCGTGCCGGCTCGCCCACGGGCCGTAGCCCGGCGACCGGCCGCCCCTGGAGCAGGGCCGTGCGGTGTCCCTCCTGCGGGGTGTCCCGCGCGAACTCCCAGCCGAAGAGCGCGCCGTAGAAGGCGGCGGCGGCCTCGGGGTCGGGCGACCCGAGTTCGACCCAGCAGGGCCTGCCGGGGGTGGGGGTGGTGCTCATGTCTGCGCTCCTTGCGGTCCGGATGCGCCCCGGACTCATGCGGCGACTATAGACACAGTTGTCATTGACTGACAAGCAAGACGTTGACTGTCGAACTATATGACGTGTGCATGACAACTGGCTCCATACGAGCACTGCGCCGTCGTGGAGGGAAATGCTCAGGAAGCCGCTCGGTAGAGACCGCGCCCGGTGCGCCGTACCCGGGAGGCGCCGACGAGGCGGTCCAGCGTGCTGCGTACCGCGTTGATGCTGCCCGCGTTCGCGTCGCGGCCCAGGGCGGCGGCGACGTCGCGGGCCCGCACCTGGGCGCCGCCGGTGGTGGCCAGGTACTCCAGGATCTGCTCGGTCAGCCTGCCGTAGTTGCCCGGTACGGCGGCCGCGCCGGACCGGTCGCCGCGGGTGCCGACGGGTGACGGCGCCGCTCCGGCGGCCTCGTCCGCAACCGCCGCTGCCGCGTCCTCGTCCGGCGCCTGGAAGTCCTCGGCCGCGAGGGGGAAACGCTGCCCCTCGTCCGCGGCGACGTCACCGGTGATCCCGTCGAAGGGAACGGCGGGCATCAGCTTGTGGAGGGCGCCGAGGGCCCTGCGTACGGAACCGAGGTGCGCGACGACGGCGGCCAACTCCCGCTCCAGGCCGTGCCGCTGGGCTTCCAGGCGCTCGAGTTCGTCCTGGAGCGCCCGAGCGGTGGCCTCGATGTCACGAGCAGTGTGCGTGATGAAGACCATGCGCCCTCTCATCCTCGGCCCTGTGCCTTCGTCCCCGTGTCGTGCGCGCCCGGCGTCCTTGCCGCCGTACCCGTGAGGAGTGCGCGCAGCATACGGGACACGGCGATCCGCCTGGTACCCAGATTAGTACTGCAACGGTCTTTGTCGTGACGGGTGGGCAGCTTCGGGTGGTGTGTGACCGCGTCGTTTGTAGTGGCTGATTCGGGCTTGGTGTTGTCG
>NZ_JBIVLI010000011.1:0-287551 GCF_044751205.1 Streptomyces sp. NPDC088732
AAGATCAGCGTGACGTTGACGCTGATGCCCTTGCCGATCACCTCGGCGATGGCCGGCAGGCCCGCCTTGGTCGCCGGGATCTTGATCAGGGTGTTCGGGCGGTCCACCAGCCAGGCCAGCTGCTCGGCCTCGGCGATGGTCGCCGCCGTGTTGTGGGCCAGCCGCGGGTCGACCTCGATCGACACCCGGCCGTCCTGGCCGCCCGTCGCGTCGTACACCGGGCGCAGCACATCGGCGGCGTCCCGGACATCGGCGGCGGTCATCATGCGGACGGCCTCGTCGCGGGTGACCCCGCGCACGGCCAGGTCGGCGAGCTGCTCGCGGTAGTCCGCTCCCGAGCCGATGGCGGCCTGGAAGATGGAGGGGTTGGTGGTGACGCCCACCGCCCGCCCGGAGGCGACGAGTCGGGCGAGACCGCCCGAGGTGAGCCGGCCGCGCGAGAGGTCGTCCAGCCAGATCGAGACGCCCGCGTCGGTCAGGCGCCGCAACGGTTCTGCTTCGTTCACTGTGATCATCTTCTTTCTGCGCTCGCATCAACCGCGGGGGCGAGCGAACGATTCCCGGTCCTCCCGGGGCCTCAGAAGACGTTACACTGGTAGTTGAGACTTAAATCAACTAGGTCCCCGGCCGTGTGGCGTAGAAGGCCACAGCCGAGGCCGCGGCCACGTTGAGTGAGTCCACGCCGGCCTCCATCGGGATGCGCACATGCGCGTCCGCGGCGCGCAGCGCCCCGTCCGACAGCCCCTCGCCCTCCGTGCCCAGCATCAGCGCCAGCCGCTCGTGCCGGCGGCCCGCGAGCTCGTCGAGCGTGATGGAACGGTCCGACAGGCTCAGGGCCGCGAGCACGAAACCCTGCTCGCGGAGCAGACCCGCGTCGTCCGGCCACGCAGCGAACCTGGCGTACGGAACGGCGAGCACGGCCGCCATCGACACCTTCACCGCCCGCCGGTAGAGGGGGTCGGCGCAGCGCGGGGTGAGCAGCACCGCGTCCACGCCGAGGGCGGCGGCGTTGCGGAAGGCCGCGCCCATGTTGGCGTGGTCGACGATGTCCTCGAAGACCGCGACACGGCGGGGGCCCGGACGGTCCCCGGCCAGCAGCTCCCGGGGCTCCGGCAGTTCCTTGCGCCGCATCGACGCGAGGGCACCGCGGTGCACGTGGTAACCGGTCACCCGCTCGGCGACGGCGGGGTCCACCACGTACACCGGCGCCGGAGCCGCGTCGATGACGTCCCGCATGACGTCGACCCACTTGGCGGAGAGCATCATCGAGCGCATGCCGTAACCGGCCTGCCAGGCACGGCGGATGACCTTCTCGCCCTCCGCGATGAACAGGCCCTCCGCGGGCTCGCGGCGGCGGCGCAGCTCGACGTCGGTCAGCGAGGTGTAGTCGTGCAGCCGCGGGTCCTCGGGATCGTCGACGGTGACCAGCTCAGCCACGGGAGGCCACCGCGCCCACGGCCACGACGTCGCCGATCACGATCACCGCGGGCGGCCGCACGCCCTCCTCGGCCACCTTCCGCCCCACCGTCGCGAGCGTCGCGTCCACGCGCCGCTGAGACGCCGTCGTGCCCTCCTGGACGACCGCGACAGGCGTGTCGGCGCCCCGGCCGTGCGCCACGAGCGCGTCCGCGATCGCGGCGATCCGCTCGACCCCCATCAACAGCACCAACGTGCCGCGCAACCGGGCCAGCGCCTCCCAGTCCACCAGGGAACGGGGGTCCTCCGGAGCCACATGGCCGCTCACCACGGTGAACTCGTGCGCCACGCCCCGGTGCGTCACCGGGATGCCCGCGGCGGCCGGCACACTGATCGAACTCGAGATGCCCGGCACCACCGTGCACGGAATCCCGGCCTCCGCCAGCGCCTGCGCCTCCTCCATACCCCGGCCGAACACGAACGGGTCGCCGCCCTTGAGCCGCACAACGGCCTTGCCCGCCTTCGCGTGCTCGATCAGCGCGGCATTGATCGCCTCCTGCGCCATCGCGCGGCCGTACGGGATCTTCGCGGCGTCGATCACCTCGACGTGCGGCGGCAGTTCGTCCAGCAGATCGCGCGGTCCCAGACGGTCCGCGATCACCACGTCAGCCTCCGCGAGCAGCCGGCGGCCGCGCACCGTGATCAGGTCCGGGTCCCCCGGCCCACCGCCCACCAGCGCCACCCCCGGGATCCGGCCCCGACGCTGGGGCGCGGCCAGCGAGCCGTTCCGCAGCCCCTCCACGATCGCGTCCCGCACCGCCGCGGAACGCCGCGGATCACGCCCGGTCAGCACGGCGACGGTCACGCCGTCCGTCCGCCCCGTCGCCGGCGTCCACGCGGTCGCCGCGTCGGCGTCGTCACTGCGCACACACCACACGCGGCGCTCCTCCGCCTCCGCGGACGCCGCCTCGTTCGCCTCCGCGTCGTCCGTCGCGATCAGCGCGTACCACGCGTCCGCCAGGTCCCCGGGACGGTAGCGGCGCCGCTCCCAGCGCAGTTCGCCGGCGGCGGCCATCGCGTCCACGGACGGCGTCGCCGACGGCGAGACCAGCACCACGTCCGCCCCCGCGGCCACCAGCGTCGGCAGCCGGCGCTGGGCGACCTGGCCGCCGCCCAGCACGACCACGCGCCGACCCGCCAGCCGCAGTCCGACGGGATATGCGGGCACGGCGTCGCTGCGCTCGGCTGTCATGGTGGTGCGGCTCCTCGTCGTCGGCGTGCGGGGCGGTTTCCCGCGTCAACCCTACGGTGTGCTTGGGCCCTGGGTTTTTCCCCCGCCCTCCCGCCCGAGTGCCCGGCACGGTAAGTGCGGGCCCCGCGCTCTGCTTGGTGTGGGGTCGGCGCCGCTCCGGAGTCCGTCCTCGGGGCTCGCGGTTTGGCCCTACGTATCGGAGCCGCGGTCTCCGCTCGTCCCCTGCGGGCGGACCCCGGCGCACCCCCTCCCGGGTCGGCTGCGGCGACTGACGGCCGGTGGGGGTGCTGTAGGCGGTGACGGCTGCGCACGTGGACAGCGCTGCGCCAACGGGTGCCCGAGCACGGTGCCGCTACAGACCACCCACCGGGGATCAGGCGCGAGAGCTCACGGAGGGGGCGGGGGAGGTGGGGGCACCTCCCAGCGGTAGCTGGGGGAGGGTGGCGTTCTGGACACTGGAGCATATTTGGGTGCACAACCCGGAGTACGCAGTCCGGGTACCTGAGGCACCTAAATGTGCTGTCCGGAATGGCAGCCCCGGAGGCCCCGAACCCGGCCCCCCAACCACTTGCGTCGGGGCGCCCAGACCTTGCCGGGCACACGGGCGGGAGGGCGGGGAACCCCACGGGGAAGGGCGTCAGCCCTTTTCCGTCACCCCCGCGGAGTCGAACGTCGCCACCTCATGCATCGCCCGCGCAGCACTCTGCACCAGCGGCAGCGCCAGCAACGCCCCCGTCCCCTCCCCCAGCCGCAGGTCGAGGTCGACCAGCGGCCGCAGCCCCAGCTTCGTGAGGGCCGCGCGGTGACCGGGTTCCGCGCTGCGGTGCCCCGCGATGCAGGCCGCGAGGACCTCGGGCGCGATCGCGCGGGCGACCAGGGCAGCCGCGCCGGCGCTGACGCCGTCCAGGATGACCGGGGTCCGCAGGGACGCCGCGCCGAGCAACAGGCCGACCATGGCCGCGTGTTCGAGGCCGCCGATGGCCGCCAGGACCTCGATCGGGTCGGACGGATCGGGCCGGTGGAGCTCCAGCGCCCGCCGTACGACATCGACCTTGCGCGCGTGCATCTCGTCGTTGATGCCCGTGCCGCGCCCGGTGACCTCCGCCGGGTCGACCCCGGTGTAGACGGAGATCAGGGCCGCGGAGACGGTGGTGTTGGCGACGCCCATCTCGCCGGTCAGCAGCGCCTTGTTGCCCGCGGCGACAAGATCGCGCGCGGTCTCGATGCCGACCTCGATGGCCCGCAGGACCTCCTCGCGGGACATCGCGGGGCCGGCGGTGAAGTCACCGGTGCCGGGGCGCACCTTGCGCGGCAGCAGACCGGGCGTGCTGGGGAGTTCGGAGGCGACGCCGACGTCCACGACGCAGACCTCGGCGCCCACCTGGTTGGCGAAGGCGTTGCACACGGCTCCGCCGCCCAGGAAGTTGGCGACCATCTGGCCGGTGACCTCCTGCGGCCACGCGGTGACGCCCTGGGCGTGCACGCCGTGGTCGCCGGCGAAGATGGCGACGGCGGCGGGCTCGGGGATCGGCGGGGGGCACTGCCGGGACAGGCCGCTGAGCTGCGCGGAGATGATCTCCAGCATGCCGAGCGCGCCGGCCGGCTTGGTCATCCGCTTCTGCCGCTCCCACGCCTCGCCGAGCGCCTTGGCGTCGAGCGGGCGGATGCCGCGCAGCGTCTCCTCCAGGAGGTCGTGCGGCTCCTCGCCGGGCAGGGCGCGGTTGCCGTACTCCTCCTCGTGGACGACCCAGGCCAGCGGGCGCCGCTTGGACCAGCCGGACTGCACGAGTTCCGGGTCCTCGGGGAACTCGTCGACGTAGCCGACGCACAGGTAGGCGACGACCTCCAGGTGCTCGGGGAGGCCGAGTTCGCGGACCATCTCGCGCTCGTCGAAGAAGCTGACCCAGCCGACGCCGAGGCCTTCGGCGCGGGCGGCGAGCCAGAGGTTCTCCACCGCCAGTGCCGACGAGTAGGGCGCCATCTGCGGCTGGGTGTAGCGGCCCAGCGTGTGGCGGCCGCCGCGGGTGGGGTCGGCGGTCACGACGATGTTGACCGGGGTGTCGAGGATCGCCTCGATCTTCAGCTCGCGGAACTGCTTGGCCCGCCCCTTGGGAAGGGACTTGGCGAACGCGTCGCGCTGCTGCATGGCGAGTTCGTGCATGCGCTGCCGGGTCTCGGCGGAGCGGATGACGACGAAGTCCCAGGGCTGGGAGTGGCCGACGCTGGGCGCGGTGTGGGCCGCCTCCAGGACGCGGATCAGCACCTCGTGCGGGATGGGGTCGTTCCGGAAGCCGTTGCGGATGTCGCGGCGTTCGCGGATGACGCGGTGCACGGCGTCCCGCACGGCGGGTTCGTAGCCCTCGGCGGCGGGGAGCAGCAGCTCCGGGACGTCCTCGCCCTCGACGGTCTCCACGTCGGGCCCGGCAGACTCCGCCGCCTCGGGAACGGAGGCCCCGGCGTCCTCGGAAACCGCGACGGGCTCGACGACCTCGGCGACCTCGACAAATTCCGGAACAACGACCTCCGGGGCAGCGATCTCCGGGGCAGCGATCTCGGGGACGACGGCCTCCCGGGCCACGGGCTCGGGCTCCGGCTCCATCCCGAACGGCAGCGGCTCGTCCGGGGAGTCCAGCGGCAGCGGCTCGGCCTCCGCCACGGCGGGCTCGGGCAGCGCCTCCGCCACCGGCTCGGGCACCGGCTCCGGCTCGGGAGCGGGGGCCGCAACCTCCTCCGCCTGCGGTGCGATCGGCAGCTCGGCGAGCTCGGGCACAGGCTCGGGCTCGGGCTCGGCGGCGACCTCGGGCTCCTGCTCCGGCGCCGCCCAGGCGGCGCCCGCGGCGGACGGCTCGTCGCGCGGGATGTCCAGGTACTCCGGACCGGTCGTCGGCGGCCCGGCGTGGCGCAGCGGCGTCTCGACGGACGGCGGCACCGGCACGATGGGGGTCGCCGCGGCAGGCGTCTCCGGCACGGATGGCACGGACGGCTCGGTCGGCACGGACGGCTCGGTCGGCACCGTCGACATGGACGGAACGGACGGAACGGACGGAATCGACGACGTCGACGGAACGGGCGGCACGGCCGCCACGGGCGGCGGCGTGACCGGCACGGACTGCGACACGGACTGCGGGACGGACGTCGCCGGGCCGCGGTCGGCCAGGGACCGTACGACACCGCCGCCGTTGGACGGGTCGGGGATGGGCGGGCCCATGTGCAGCGGCCGCCGGACGGGCGCCGGCGTGGCCGGGACCTGCTCCTGGAACGCCTGCGGTGCGGCCGCCACGGCCGCGTCGGTCACCATCGGCTCCGGCGTCAGGGTCTCGAGGGCGGGCGCGGGCGCGGGGGCCGGGACGAGCGGTTCCGCGGGAGCGGCCTGCGGCTGCCCGTCCACCGCGGCACCCGGCACCGGGACGCCGGCGGGCGGCGTCGCCGAGGCGCGCACGGCTGAGTAGTCGAGGGAGCCCGAGTCACGGCCGCCGCTCTCGTGGGCGTCGTGCTCGTGCGGGCCGCCGGGCGGGGCGACCGGGGCGGCGAGGGCGCCGGTCAGCTGCTCGTGCACCTGGACGTGCGTCTCGTGCGCCATCGCGGGCGCCACCGGGGCGGGTTCGCCCACGGGCGCGGCCATGGGTGCCGGCGCGACCGGGGCCACCGGAACGGCGGCGGGTGCGGCGGGCTGCGGCGGCACCGGCTGCGGGTCGGCCCACGACCCCTGCAGTCCGGGCATCAGCAGCATCTCCTCGTCCTCGTCGGCGACCGCGGGGCCGACCGGCTGGTCGAGGTAGGCGTATGCGGCGGGCGGGACCGGTGCGTTCAGCGGGTCGGTCTCCCAGGTGGGGACGACCGGCTGCTGAGCACCACTGCCGGGAAGGTCGGCGTGCGGCTGCAGAACCGCTTCTCCGCCTGCGTTCTCCGGCAGTCCCTCACCCGGGACCTGGCCGGTGTCAGTCATGCGTGCCCCTCGCCCATCGGTTCGCTCCTTCCAACGCTGCGCCGCACACACTGCCCACAGCAAGAACGAGCGTGGGCTGCAAGCGGCACGTCGGCGGGGAGTGACCGATACTGATCGATACTGATCAGCCCTCAGTCGACGTCAACGCACGACGACGGCACAGCGGTCCGCAAGCCTACCGTGCGTGTGCCCGCGCGTGCTCAGGGGGGTTCACCTCAAACCGGTCGCAATACGGGCCAACGCATCGCCTCACCTGCGGTGCCCGAGGAGCGCGAACACCACCGTGCGCTCCCGCTCCGACCAGTCCGAGTCCAGCTCCACAGCCTGCAACAACGCGCATTCCACGGCGTATCCGCCGTCTTCGAGGGCGCTTCTGACGGCTTCCGCCTCGTCCCGGTTCGCGGCACTCGCGGCGATCCGTTCCGGGCGGCGTGCGGCGCACGCCTCGACGACCTCCGCGCCGCCACCGCCTATGCGCACGATGTCCGGTTCCGGAAGGTCCTCGAGAACCTCCGGCGCCTCGCCGTGCACGACGCGCACCTGCACCCCGAAGTCCCGTGCGGTGGCCTCGACACGGTCGCAGGCCGCCGCGTCCCGCTCGACCGCGATGACGGCCGCGCCGAAGCGCGCGGCCTCCACGGCGACGGCCCCGCCGCCGGCCCCGATGTCCCAGAGCAGATCGCCGGTACGCGGTCCGAGCCGGGCCAGTTGCAGGGCGCGCAGCTGCGCGGGCCCGTCCACGGGCGCGTACCGCTCGGTGGGAAGGGCCCAGCCGCGCACCCGGTCCGCGGGGGCGGGGTCGCCCCCGGCGAGCCAGCCCGCCTGCCCGGAGGCGGCCGGCGGCGCGCTGGGCGCGGCACCGACGACCAGAACAACGTTGGGGTCGCGCCAGGTGTGGTCGGGGACCTTGTCGGAGGTGAGGACGGTGACCTGCTCCTGCTCGGTGCCGAGCGCCTCGCAGATCACGAACGTGCGCTGCTCGTCGCCGAGCAGCAGGGCGAGTTCGGCCGGCCCGGCGCCGGGTGCGGTCAGCACCGCGACCTTGGGGTGGGCCCGGCAGACGTTGACGGCGCGGCGCAGGGTGCGCGTGTGCGCGACGACGACGCGGGCGTCGTCCCAGGGCATGCCGGCCCGCGCGAAGGCCTGGGCCACCGAGGTCACGCCGGGGACGACCTCGACCTCCAGGCCGTGGTCGGGGGCGCGCAGGGCCCGTACGACGCCGAAGAACCCGGGGTCGCCGTCGGCCAGGACGACCGCGGTGCCGCGGTGCCGGGCGATGCGGCGGGCGGCGAGGTCGATGCTGCCGAGGACGATCCGCTCGGCCTCCTCCGGCACGAAGGGCAGTGCCAGGTGGTGCCGTGTTCCGGCCACCAGGGTCGCCGCCGCCAGCGCGGAACGCGCGGCCTCGCCGGGTGGTGAGCCGTCCCACCCGATCACGGTGACACGGTCGGCCATCGTCGTCCTGCCTTCTGGGCGCGTCGCGGTGTGGTTCCCCGGGACATGTCTTCCCCGGGGTGTGCACAGTACCCCGCCCAGGATCTTGGGCTACGGGGTGCTCACTGCCAGTCGGCGTAGGCCGCGTAGTCCGAGCCGTCGGAGGCGCGTCCGGTGAGGCCGTCGAGGTCCTCGGGGAGCAGGCTCCAGACGATCAGGTCGGTGCGGACCTGCTCCCAGTGGCCGTCGCTGTCCCCGTCGGGCCGGGCCCGCACCAGGCCCGCGTTGCGCAGCACTCCCTCGCTGACGCAGCCGATCCGCTGGGCGACCTGCTGGGAGGCGGCGTTGTCGGCGGCGGTGCGCAGTTCCAGCCGCTCGAACTTCTGGTCGTCGAAGAGCCACTGGGCGGCCGCGAGCACGGCCTCGGCGGCGTAGCCCTCGCCGCGGGCCCAGGGCGCGATGACGTAGCCCGCCTCGGCGCTGCGGATGCGCCAGTCGGCGCGCTGCAGGTGGACGGTGCCGACCAGCCGCTGGGTGAGGAACTCCGTCACGGCGAGGACGACGCCCCGCCCGGAGGCCCGCTCGGCGGGCGCGGTCTCGGTGAGGAAGGTGCGGGAGTCGGCCTCGCTGTAGGGATGCGGCACGGAGGTCCAGGCCACCACGGACTCGTCGTTCATCATCTCCGTGTGCGCGGGGATGTCCGCCTCCTCGTAGGGGCGCAGCACCAGCCGCTCCGTATTGATGGAGATCTCCGGAAAGCTGGTCATTCGACGCTCCGTAGCAAGGACATGTGTGAAGTGCACAGCATGCAGCATCCAACGGGTCACCCGCAGGACCGGGTCGCCGCGGGGGCCGTGCGGCCGTCGGTCAAGGGTACGGGCAACCACCCCCGCGACGAGCGCAGTTGGCGTGCTGTTCTCCGGCTTTTCCGCAGGTCCGCTCCTCCTGCTGTCATACGGTCCTGCTAGCGTCTGCCCGCGTGACGGTGCACCACGCAGCAGGAGTCGGATATCAGCGGGCGGCGGGTGTCTACGAGCGGTCGCGGCCCTCGTACCCCATGGCTGCCCTGGCCGAGTTGGCGGACGTGCTGGCCCTTGAGGCCGGGCGCACCGTGGTCGACCTCGGCGCCGGCACCGGCAAGTTCACCCGGCTGCTGGCGCTGACCGGGGCCGAGGTGGTCGCGGTGGAGCCGGTGGCGGAGATGCGGGAGCGGCTTGCGGAGCTGCGGCTGCCGAAGGTGCGGGTGACGGCCGGCACCGCGGAGGCGACCGGGCTGCCCGGCGGGTCCGCCGACGTGGTGGTGGCGGCGCAGTCGTGGCACTGGTTCCAGGAGGACGAGGCGCTGGCCGAGGTGGAGCGGCTGCTGCGGCCGGGCGGCTGGCTGGCGCTGGTGTGGAACACCTACGACACCTCCGTGCCGTGGGTGCGGGACTACCAGGACATCGTCTTCCGGCTCGCGCCGCGCGACCTGCCGAGCCCGCTGGACGGCGGCTGGCGCAAGGCCTTCGGCGACCGGGAGGGCTGGTCGCAGGTGTACGAGCGGCACTGGCCGAACCCGTACTCGACGACGGTGTCGGACGTGGTGGAGCGCATGACCTCCTCCAGCCACATCGCGGTGATGGACCCCGCGGAGCAGGAGCGCGTGCGCGCGGAGGTCGAGGCGGTGCTCGCCGGGCACGACGCGACGCGCGGCAGGGGCGCCATCGAGATGCCGTACACCACGGACGTCTACTGGGTGCGCCGGCACTGAGGCGGCGCGGCCCGCACTGTCGGTGCCGCCCGGTTGAATGGGCGGATGGACACGGACCGGCTCAGGGACTTCTGCCTCGGCTTCAATGGGGTCAGCGAGGAGAACCCGTTCCCGCGCAACGCGGAGGTGACGGTCTTCAAGGTGGGCGGGAAGATCTTCGCGATCAGCGCGCTGGCCGGTGAGCCGCTCCAGGTCAGCCTGAAGTGCGATCCCGAACTGGCCGTCCGGTTGCGGGCGGAGCACGCGGCGATCGCCCCCGGTTGGCATCTGAACAAGCGGCACTGGAACACGGTCACCCTGGACGGTTCGCTCACCGACCGCCTGGTGCGGGAGATGATCGAGGACTCGTACGACCTGATCGTGTCCCGGCTGCCGCGGACCGAGCAGCTGCGCCTGGACTGGGCGGGGGTCCACGGCGGGGACGGCACGCAGTGACCGCGCACCGCCCCCACGGGAGCGTCAGAAGGAGGGGATGACGGAGCCGGCGTAGGTGTCCTCGATGAACTTCTTCACCTCGGGCGAGGTGAGCAGCTTCTTGAGCTTGAGCACACGCGGGTCCTTCTCGTTGCCCTCCTTGACAGCGAGGAAGTTGCCGTAGGGGTTGTTCGTCGCGGACTCCAGGACCAGGGCGTCCTGGGCGGGCTTGAGTCCCGCGGCGATGGCGTAGTTGCCGTTGATGACGGCGGCGTCGACGTCGTCCAGGGAACGGGGCAGCTGGGCCGCCTCCAGCTCCTTGAACTTCAGGTTCTTCGGATTGCCGGTGACGTCGGCGGGGGTGGCCTCGTTGCCGACGCCGTCCCTGAGGGTGATCAGGCCGTTGGCGGCGAGCAGTTTCAGCCCCCGGGCCTCGTTCACCGCGTCGTTGGCCAGGGCTATCGTCGCGCCGCTCCTGAGCGCGTCGGCGGACTTCAGCTTGCTGGAGTACAGCCCCAGCGGCTCCAGGTGGACGGTGACGACGGGCACGATGTGGGTGCCCTTCTTCTTGTTGAAGTCGTCCAGGTAGGGCTGGTTCTGGAAGTAGTTGGCGTCGACGTCGCCGTCCTCGGTCGCGGTGTTCGGCGTCACGTAGTCGCTGAACTCCTTGACCTCCAGCTTGAGTCCGGCCTTGGCGGCCAGGTTCTTCTTCACGAAGTCCAGGATCTCCGCGTGCGGGACGGGGCTCGCGGCGACGACGAGCGGGTCGCTCGCGCTGTCCTTGGTGGAGCCGGAGTCCGAGCCGCAGGCGGCCAGGACGAGGGCGAGGCCGGTGGCGGCCAGGACGGCGGTGGTGGTCTTGACAGGGGTACGCACGAAAAGTGCCTTTCTGAACGGTGGGTGGTGCGGGTGTCAGGAGGTCTCGGTGGCGGCGGCCGGACGCAGCAGGCGCAGCCGCGGGGCGACGGAGGCCCGGCCGCGGCGCGAGACGCCGCGGGCGGTGAGGTCGCCGAGGAACTGGACCGCGGTGACGATCACGATGAGGACGGCCAGCGTCACGTTCATCAGCCCGGTCTCGAAGCGCTGGTACCCGTAGCGGACGGCGAGGTCGCCGAGGCCGCCGCCGCCGATGAGCCCGGCCATGGCCGAGTAGCCGATCAGGGCGATGACGGTCGTGGTGGCGGCGGAGATCAACGCGGGCAGCGACTCCGGCAGCAGGGCCTTGCGCACGACGGTCCAGGTGCTGCCGCCCATGGACTGCACGGCCTCGACGAAACCGGAGTCCACTTCGCGGACGGCGATCTCCACCAGCCGGGCGAAGAACGGGATCGCGCCGATCGACAGCGGGACGATCATCGCCTGCGGACCGATCGTGGTGCCGACCAGGGACTTGGTGAACGGCATCAGGTAGATCATGAGGATCACGAAGGGCAGCGACCGGATCACGTTGACCACGGCGCCCAGCGCCTTGGAGAACACGCCGTTGGCGAGCAGTCCGCCGCGGCCGGTGAGGACGAGCAGCACGCCGATCGGCAGGCCGCCCGCGACGGATATCAGCGTGGACCAGCCGACCATGACCAGCGTCTCCCCGCAGGCCTGGGACAGCAGCGGCTGCATCTCGGACCAGGTCACTTCGCGGCCCCCTCGATCCGCTCGGCCCGCTCCGCGCCGGCGGCCGGCGCGATGTCGACCTGGAGGCCCTTCTCGCGCAGGAAGCCGATGGGCACCACGTTGTCCTCGAAGGCGCCGGGCAGTTCGATCCGCATGCGGCCGACCTGGCGTCCCGCGATGGTCTCGAGCGCGGCGCCGAGCACGGAGATGTCGATGTTGTAGGTGCGCGAGAGCTGCGAGATGACCGGTTCGGTCGCGGCCTCCCCGTGGAAGGTGAGGTCGACGACGGTGCGGTCCTCGCCGGACGGCTCGCCGCCGACCGGGAAGAGCTCGTGGGCGAGTTCGGAGCCGGGGGTGGCGAGCAGGTCGGTGACCCTGCCGGATTCCACGATCCGGCCTCCCTTCATCAGTGCGGCGGAGTCGCAGACCGCCTTGACGACCTCCATCTCGTGCGTGATCAGCAGCACGGTGAGGCCGAGTTGCCGGTTGAGGTCGCGCAGGAGCTGGAGGATCGAGCGGGTGGTCTCGGGGTCGAGGGCGGAGGTGGCCTCGTCGGAGAGCAGCACCTTCGGGTCGCCGGCCAGGGCCCGGGCGATGCCGACCCGCTGCTTCTGGCCCCCGGAGAGCTGGGCGGGGTAGGCGCGCGCCTTGTCGGCGAGGCCCACGAGGTCGAGCAGTTCGCGGGCCTTGGCCGTGCGCTGCCGGCCGGAGACGCCGAGGATCTCCAGCGGGAGTTCGACGTTGTCCTGGACGGTGCGCGAGGACAGCAGGTTGAAGTGCTGGAAGACCATGCCGATCCGGCCGCGGGCGGCGCGCAGGGCCGAACCGGCGCGCGGCGAGCGGCCGGCGAGCGCGGTCAGGTCCTGCCCGGCGACCTCGACGGTGCCCGAGGTCGGCCGCTCCAGCAGGTTGACGCAGCGGATGAGGGTGCTCTTGCCTGCGCCGCTGCGGCCGACGACGCCGTACACCTCGCCTTCGCGGACATGCAGGTCGACGCCGTCGAGGGCCACCGTGTCCCGGCCGTGGGAACGGTAGACCTTGGTCAGGCCCGTTGTGGTGATCACTGGGATTTCCGTCACTGTCGAGTGCGCGGCAGACAAAAGCCGCACAGGGGGGTGAATGCACGGTCGGCAGGCATGGCTGCGCCCCGGAAGGGGGTGGGAGGAGTCAGCAGCGGGTGCCGGGCGGC
Source organism: Streptomyces sp. NPDC088732 (assembly GCF_044751205.1). NCBI lineage: Bacteria > Bacillati > Actinomycetota > Actinomycetes > Kitasatosporales > Streptomycetaceae > Streptomyces > Streptomyces sp. NPDC088732. The sequence continues at coordinate 13,013 of NZ_JBIVLI010000011.1, forward strand.
TGGGGGTCGTGCGTCAGCCGGCAGCGGCAGAGGGCGCGCTGCGGTTCCGTGTCCGTGTCCATGTGCATGGGGGGTGGTGTGCGCGATCCGTGGCAGGAGGGGCGGGTCTCACTTCGGGGCGCGAGACTCAGATGGCGTGGGCCCTCAGCGTGCACACATTCGACACATACGACGAACACCGGGCGTCATCGCCTCGGTCGCGCGGCAGCGGCGGTTCGTCGTGGTCATGGGCACCAGTAAAGCAGACACCCCGGCGGCGTACCAATATCCGGTCCCGGCGTCCGCGATGCGGACAGGCCGGGGTGTGGGATCCGGCGATTCCCGCCCGTAATAGAGTCACGCCATGCTCGACGTCCTCACGATCGTGGTCTCCGCCACGGCGCTGCTGCTGGCCGCCTGGTGCGGTTTCGCTGCCTTCCGGGACCAGCCGACCAAGGACTGGCACTTCATCGGCATGGCCGTGGTGGCCGTGCTGGCGCTGGCCCAGCTGGTGATCGGCGTGGTCAGGCTCGGCGCGGGCGACAAGCCGGTCGACGGGACGACGATCTTCGTCGCGTACCTGCTCGGCGCGGCCTGCACGGTCCCGGCCGCGGGCTTCATGTCGCTGACCGAGCGCACCCGCTGGGGCTCGGCGATCGTGGCCGCGGGCGGGGTCATCCTGGCCGTGCTGGAAGTACGGCTGTACGACATCTGGGGAGGCGTCAGTGCCTGAGACCGCCGGCAGGACCACCGGGCAGACCGCGCCGGACAAGGGGATCGGCCGCGGCCCGGGACGGCTGCTGCTCTCGCTGTACGGGGTCTTCACCGTCGCCGCGCTGTCCCGCGCGATCGTGCAGATCGCCCTGCAGTTCGACGAGGCGCCGCTGGCGTACCTGCTGTCGCTGCTCGCCGGAATCGTGTACGCGGTGATCACGGTGGCGCTGTGGCGGGGCGGCGAGAGCGCCCGGAAGGTGGCGCTGGTCAGCTGCACGCTGGAGCTGATCGGCGTACTGACCGTGGGCACGCTGACGCTGGTGGACTCCTCGGCCTTCCCCGACCAGACGGTGTGGTCGGACTACGGCATGGGCTACCTGTTCCTGCCCCTGGTCATCCCCGTCAGCGGACTGCTGTGGCTGCGCCGGGCGGCGCAGCCACAGCGGACGTCCTGATCCGCGCTCAGGCGCTGGCGGCGTAGGACTGCGCCGCCGGCTTCTCCATGTGCACCAGGCTCAGCCGGCCGCTGACCGGCTCGGCCGAACCCACCTGCGCGTAGCCGAGCTTGCGGTACAGCCGCAGGTTGAACTCGCTGCGGTGGCCCGTGAAGAGGCGGTAGCGCTTGGCCTGGAGGTCGGCCGCCAGCCGTTCCTCGATGGCCCGCAGCAGCCGGCCGCCGAGGCCGTGCCGCTGCATGCGGGGGTGGACGATCAGTTTGGCGATGCGGGCGGTGCCGTCGTCGTCGACCGCGCCGCGGACCGAGCCGACCACCTCCTCGCCGAGCCTGGCCACCAGGACCGTGCCCTGCGTGAGCTCCTCGCGCAGCGCGTCGAGGGTCTGCGTCAACGGTTCGATGCCGTAGTCGCCGTAAAGCTCCGCCTCGCTCTGGTAGCACAGGTATTGCAGTTTGAGGATCTTCTCGGCGTCGTCGCCCATCGCGGTAGAGATGGTCACGCTCATGCCCATGTGCGCTGGCCTCCCCTTCGAGTCGCCCGGGCGCCTGAGGGGTGAGGGGGCGCCCAGGACGTTGCCCTGACTGGTACCGGAACACGGCGCGGCCGCGCACAAGCGCCCTGTCGCCGACTGTTTACGGTGCATTACCCCGTCGTACGGGAGATGCAACCCCGGTTGCGAGGATCGTACGCAGACAACTCAGGCAGCGGGAACGCAGCGGGCCCAGACTGCCCTGTGAGATTCCCAACTCCCGGGAGATTTCCCGGTAAGTGAGGTCGGAACGGGAGATCAGGGCCGATACCAGCTCAGGGCAGCGCCCCGGCAGCCGGCCCGCGGCGGCCAGCAGGGCGCGGCGCCGCTCGGCGGCGAGCACCTGCTGTTCCGCGGTGGGCGCCTGCGCGGCCGCGTGCCCGCCCAGTGCGGCGGGAGCCAGCGGGGTCTCGTGGCGGGCGTGCCGCCCGGCGAGCCGCGCCTCGGCGCGCACCGCACGGCGCAGCCACCCCGCGGGGTCGTCGGGCGGTTCCGGCAGCTCCAGCAGCCGCAGCCACACGGACTGTTCGAGGTCGGCGGCCTCGACGGCGCCGGGTACGGACTCCGCCGCCGCCTCGGCGGCGAGCAGTGGCCGGATGCGGGTCAGTTCGTCGTGGCGTGCGGATGCGCTCATGCCCCGCGGGACACCCGTGCCGCGCCGGGCGGTTGCCCCCTGGCGGGGGAACCACCCGTGCGCGGCAGTGGCGTCACGCCTTGTTGACGAAGGCCGCGCGGGCGAGCAGCGCGGTGTCGCAGTTGTCGGAGAAGATGCCGTCGATGCCCTGCTCGAAGTAGAGCTGGAAGGCGCCGAAGGCGTCGCCGTAGGCGTTCGGGTCGGTGCCGACGCGGTAGGCGGCCGGCAGGAAGGCGTTCTCGTTGCGCATCGTGTAGGGGTGCAGGATCAGCCCGGCCTTGTGGGCGTCGCGCACCAGCGTGGTCGGCGTGCCGAGGTTGCCGGCCGCGTCACGCGGGATGATCAGGTTGACGGTGGGGCCGATGCCCTGCGCGAAGCCGGCGATCCACTTGAGGCCGGCCGGGGTGACCAGGTCGGCGACGGTACGCGGGTCGCCCGCCGCCACGAGGTCGTAGGGGCGGGTGGTGGCGGCGTCCAGCAGGAAGACCTTGGGGTTGCGCAGGCCGAGCGCGCCGAGCCGCTGGAGGCTGGTGGGCTCGAAGGACTGCAGGAACAGCGGGGAGTTGCGCTGGTCGCGGCCGTAGCGGCGGAGCAGCTTGGCCACCCGCTCCTCCAGGCCGAGGCCGATGCCGCGGAAGTAGGTGGGGTGCTTGGTCTCGACGTGCAGCCACACCGCCTTGTCGCGCTTGCGGCCCTGGTCGTCGGCCCAGCGCAGCACCTCTTCGAAGGTGGGGATCTCCCAGTGGCCGTCGTAGAGGGTGTTGTGCTGCCGCTGTGCGGGCAGCCGCTCGACGGCGCGCAGCGTCTTCAGCTCGGCGAGGGTGAAGTCCTCGGTGAACCAGCCGGTGGTGGCGACGCCGTCGATGGTCTTGGTGGTCCTGCGGGAGGCGAACTCCGGGTGCTTGGCGACGTCGGTGGTGCCGCCGATCTCCGGCTCGTGACGGCAGACCAGGTGGCCGTCCTTGGTGGGGACGAGGTCCTGCTCGATCACGTCGGCGCCGAGGTCCAGCGCGAGCTGGTACGAGCCGAAGGTGTGCTCGGGGCGGTAGCCGCTGGCGCCGCGGTGACCGACGACGGTCGGCACGGGAAGGGCTCTCACCGGTCCGTGCGCGGAGTCGTGCGACGAACCGTGCGAGGACTCGCGCCCGTTCGCCGCCGCGCCCCCCGCCGTGCCGAGGACGGAGGCGCCGGCCCCGAACGCGGCCGCCGCTCCGATCAGTGCCCGGCGGCCGGGACCCCGGCCCTGGTCCTGGCCCTGCTGCTCGTGCGTCATGTGCGCTCCCTCGAATCGGCCGAACATCTGTCCGGACCCTGTCAAGCGACGCGCGCATCGTAGGCGGCCGGCCGTTTCAGCCGGGCGGCCACCGTCGGAACACGGCGGTAACGCGGATCAACAATGCGTGCCAGTCGTGTGAACCCGGTGTGCGTGTCGTGGCGCCGCGGAAGTATCGTCCTCGACGGGGGAGGCGCACACTGGTGAGCGAGACCCTGCGCAGAGTCCCGCCGGACCTCTGCCGACCACGACCGGAGGACCCGTTGTTCCGCATCATCCTCAAGGCGCTGCTCGGAGTACTGATGCGTGTACTGTTCCGCCCGAGGGTCGAGGGCATGGAGCACATCCCGGGTGAGGGCCCGGTCATCCTCGCCGGCAACCACGTCACCTTCATCGACTCGATGTTCCTGTCCCTGGTCGTCAAGCGGCAGGTCTTCTTCATCGGCAAGGACGAATACGTCACCACCCCCGGCCTCAAGGGCCGCCTCATGGCGGCCTTCTTCACCTCCGTGGGCATGATCCCGGTCGACCGCGACGGAGGCCACGGCGGTGTCGCCGCCCTGATGACCGGGCATCGCATCCTCACCGAGGGCAAGGTCTTCGGCATCTACCCGGAGGGCACCCGCTCCCCCGACGGCCGCCTCTACCGCGGCCGCACCGGCGTGTCCCGGCTGGCCCTGATGACCGGGGCCCCCGTTGTCCCGTTCGCCATGGTCGGCACCGACCGCATCCAGCCCGGCGGCGCCGGCATGCCCCGCGTGCACCGCTTCACGGTCCGCTTCGGCAAGGCCCTGGAGTTCTCCCGCTACGAGGGCATGGACCGCGACCGCTACGTGCTGCGCGCCGTCACCGACGAGGTGATGAGCCACGTCATGCGGCTCGGCGGCCAGGAGTACGTCGACGTCTACGCCACCAAGGCCAAGGCGGCCAAGGCCGCCGACCACGCGACCGCGGCGTAACGCCCCGTAGGGACGCGAGAACCCGCACGCACCACCCCCCTCAAGGGGCGCGGGGAACTGCGCGACCAACCCCGACGCACCCGCACAGGCAAACACACCGAACCCACCCGAACCGCACGGGCGACTCAGCCACGCGCAGCACCCCCCACCCGCACGGGCGAACACACCGAACCCACCCGAATGCCACGCGCGGCTCAGCGGCGCACCGCTCCCGCGAGCCGCTGCCCCCGCAGCAACCCCCAGGCGGCCGCCGCCGCGACCAGCAGGACGCCGCCGCCCACGGCGGATGCCGTCCGCAGGCCGTCGGTGAACGCGGCGGGCGCCGCCGAGGCCGGGCCGCCGGAGATGCCGGTGACGATCGAGCCGAGCAGGGCGATGCCGAGGGCCGCACCGAGTTCGTAGGCCGTCTCCGAGACGCCGGAGGCCGCACCGGCCTGCGCCGGCGGGACGCTGGAGAGGATGACGTCGGCGGTCACGGTGTACGAGAGTCCCGCCCCGGCCCCGGTGACGAGCAGGACGCCGCCGAGGTAGAGGAAGCCCGAGCCGGGCCGCAGGGCCAGCAGGGCGACCAGGGCGAGCCCGGTGGCGCCCAGGCCGCCGGTGACGGCGGCCCGCACCGACCAGCGCCGGGCGACGGCCCCCGCGACGAGGCCGGTGCCCGCGGCACCCAGCGTGGCGGGCAGCTCGAACAGGCCCGCCTGGAGCGGGGAGCGGCCCTGGACCTCCTGGAGGAACTGGGAGAGGAAGAAGACGATCCCGGCGAGCCCGAGCACGGTGAGCAGGTCGGCCAGCACCGCCCCGGAGAAGCCGCGGTGCCGGAACAGCCGCATGTCCAGCAGTGGTACGGGCAGGGCGAGTTGGCGGCGTACGAAGCCGTGGAGGCCCGCCGCGCCGAGCAGTCCGGCCCCGAGGGCAGTCGGTCCCGGCCCGTGGACGGCGAGCTGCTTGACGGCGTACACGACCCCGAACATGCCGAGCAGCGACAGGAGCACGCTCGCCGGGTCCCACGGTCCGCGGCCCGGATCGCGGGACTCGGGCAGCAGACGCGCGCCGACGACCAGCAGGACGGCCATCACCGGCAGGTTGATGAGGAACACCGAGCCCCACCAGAAGTGCTCCAGCAGGACACCGCCGACGACCGGCCCGAGCGCCGCACCGGCGGTCGAGACCGCACCCCAGACGCCGATGGCGAAGCTGCGTTCGCGCGCGTCGGGGAAGAGGGTGCGGATCAGGGCCAGGGTGGACGGCATGAGGGTGGCGCCGGCGACGCCCATGAGCGCGCGGGCGGTGATGAGCGTCCCGGGCGTGGTGGCGTACGCGGCGAGGACCGACAGCGCGCCGAAGGCGGCGGTGCCGGTGAGTAGCAGCCGCTTGCGGCCGACGCGGTCGCCGAGGCTGCCCATCGAGACCAGCAGGCCGGCGATGACGAAGGAGTAGCTGTCGCCGATCCACAGCAGCTGGGTGGAGGTGGGCCGCAGGTCCTCGGTGAGGAAGGGGATGGCGAGGCCCAGGACGGTGGCGTCGACGGCGACGAGCAGCAGGGCGAGGGTGAGCACGCCGAGCGCGAGCCAGCGGCCGGGGTGGCCGCGGTCGTCCCGGCGGAGGGTGCCGGCGGGGGCGGTGGTGGTCATGACGCGCTCCCTGTCCGGCGGCCCTCCTCCGTGCCGGGCACGCGCAGCATGCCCCCCAGCAGCAGGTCGGTGACCATGCGGGCGGAGTCGCGCCGGGCCATGCGGCCGTCCAGGACGGACCAGGCGGAGGCGGCGATGAGCGCGTACAGCGCCTCGACGAGCCAGGCGGGGGTCAGGTCGTAGCGGAAGGCGCCGGTCTCCTGGCCGCGGCGGAAGAGCGCGGCGACGCGGCCGTCGATGCGGGCCCAGCCGTCGTTGATCTCGTCGAGGTCGTAGAGCTGGTTCTCGCCGTAGAGGAAGGCGAGGAAGCCGGAGACGGGCATGGCCTCGGTGATGAGCCGGCGGACGGCCTCGACGGGGTCGCCCTCCTCGATGCGGGCAGCGTCCAGGCACTCCTCGGTCTGCTCGATGCCGAGCGTGCCGAGGGCGCGTACGAGCGCGTCCCGGCCGGGGAAGTGCCGGTGCAGGGTGGCCCGGCTGATGCCCGCCGCCTTGGCGATCTCGTCCATGGAGGCGGTGGCGCGGCGCGAGAGCAGCTCGGCCGTGTCGCGCAGGACCTGCTCACGCTGGAAGCTCATGAGACAAGGGTAGCCGAAATGAGACACGAACGTCTCATTCAAGAGTCCGATGAAGCCCGGCCGGAGTATCAGCTCCGGCCGGGCCGCATCGGGAAAGAGGAGCGTGGTCAGCTCTTGGCCTGCGCCCAGGCCAGCTGCACGGCCAGGTCCCGCTTGATCTCGGCGAGCTGGACGACGACCGCGGAGGGCGCCGTGCCGCCCCGGCCGTTCCTGGCGGCCAGCGCGCCGGGCACGTCGAGCACCGTCCGCACCTCGGGGGTGAGGTGGGGGGAGATCTTGGCGAACTGCTCGTCGGTCAGCTGGTCCAGCTCGATGCCCTCGGCCTCGCAGACCTTGACGCACTCACCGGCGATCTCATGCGCCACCCGGAACGGGACGCCCTGCTTGACCAGCCACTCCGCGATGTCGGTGGCGAGCGAGAAGCCCGCCGGGGCCAGCTCCTCCATGCGCTTGCGGTTGACGGTGAGGGTGGCCATCATCCCGGTGAACGCCGGGAGCAGGACCTCGAGGGTGTCGCAGGAGTCGAAGACCGGCTCCTTGTCCTCCTGGAGGTCGCGGTTGTACGCGAGCGGGAGCGCCTTGAGCGTGGCCAGCAGGCCGGTCAGGTTCCCGATGAGGCGGCCGGACTTGCCGCGCGCCAGCTCGGCGATGTCGGGGTTCTTCTTCTGCGGCATGATCGACGAGCCGGTCGAGAAGGCGTCGTGGAGGGTGACGAAGGAGAACTCCTTCGTGTTCCAGATGATGACCTCCTCGGCGATCCGCGACAGGTCGACGCCGATCATCGCCGTGATGAAGGCGAACTCGGCGACGAAGTCCCGCGAGGCGGTGCCGTCGATGGAGTTGGCCGCCGAGCCGTGCTCGAACCCGAGGTCCCGCGCGACGGCCTCCGGGTCCAGGCCGAGCGAGGACCCGGCCAGCGCGCCGGAGCCGTACGGAGAGACGGCCGTCCGCTCGTCCCACTGCCGCAGCCGCTCGGCGTCCCGGGACAGCGCCTGGACGTGGGCGAGGACGTGGTGGGCGAAGAGCACCGGCTGCGCGTGCTGGAGGTGCGTGCGGCCCGGCATGGCGACGTCGATGTGCGCCTCGGCGAGCGCGACCAGGGCGTGCTGGAGCTCGGCGACCAGGCCGCCGATCACACGGGCGTGGTCGCGCAGGTACATCCGGAAGAGCGTGGCGACCTGGTCGTTGCGGGACCGGCCGGCGCGCAGCTTGCCGCCGAGGTCGGGGCCGAGCCGCTCCAGCAGGCCGCGTTCCAGGGCGGTGTGGACGTCCTCGTCGGCGATGGTGCCGGTGAAGCTGCCGTCGGCGACATCGGCCTCCAGCTGGTCGAGGCCGGCCAGCATGCGCGTCAGCTCGTCCCCGGTCAGCAGGCCCGCCGCGGTGAGCACGCGGGCGTGGGCGCGGGAGCCCGCGATGTCGTACGGCGCGAGCCGCCAGTCGAAGTGCACGGACGCCGACAACTTGGCCAGCGCCTCCGCCGGGCCGTCGGCGAAACGGCCGCCCCAGAGCCGGACGTCACCGGTGTTGCTGCTCAACTCTTCGCTCGCTTCCGTCGGTGGTGCGATGTGCGGCCGCCTCCCCGCCGTGGAACGGGCGGGGAGGCGGGCTGCTGTACCGAGGCTACTGACTACGCCAGGTCGCGCTTGGCGGCGATCTTCGACGACATGCCGAAGATCTCGATGAAGCCCTTGGAGAGGGACTGGTCGAACGTGTCGCCGGTGTCGTACGTCGCCAGGTTGAAGTCGTACAGCGACTCGGCGGACTTGCGGCCGGTGACGACGGCGCGGCCGCCGTGCAGGGTCATCCGGATGTCACCGGAGACGTGCTGGTTGGCCTCCTCGATGAAGCCGTCCAGCGCCCGCTTGAGCGGGGAGAACCACAGGCCGTCGTAGACCAGCTCGCCCCAGCGCTGCTCGACCTGCCGCTTGTAGCGGGCGAGTTCGCGCTCGACGGTGACGTTCTCCAGCTCCTGGTGGGCGGTGATCAGTGCGATCGCGCCCGGCGCCTCGTACACCTCGCGGGACTTGATGCCGACCAGCCGGTCCTCGACCATGTCGATCCGGCCGATGCCCTGGGCGCCCGCGCGCTCGTTGAGCTGCTGGATCGCCTGCAGGACGGTGACGGGCTTGCCGTCGATCGCGACCGGGACGCCCTGCTTGAAGGTGATGACCAGCTCGTCGGCCTCGCGGGGCGTGGCCGGGTTCTGGGTGTACTCGTAGACGTCCTCGATCGGGGCGTTCCAGATGTCCTCCAGGAAGCCGGTCTCGACGGCGCGCCCGAAGACGTTCTGGTCGATCGAGTACGGGGACTTCTTGGTGGTGGCGATCGGGAGGTTCTTCTCCTCGCAGAAGGCGATGGCCTTGTCGCGGGTCATCGCGTAGTCGCGGACCGGCGCGATGCACGTGAGGTCGGGCGCGAGGGAGGAGATGCCGGCCTCGAAGCGGACCTGGTCGTTGCCCTTGCCGGTGCAGCCGTGGGCGACGACGGAGGCGCCGTGCTTCTTCGCGGCGGCCACCAGGTGCTTGACGATGGTGGGCCGCGAGAGGGCGGAGACCAGCGGGTAGCGGTCCATGTAGAGGGCGTTGGCCTTGATCGCCGGGAGGCAGTACTCGTCGGCGAACTCGTCCTTGGCGTCGGCGACCTCGGCCTCGACCGCGCCGCAGGCCAGGGCCCGCTTGCGGATCACGTCCAGGTCCTCGCCGCCCTGGCCGACGTCCACGGCCACGGCGATGACCTCGGCGCCGGTCTCCTCGGCGATCCAGCCGATGGCGACGGAGGTGTCCAGTCCGCCCGAGTAGGCGAGTACGACGCGCTCGGTCACGGGTCTCTCCTTTGGTGCGCGAGGTCGAGAGCGTATGGCGGGGCGTGATGATGCATACGCTGATGGGTATAAGTATGCACTCTCTCGTATGTTTCGTCAATCACCCGCATCACCGCAGGTCAGCGCCCCGAAGGGGCGCGGGGAACCGCGCGGGCAACCGCCCACGAACCCGCAACCGACCACGCAGGTCCACGCAGGGCCGCCCGTGGCCGCGGGTCCCGGGAACCGCGGCCCGGGATCGCGCCCGAAGGGGCGCGGGGAACCGCGCGAGCAACCACCCACGAACCCGCACCCGACCACGCAGGCCCGCGCTTAGCACACGCCTCCCCCGACCGTCAGCCGAAGCCCCGCATTGAGTCACGTCGAACTGCCGCCCGTATGCCCTCGCATGGCGGCCACGAGCACGATGATCCACAACAGCAGGGCGGGCAGACGGCAGGCCATGCGCCGGATCCGTCCCCGCCGCTCCCCCGCGGTCCCCCTGCTCCTGCTGGCCTGGGCGGGCGCTGCCGGGGTCGTCTGGCTGTGGTGGGGCAACACCCCCTACGTCCGGCCGGTGGCGGCGGACCGGCTGATCGCGGCCGGCCGGATCACCGGCCTGCTCGGCGGCTACGCGATCTCCCTGGTCGTCCTGCAGATGGCCCGGGTCCCGGCCCTGGAACGGCGGGTCGGCTCCGACCGGGTCGCCCGCTGGCACGCGATGACCGGACGCTACGCGATCTCCCTGGTCGTGGCGCACGTCGTGCTCATCCTGTGGGGCTACTCCGCGCAGTCCGGGCAGCCGATCACCCGGCAGACGGCGAGCGTGGTCCTGGACTACCCCGAGATGGTCAAGGCGACCGCCGGGACCGTGCTGCTCCTGGTCATCGGCTTCGTCTCGGCCGGTGCCCTGCGGCGCAGGATGCGCTACGAGACCTGGTACTACATCCATCTGCTCACCTATGCCGCCGTCTACCTGACGTTCTGGCACCAGCTCGCCACCGGCGCGGAGTTCGCGGGCGACGCGACGGCCCGCGCCGTCTGGTACGCCCTCTACGGCACCGTCACCGCCCTGGTGCTGTGGTACCGGGTGCTGGTGCCCGTACGGCTCAACCTCAAGCACCGCATGCGGGTCGAGGAGACCGTGGAGGAGGCGCCAGGCGTGGTGTCGGTGCTGATCAAGGGGCGGCGGCTGCACCGGCTGGGGGCGGAGCCCGGCCAGTTCTTCCGCTGGCGGTTCCTCGCCGAGGGGCTGCGGTGGAGCTCCAACCCGTACTCGCTGTCCGCGCCGCCCCGGCCCGACCTGCTGCGCATCACCGTCAAGGCGGCCGGCGGGCACAGCTCGGCACTGGCCGGGCTGCGGCCCGGCACCCGTGTGTGGGCGGAGGGGCCGTACGGCGCGATGACGGCCTCGCGGCGCCGCGGCGGCAAGGTGCTGCTGCTGGCGGGCGGCGCGGGCATCACCCCGCTGCGGGCGCTGTTCGAGACGCTGCCGGCCGCGCCCGGCGACCTCACGCTGCTCTACCGCGCGCGCAGGAAGCAGGACCTGGCGCTGTGGGCCGAGTTGCAGGAGATCGCCGCCGATCGCGGCGCCCGTCTGGTCTACGCGGTCAACGGCCCCGGCGGGGCCCGCCCGGAGATCACCGCGGAGGCGCTGCGCCGGATGCTGCCCGACATCGAGGAGCACGACGTCTTCCTGTGCGGGCCGCCGGGGCTCGCCGAGGAGTCCTATGCGGCGCTGCGGGAGGCCGGGGTGCCCGAACGCCGCATCCACCACGAGTCCTTCAAGCTGTGAGGTGCCCGTGAAGAAGAAGCATCCGCTGCGCCGGATCGTCCTGACCGGTGCCACGACCGTCTCCGCCATTGTGCTGCTGCTGGCACTGAAGCCGACGACCGCGCCCTTCGCCGCCCAGGCGGGGGCCCGGCCGCCGCAGCAGCAGCCGCCGGTGTCGGCGGAGCCCTCGGCGGCCGGCGGCGACCCGTCGGTGCCGGTGCCGTCCGCGCCGGCGGGCCGGTCGCCGGACAGGTCCGCGGCGCCCGCGCGGCCCGCCGCGCCCGCCGCGCGGACCGTCACCGGGGACGTGGCGCAGACCAGCTACGGGCCGGTGCAGGTCAGCATCACCGTGGCGGGCGGGCGGATCACCGCCGCGAGCGCGGTGCAGGCCCCGAGCGGCACCCCGATGAGCGAGCAGCTGACCGCCTCCGCGATCCCGCGGCTCAACCAGGCGGCCGTCACCGCGCAGAGCGCCGCCATCGACACCGTCTCCGGCGCCTCCTTCACCAGCCAGGGCTACCAGCAGTCCCTGCAGAGTGCGCTGGACAAGGCCGGTGTCTGACCGTGTCCGACAACCCTCCTCGACTGCGCCACGTCGAACACTGCATGGGGACAGTGTTCTCCTTCGACGTCCGCGGTGCCCGTGACCCGCGGGTGCGGGCGGCCCTGGGGGCCGCGGTCGCCGGGCTCCACGAGGCCGACGCACTGTTCTCCACCTACCGCCCCGACAGCGAGATCAGCCGGCTCGGCCGCGGCGAACTCGGCCCCGAGGACTGCTCCCCCGAGGTGCGCGAGGTGCTGCGGCGGTGCGCGGAGGCCGAACGCACCACCGGCGGCTGGTTCACGCTCCGCTACGCCGGGCCGGACGCCGCGCCGGACCCCACCGGCCTGGTGAAGGGCTGGGCGGTGGAACGCGCCGCGCGCGCCGTCGCCGCCGCCGGCGCGGAGTCGGTGTGCGTCAACGGCGGCGGGGACGTGCAGCTCACCGGCGGCCCGTGGCGGGTCGGCATCGCGGACCCGCTGCGGCCGGGCGGCCTCGCGACCGTCGTGGAGAGCGCGGACGGCGAACTCGCCGTGGCCACCTCCGGTCCCGCGGAACGCGGCTGCCACATCCTCGACCCGCGCACCGGCGAGCCGCCCGCGGACGGGCTCGCCTCGCTCACCGTGGTCCGCCGCGGGCTCACCGAGGCGGACGTGCTGGCCACCGCCGGCTACGCCATGGGCCCGGCCGCGCGCGAGTGGCTGGAAGAGCTCCCCGACACGGAGGCGTTCGCCGTGGAGACCGACGGCACCACCTGGCAGACCCGGGGATTCGGCGGTCTCACCGCGCAGTTGAGCGCTTGACGATCAGCGGTTCCCGGTGGCAAGAATGCGTCCATGGATCTGCATCTGAGCGACAGGGTCGTGCTGGTCACCGGAGGGTCCGACGGACTCGGCGCGGCCCTCGTCCGGCGGCTGGCCGCCGAGGGCGCCAGGGTGGCGCTGTGCGGCCGCGACGCCGAGCGCATCGAGCACCTGGTCAAGGACCTGGGCGCCGCCGGGGCGGACGTCCTCGGCGTGCCCGCCGACGTGACCCGCGCGGAGGACCTGGAGCGCTTCGTCTCCGCCGCGGACGGCCGCTGGGGGCGCATCGACGCCGTCGTCAACAACGCCGGCCGCAGCGCGGCGGGATTCTTCGAGCGCCAGGACGACTCGGTGTGGGAGGAGGACCTGGACCTCAAGCTGCACGCCGCGGTCCGGCTGACCCGGCTGGCGCTGCCGCACCTGCGCGCCGCGGGCGGCGGCAGCGTGGTCAACACCCTGGCCGTCTCGGCCAAGGCACCGGGCGCGGGCAGCACTCCCACCTCGGTGTCCCGGGCCGCGGGCCTGGCGCTCACCAAGGCGCTGTCGAAGGAGCTCGGCCCCGACAACATCCGCGTCAACGCCGTGCTCGTCGGCCTCGTCGAGAGCGGGCAGTGGGACCGCCAGGCCGCCGAGCGCGGCATCACCGTGGAGGAGCTCTACGCCACGATGGGCCGCGAGTCGGGCATCCCGCTCGGCCGCGTGGGGCGCGCCGCGGAGTTCGCGGATCTGGTGGCATTCCTGCTGTCGGACCGCGCCGGCTATGTGACGGGGACCGGCATCAACCTCGACGGCGGCCTCAGCCCGGTCGTCTGACTCGTCGACAGGCTGTCGTGCGGCGCCGGGCTCAGCGCTCGGCGCCGCCCCCGGCCAGGCGGAGCAGGTGGTCGGCGACCGCCAGGCCGCCGAGCGCGGCATCACCGCGGCGGAGCTCTACGCAACGATGGGCCGCGAGTCGGGCATCCCCCTCGGCCGCGTAGGACGCGCCGCGGAGTTCATTCCTGCTGTCGGACCGCGCCGGCTACGTGACGGGGACCGGCATCAACAGCCCCGTCGTCTGACACACCGCCAGCTGCCGCACCCGGAGGGGCTCCGGGCTCAGCGCTCGGCGCCGCCCCCGGCCAGGCGGAGCAGGTGGTCGGCGACCGCCTGCCCGCCGGACGGGTCGCGGCTGATCAGCATCACGGTGTCGTCGCCCGCGATGGTGCCGAGGATGTCCCACACCTCGGCCTGGTCGATCGCCGAGGCGAAGAACTGCGCCGCGCCCGGGGGCGTGCGCACGACGACGAGATTGGCCGAGGCCTCGGCGGAGATGAGCAGTTCGCCCGCGAGGCGGCGCATGCGCTCCTCCTTCACCGACTCTCCCAGCGGGGCCTGCGGCGTGCGGAAACCGCCCTCGCTCGGCACCGCGTAGATCAACTCGCCGTTGTTGGTGCGGATCTTGACGGCGCCGAGCTCGTCGAGGTCCCGGGAGAGCGTCGCCTGGGTGACGGTCAGCCCGTCGTCGGCGAGCAGCTTGGCGAGCTGGCTCTGCGACCGCACCGGCTGCCGGTTGAGGATGTCCACGATCCGCCGGTGGCGTGCCATCCGGGTCTGCGGTACGGCCGCGGCTGCGCCGGCCTGCTGCTGCGCCTCGCTCATCGTCGTGTCATTCTCCGGCTCGCGTTCCCTCGTGTTGGGCCTGGACGGCGTCCAGGACCCCCGGCAGCGCCCGGAGGAAGGCCGCCACCTCCGCGTCACCGAGGATGAGCGGCGGGGCGAGCCGCACCGTGTCGGGTACGGCGGCGTTCACCAGGAGTCCGGCGTCCTGAGCCGCCTTCTGCACCTGGGCGGCGAGCGGCTCGGTGAGCACGATACCCAGCAGCAGGCCCGCACCGCGCACCTGAGCGACCAGCGGGTGCCCCAGCGCCTCGATCCCCTGCCGCAGCTTCTCGCCCTGCCGCTTGGTGTTCTCCAGGATGCCGTCCGCGGCGATGGTGTCGAGGACGGCCAGTGCGGCGGCGCAGGCCACCGGGTTGCCGCCGAAGGTGGTGCCGTGCTGACCGGGCGTCAGCAGGTCCGCGGCGGGCCCGAAGGCGAGGACCGCGCCGATGGGCAGCCCGCCGCCGAGTCCCTTGGCGAGGGTGACGACATCGGGCTCGACGCCCTGCGCCTGGTGCTCGAACCAGTGGCCGGTGCGGCCGATACCGGTCTGCACCTCGTCCAGGACGAGCAGGGCCCCGGCGGCGCGGGTGATCTCGCGGGCGGCGGCAAGGTAGCCGGCCGGGGGCACGACGACGCCGTTCTCGCCCTGGATCGGCTCCAGCACCACCAGCGCGGTGTCCTGCGTGACGGCGGCGCGCAGCGCCTCGGTGTCCCCGAACGGCACGTGCGTGACGTCGCCCGGCAGCGGGTGGAACGCCTCCTGCTTCTTGGGCTGCCCGGTGAGCGCGAGGGCGCCCATGGTGCGCCCGTGGAAGCCGCCCTCGGTCGCCACCATGTGCGTACGGCCCGTCATCCGGCCGATCTTGAAGGCGGCCTCGACGGCCTCGGTGCCGGAGTTGCAGAACAGCACCCGCCCGGGCCGGCCGGACAGCTGCAGCAGCCGCTCGGCGAGGGCGACGGTGGGTTCGGCGACGAAGAAGTTCGAGACGTGGCCGAGGGTGGCGATCTGCTCGGACACGGCGCGCACGACGGCGGGGTGCGCGGTGCCGAGCGCGTTGACGGCGATGCCGCCGAGGAAGTCCAGGTACGTGTTGCCGTCGGCGTCCCAGAAGGTGGCGCCCTCGCCGCGGACCAGCGGCAGCCGCGGTGTGCCGTAGTTGTCCATCAGGGAGCCCTGCCAGCGCTCGGTGAGCGCAGCGTTGCCCTGGTTGCCCTGCTTGCTCGCGTCTCCGGTCCCGGTCATGCCCGTCCCCCTTGGTTCACAGTTCCGTTGGCAGTGCGGTGCGCGGCGTCGGGCACCACCATGGTGCCGATGCCCTCGTCGGTGAAGATCTCCAGCAGGATCGAGTGCTGGACGCGCCCGTCGATGACCCGGGCGGTGTTCACGCCGTTGCGTACGGCGTGCAGGCAGCCCTCCATCTTGGGGACCATGCCGCTGGACAGCTCGGGCAGCAGCTTCTCCAGCTCGCTCGCGGTGAGCCGGCTGATGACCTCGTCGCTGTTCGGCCAGTCCTCGTACAGCCCCTCGACGTCGGTGAGGACCATCAGGGTCTCCGCGCCGAGCGCGGCCGCGAGGGCCGCGGCGGCGGTGTCGGCGTTGACGTTGTAGACCCCGGCCCCGTCGCCGGAGTCGGCGCTGCGGGCGATGGAGGAGACGACCGGGATGCGGCCGTCGTCGAGCAGGGCCTCGATGGCGCCGGTGTCGATCGCGGTGATCTGGCCGACCCGCCCGATGTCGACGGCCTCGCCGTCGACGACCGGACGGTGCCGGGTGGCGCTGATGGTGTGCGCGTCCTCGCCGGTCATGCCGACCGCGAGGGGGCCGTGCTGGTTGAGGAGGTTGACCAGCTCGCGCTGCACCTGCCCCGCCAGCACCATGCGCACGACGTCCATGGCCTCGGGTGTGGTGACCCGCAGCCCCGCCTTGAACTCGCTGACCAGGCCCTGCTTGTCGAGCTGCGCGCTGATCTGCGGGCCGCCGCCGTGCACGACCACGGGCTTGAGCCCGGCGTGCCGCAGGAAGACGACGTCCTGCGCGAACGCGGCCTTCAGCTCCTCGTCGACCATGGCGTTTCCGCCGAACTTGACGACGACCGTCCTGCCGTGGTGCCGGGTCAGCCAGGGCAGTGCCTCGACGAGGATCTGCGCCTTGGGCAGGGCGGTGTGCTTGCGGGCGCTCATGAGCTGTAGGCGCTGTTCTCGTGGACGTACTCGGCGGTGAGGTCGTTGGTCCAGATCGTCGCGGTCTGGTCGCCCGCGGCGAGGTCCGCCGTGATCTGCACCTCGCGGTAGCGCATGTCGACCAGGTCGCGGTCCTCGCCGACGGAGCCGGCCTTGCAGACCCAGACCCCGTTGATGGCCACGTTCAGGCGGTCGGGCTCGAAGGCGGCGGAGGTCGTCCCGATCGCCGAGAGCACCCGGCCCCAGTTGGGGTCCTCGCCGTGGATGGCGCACTTGAGGAGGTTGTTGCGGGCGATGGAACGGCCCACCTCCACCGCGTCGTCCTCGGTCGCGGCGTTCACGACGTCGATCCTGATGTCCTTGGAGGCGCCCTCGGCGTCGCGGATGAGCTGGCGGGCGAGGTCGGCGCAGACCCGCTCGACGCCGGTGGCGAAGTCCTCGTACCCGGGGACGACGCCCGAGGCGCCGGAGGCCAGCAGCAGCACGGTGTCGTTGGTGGACATGCAGCCGTCGGAGTCGGCGCGGTCGAAGGTGGTGCGGGTGGCGGCGCGCAGTGCCTTGTCCAGCGTGGCGGAGTCCAGGTCGGCGTCGGTGGTGATCACGACGAGCATGGTGGCGAGGCCGGGGGCGAGCATGCCCGCGCCCTTCGCCATGCCGCCGACGCTCCAGCCGTCGCCGTCGTGGACGGCGGTCTTGTGGACGGTGTCGGTGGTCTTGATGGCGATGGCGGCCTTCTCGCCGCCGTGCGGGGACAGGGCCGCGGCGGCCTCGTCCACGCCCGGCAGCAGCCGGTCCATGGGCAGCCGCACACCGATGAGCCCCGTGGAGCAGACCGCGACCTCGCCCGCGCTGTGGCCGAGGGCGGCCGCGGCGCGTTCGGCGGTGGCGTGGGTGTCCTGGAAGCCCAGCGGGCCCGTGCAGGCGTTGGCGCCACCGGAGTTGAGGACGACGGCGGAGACCTGGCCGCCGCGCAGGACCTGCTCGGACCACAGGACGGGGGCGGCCTTGACGCGGTTGGAGGTGAAGACGCCGGCCGCGGCGAGGCGCGGACCGCGGTTGACCACCAGGGCCAGGTCCGGGTTGCCGTTCTCCTTTATCCCGGCGGCGATGCCCGCCGCCGTGAATCCCTGCGCTGCCGTGACGCTCACGCTGTGGTCTCCTTCTTCGCTTCCGCGGTGGCCCACCCGGTGGGGGCGGACTTCGTGATGGTGGCTTCGTGCGGCTCGGCGGCCGGGCGGGCCGGGCCGGCGCCGGGACCCGCGCCGCAGGGCGCGGCCCGGGTCAGCAGCACGGCGACGGCGCGGCGCGCGCGGGTGGCGGGACTGAGCGTCGTCGGGGTCACGGGGCGACTCCGGCGGTGCTCAGGCCCGTCCCCTCGGGCAGGCCGAGGGCGATGTTCATGCTCTGCACGGCGCCGCCCGCGGTGCCCTTGGTGAGGTTGTCGATGGCGCTGATCGCGATGATCCGGCCGGCCGCCTCGTCGAGGGCGACCTGCAGCAGCGCGGCGTTGGAGCCGAAGACCGACGCGGTGGCGGGCCACTGGCCCTCGGGCAGCAGGTGCACGAAGGGCTCGTCCGCGAACGCCTTCTCGTACGCGGCGCGCACGGCGGAGGCGGTGACCCCGGGCCGGGCCGCGGCCGTGCACGTGGCGAGGATGCCGCGCGGCATGGGCGCGAGGGTCGGGGTGAAGGAGACGGAGACGCGCTCACCGGCGGCCGCGGTCAGGTTCTGCACGATCTCCGGGGTGTGCCGGTGGCCGCCGCCGACGCCGTACGGGGTCATGCTGCCCATGACCTCGCTGCCGAGCAGGTGCGGCTTGGCCGCCTTGCCCGCGCCCGAGGTGCCGGAGGCGGCGACGACCACGGCCTCCGGCTCGGCCAGGCCGGCCGCGTACGCCGGGAAGAGCGCGAGGGAGACGGCGGTCGGGTAGCAGCCGGGCACCGCGATGCGGCGGGTCCCGGAGAGGGCGGTGCGCGCGCCGGGCAGCTCGGGCAGGCCGTACGGCCAGGTCCCGGCGTGCGGGGTGCCGTAGAAGCGCTCCCAGTCGGCGGGGTCGGCGAGCCGGAAGTCGGCGCCGCAGTCCACGATCAGCGCGGTGTCGCCGAGCCGCTCCGCGACGGCGGCCGACTGGCCGTGCGGCAGGGCGAGGAAGACCACGTCGTGCCCGGCGAGCGCCTCGGGCGCGGTGGGCTCCAGGACGCGGTCCGCGAGCGGCAGCAGGTGCGGCTGCAGGCCGCCGAGGCGCTGCCCTGCGCTGGAGTTCGCGGTGAGCGTGCCGATCTCGATCTCGGGGTGGTTGAGTAGCAGGCGCAGGATCTCCCCGCCCGCGTAGCCGCTCGCACCCGCCACCGCTGCCCGGTACACCATGGACCCTCCTCATCGATGGCATGACTATACGGCCGCCGGAACTTTTATGCAAAGCCCCCTGCGATCCCGCCGGGCATGCCGCCCGTTCCGCGCACCGTGCCGGGAGTCCGCTGCGGACAGGCGGCATCGACCCGACCTCCATGGAAACGCGACGTGATGATGAGGGGCGGCCCCCGCGCGGTGACCGCGTCCCGGTCCATTGACAGACCGCTTGCCGCGCCGGAAACTCGGTGGCCAAAAGTTCAATGAACGATGGTTCACTGGGCGAACAACGCAGTTCGCCGCGGACAAGGGGCTGCCATGACCATCACCCGCGAACTGCTGATCGGCGGCAAGGACGTCCCGGCCGCCTCCGGACGTACGGCCGAGGACATCAACCCGTACACCGGCGAGGTCTGGGCGACCGTCGCGGCCGGGGGCCCCGAGGACATCCGGCGGGCGGTGGACGCGGCGCACGGCGCGTTCCCCGAATGGGCGGCACTGAGCCCCGTGGAGCGGCGCAGGATCTTCCTCACCGCCGCCGACCTGCTGGACGGCCGCGCCGAGCAGGCCGCCGAGATCATGGCCCACGAGGCGGGCGCGACCCGCCCCTGGGCGTACTTCAACGTGGGACTCGCCGCCGGGATCCTGCGCGAGGCCGCCGCCGCGACCACCGCCCCGCGCGGCGAGGTGCTCAGCGCGCAAGAAGAGGGCGTGCTCGGCCTGGCGGTGCGCGAGCCGCTCGGCGTCGTCGCCGCCTTCGCGCCCTGGAACGCGCCGCTCATCCTCGGTGTGCGCGCGGTCGCGGCACCCCTCGCGGCGGGCAACACCGTCGTCGTCAAGCCCAGCGAGGACGCGCCCGTGGCCTGCGGGCTGTTCGTCGCGGACCTGCTGCGCGAGGCGGGACTGCCCGACGGGGTGCTCAACGTCGTCACCAACGCCCGCGAGGACGCGGCCGGAGTCGCCGAGGCCCTCGTCGCCGACCCGCGGGTCCGCGCCGTCAACTTCACCGGCTCCACCGAGGTCGGCCGGATCGTCGGCACCCTCGCCGCCCGCCACCTCAAGCCCGTGCTCCTGGAGCTCGGCGGCAAGAACTCCGTGGTCGTCCTGGAGGACGCGGACGTGGACCACGCCGTCGACGCCGCCGTCTTCGGGGTCTTCCTGAACGCCGGGCAGATCTGCATGTCCGCCGACCGCCTGCTGGTCCACGACAGCCTCGTCGAGGAGTTCACGGCCAAGTTCACCGCGAAGGTCGCCTCGCTGCCCGCGGGCGACCCCACCCACCCGCACACCGTCGTCGGCCCGCTGGTCAGCGAGGCCTCGGCGCGGCGGGTGGCCGCCCTGGTCGCGGACGCCGTCGGCAAGGGCGCCACGCTGCTCACCGGCGGCGGCGAGCCGGACGGCGCGCTCCACCCCGCGACGGTGCTCTCCGGCGTCCCCAAGGAGGCGGAGCTCTACCACGCCGAGGCCTTCGGGCCGCTCGTCACCATCGCCTCCTTCCCGGACGACGACACCGCCGTGGCCCTGGCGAACGACACCGAGCACGGGCTGACCGCGGGCATCATCACCGAGAACGCCACCCACGGCCTGGCCGTCGCCCGCCGCCTGCGCACGGGCATCGTGCACGTCAACGACCAGACGGTCGCCGACGAGCCGCAGGCGCCCTTCGGCGGCGTCCAGGCCAGCGGCCACGGCCGGTTCGGCGGACGCTGGGGCATCGAGGCGTTCTCCCAGACCCGCTGGCTGACCGTCGCCACCCAGCAGGCCCGCTACCCCTTCTGAGGCGTCCGGGGCACCCCGCGCGCAGCGGGTGCGGACCCGGCCGCCGACCCTAGACTGGAGAGGCCAAGCCGTGGACCGCCGAGTTCCCAGGAGGTCGACCGATGCACGCGAACAAGGGTGACCACGTCAGGCAGCACGGCCGCGTCGTCGGCCAGCACGACAAGGTGGCCGAGATCGTCGAGGTCATGGGCAAGAGCGGGGAGCCGCCGTACCGGGTGCGGTACGAGGACGGGCACGAGTGCATCCTGTCGCCCGGACCGGACTCGACGGTGGAGCACGAACACGGCGTGACCCGCACCCCCCAGCCGTAGCGCTGCGCTCCGCCGCCCGAATCCGACCTCCCGCGCCCGGTACCGCGGCCGCCCGCCGGCGGCCGCGGTAGCCAGTGCTGCTTCGCATAGGTGGGCGAGGACGGCGGGCTGGGCCTGCGCGCCGCCGTCCCGGTCTCCCCCCGCGATGCCGAGGCCGACGGGGAGTGCCCCGGCCGGCGGGGCTGGTGGTGGACGTCGACACCCGCGACGGTCCGCCACCCGGAACGGCTGAGCGGGCTCCAGGACGAGATCGCCACGGACGTGCGGAACAGCACCGCGCTGCTCGCCCTGCGCTCGTCGCCGGCCGTGCTGACCGGCGCCACCGCCCTGGGCCTGGCCGTCTGCCGCACACCCCGCAGAGCCCTGGCCGGACCCACGCTTCTCCCGGCCACCGCGCGGGTGCCCGCAGGTTCGGTGCGTCGCCGGGGGAACTTCCCGCGCGGCTGGGGGATCCGCGGGTGGGGGCGCATCGCGGCCGCAGGTCCTGGGGTGTGCTTCGACAACCGCGCCGGGTGCCCGGCGACCGGGTCCCGCGGCGCGGCGTCGGCACGGCCGACGGCCCCCGCCCCCCGCTGCGCACCGCCCTGTCGCGCGGCCATGAGCGGGTCTCCCCGACCCGGCGTGGAGGCACCCCGGCCGTGGGCCGGCTGCCGGGCGGAGCCGTACCTCAGCGGGCCGGGGCCCGGGTCGGGTAGTGGTCGCGGACGACGCGGCTCATCGCGCCGATGGGGTCGGCGACGACCTCCTTGCCGGAGAAGAAGATGTTGCCGCGTACCTCGGGGTGGCGGGCGTCCAGGGTGAGATGCCGCGACAGCTCCGCCGGGTCCTGCCAGGCCTTGGCCTCGCCGGCGCCGCCGGCCCGGTACAGGGCCTCGCCGATGTAGAGCTGCGTGCCGGTGCCGGCGACGACATCGGACCACCAGGACACCAGGGTCGCGTAGTCGGCGATCTCGAAGCCGATGTTCCAGTACACCTGGGGGGCGATGTAGTCGATCCAGCCCTTGCGCACCCAGCCCCGGGTGTCGGCGTACAGGTCGTCGTAGGTCTGCACGCCGCCTCGGGTGTCCGAGCCGCGCGGGTCGGTGGCGGCGTTGCGCCAGACCGCGAAGGGGCTGATGCCGAAGCGGGCCGAGGGCCGCAGGCGTTTGATGCGCGCGGCGGTCCCGCTCACCAGGAGGTCGGTGTTGTGCCGCCGCCAGGCGGCCCTGTCGGCGAAGCCGCCGCCGTACCGCTCGAAGGCGTCGTCGTCGGCGAACGCCTTGCCCGCCACGGGGTACGGGTAGAAGTAGTCGTCCCAGTGGACGCCGTCGACGGGGTAGCGGCGCACCGCGTCCAGCATCGCGTCCTGGACGAAGTCGCGGACCTCGGGCAGACCGGGGTTGTAGTACAGCTTCCCTGCGTACGGGACCGCCCAGCCGGGGTTGCGCACGGCGGGGTGGTCGCGCGACAGCCGCTTCGGGTCGGCGTGGTTGGCGACCCGGTAGGGGTTGAACCAGGCGTGCAGTTCCAGCCCGCGTGCGTGCGCCTCCTCCACGGCGGTGCCCAGCGGGTCCCATCCGGGGTCGCCGCCCTGAACGCCGGTCAGGTACTCCGACCAGGGTTCGTACGGGGACGGCCAGAACGCGTCGGCCGTGGGGCGGACCTGCATGACCACGGCGTTCAGCCGGCGGTCCACGGCCGTGTCGAGGTAGTCGAGCAGTTCGCGGCGCTGCTCGCGGGGCGTGCCGCCGCGGGCCGACGGCCAGTCGCGGCCCCCGACCGTGGCGAGCCACATGCCCCGGAACTGCGGCAGCGCGGTGCCGCCGCCCGCCGGGGCCGCCGCACCGGACGCGTCCGCCGTCGTCAGCGCGGCGGAGACGGCCCCGGCCGCACCGGCGGCGAAGGCCCTGCGTGAGAGGTGAGCCATCGATTCCCCCTGATGATCCGTCACTTCTGGCCGATCATGCGGCGAACCGGCGGTCCCGGGCAACCCGTGCCGGGCCCCGGCGTGTCCCCTGGCGGCCCTGTGCACACCGCAAGTACGGCCCGGGGTGCGGCCCCGCGGGCGCGTCGCACCGGCGGCCTGCGGTGGTCCACCCGGGTGTAATGTCGATCGGGCTGGTCCGGCCCGTACAACGGTCCGGGTCTCCGTCTCGCGATCAGGGAGAGGCTGGGCGTTGAACGACGACATCCGTTTTGTCGGTGTGGTGGGCTGTGGCCAGATGGGTGCGGGCATCGCCGAGGTGTGCGCCCGGGCCGGGCTGTACGTCCGGGTCGCGGAGACCACCGGCGAGGCCCTGGAACTGGGCCGCACACGCCTGACGACGTCGCTCGCCAAGGCCGCCGAGCGCGGCAAGATCACCGAGGAGGAGCGCGACGCGGCGCTGGAGCGCCTCAGCTTCACCACCGACCTCGGGGACTTCGCGGACCGCGACCTCGTCATCGAGGCCGTCGTGGAGAACGAGCAGGTCAAGACCGAGATCTTCCAGGTCCTCGACCAGGTGGTGACCCGCCGGGACGCCATCTTGGCCTCGAACACCTCCTCCATCCCGCTGGTGAAGCTCGCCGTCGCCACCTCGCGCCCCGAGCAGGTGCTCGGCATCCACTTCTTCAACCCCGCCCCGGTGCAGGCGCTCGTCGAGCTGATCCCGGCGCTGACCACCGACGGCCAGACGCTGGTGCGCGCGGAGAAGCTGGTCACCGACGTGCTGGGCAAGCACCCGATCCGCGCTCAGGACCGCGCGGGCTTCGTGGTGAACGCCCTGCTCATCCCGTACCTGCTGTCGTCGATCCGGATGTTCGAGTCCGGTATCGCCAGCCGTGAGGACATCGACAACGGCATGGAGATGGGCTGCGCCCACCCGATGGGCCCGCTCAAGCTCTCCGACCTGATCGGCCTGGACACCGTGGCCTCGGTCGCCGACTCGATGTACCACGAGTTCAAGGAGCCGCTGTACGCCGCTCCCCCGCTGCTCCAGCGCATGGTCGACGCGGGCCGGCTGGGCCGCAAGAGCGGCCACGGCTTCTACGACTACGCGTAGTCGGGGGCTCGCGTCGCGGCCTGACGGCCTCCGCCGGTCCGGGCCAGCTCCGCGCGGGCCCTGGCCGCCATCGGGGCGGCGCCCACGGCCGTGCTGATCTCCAGGGCCTCCGTCAGCGCCGCGCGCGCGGCGGCGGCCCGTCGCGGGCGGCGGTCGGCGGCGCCCAGCACGATCAGGGAGCGGGCGAGGTCGAGCGGCAGTGACCGCCCGCGCAGCCGGGTGACGGCGGACTGGATACGGGCGATGCCGCGCTTGTGGTGGCCCAGCGCCGTCTCCCGCAGCCCTTCGGCCCGTTCCAGGGCGGCGGCCACGCTCACGGGCGGGCGGGGCCCGGCGCGGCGGCGGGCGGCGCGCAGCACCTCGGCGGCGGCGTCGGTGTCGCCGAGGATGGCGCTCGCCTCGGCGAGGTCCCCGTACCAGCGCAGCAGCACCGGGTCGCCGAGGCCCATGGTCTCCCCGAGCCGCCGTACCTGCCGCAGGGTGTCGACGGCCGCCGCGGTGTTCTCCCGCCCCCCGGCGAGCAGTTGGGCCCGGCCGCGCACGCCCAGGGCCCGCAGCAGGAACAGCTGGTCGCCGTCGGTCGTGCAGGCGCGCACGGTGCGGTCGGCGAGTTCCAGGGCGCGCTCCAGCCGGCCGCCCGCGGTCTCCGCGAGCGTGGCGGCGTAGAGCACCGGCGGGGAGTCGCTGCCTGCGCGGACCGGGAGGACGCCGCAGCGGGCGACGTTGTCCATGGCCTCGCGGCAGCGGCCGGACCTGACCTGGATGCGGACCAGGGCGACGAGGGTGGCGGCGGTCTCCTCCACGGAGGCGTACTCGCCGGTCCGGCCGAGGAGCCCGGCCATCGCGGCTTCCGCCTCGTCGATGCGGTCGGCGTCGGCGGCCAGCAGCGCCCGGGTCCGTACGAGTTCCCGGGCGCCCGGCTCGTCGGCGGGGCCCAGCAGGGCCGTCGCCTCGTCGAGCGCGGACTCGGCGGCGTCGGCCTCGCCGTGCAGCGCGTGCAGCCGGGCGAGCAGGGCCAGGGCGGCCACCCGGGTGTCGGCGGTGACGGCGTCCGCGCCCGCGGAGGGCCCGGTCCCGAGCGCCGGGTGGGCGGCGCGCCGCGCGTGCGCGGCGGCCTGGGCGGGACGGCCGCCGATGAGGTGCCGCACCGCGGCCCAGTGGTGCAGGCGGGCCTCCAGTTCCGGGTGCCCCTCGGCCTCGACCAGGCCGTCCGTGATGAGCCGGCCGGTGCCGCCGAGGGCCTGTCCGGCGTTGCCGAGCATGATCAGCCGGGCCCGGACGCGCTGCGGGGCGGAGGCCGCCTCGGCCAGGACGGTCTCCGCGAAGCGGTCGGCGTCGGCGCGCAGGCCCGCGTCGCTGGCGTACTCGGCGGCCGCCAGCAGCCGTTCGGCGCGCTCGGCGGGGCGGTCGGCGGGGGTGCGGCGGGCGGCCAGCGCGGCCAGTTCGGCGGCGGTGGCGGGGGCTCCGCGGCGGCGTGCGGACCCGGCGGCGGAGGTGAGGGTGGCCGCGGTGGTCTCGTCGGCGTGCGGATGGGCCAGGGCCAGGTGGCGGGCGTGCTCGACGGGCTCGGGCACGGCGCGGGCGAGCAGCTTGTGGACGGCGCGGCGGCCGTGTTCGGGGGCGTCGGCGTAGACCGCCGCGCGGATCAGCGGATGGTGGAAGCGGATCGTCTCCTCGGCGTCGGCGACGGCGACCCCGAGCGCTTCGGCGGTGGCCAGGTCGGCCGCCGGGTCCGGGATGCCGGCGGCGGTCAGCAGCGGCAGCGTGGGGCGGGCGGCGGCGGAGGCGACCAGCAGCGTCTGCCGGGCGGAGGCGGGCAGCAGCCGTACCCGGTCCAGCAGCAGGTCGCGCAGCCGCGGCGGCACGGACAGGGTGTCGCCGGCCTCGGCGGGCATGCCGTCGCGCAGCGCCGCGACGCCGAGTTCGATCGCGTAGAGCGGATTGCCCGCGGCGGTCTCCTGGATCGCGCGCAGCGCGTGCTCGGGGAGCTGCCGGCCGGTGCGTTCCCGCAGCAGGTCGGCCACTTCGCCGTCGGCGAGCGGGGGCACGGGCACGGTGGCGGTGCCCGGCGGGCAGCAGCGCAGGCCGAGCGGCTCCTCGCCGTCCATGACGCGCTCGGCGGCCAGGAAGCGCACGGGGGCGTTGTCGTACAGGCGCCGCAGGGCGACCGAGAGCACCTCGGCGCTGGGCATGTCGACCCACTGGAGGTCGTCGACCACGACGAGGACCGGGCCGGCGGCGGACAGCGCCCGCAGGAGGTCGACGGCCGCGTCGCGCACGGCCAGCCGGCTCTGCGGGGAGACCGGCTCACGGCCGCGCAGCAGGGCGGCGCGCAGCGCGGCGCGGGGGCCTTCGGCCAGCCCGTCCACATAGGAGTCCGGGACGCGGGCGAAGAGGTCCATCAGCGCCACGAAGGGGAGCTTGGCGTCCTCCTCGACGGGGGCGCAGCGCAGGACGAAGCCGTCGGCGGCGGCCTGCCCGGCCTGCCCGGTCGGCGCGCTCAACGCGGTGAGCAGCGCGGACTTGCCGATGCCCGCGGACCCGTGGAACAGGACGCCCGGACCGGCGCTCAGCTGTGTCCGGGCATGGTCGAGGATCTCCCGACGCCCGATCAGGGACGGCATATGCACATGACAACGTTTGTGCAACTACCTTGTCAATGGCGGGAGTCCGCCCGGGGCGGAGGGATCGGTCACGCCACCCCGTCGGGATCGGGGAGCAGCACGACCCGGTGGGCATGGGCCTCGGCGGCGACGGTGGCGTCGCACGCGGCGACCACGGTGATGCCCGCGGCGGCGACCCGGCGCAGTTCGTGCCACGCGCCGTCGCTGATGACGGTGGTCGTCACGGCCGGACCCCGGTGCCAGGGCGCGTCGTTGAGCGCGTGCTGGAGCGCTGAGCGCTGCGGGCCGGGCGGGCCGACGACGGCGATGAGTTCGCCCGCGGGCGCGGACAGCGCGATGTCGGTGGCGGTCGGTGGTGCCATGTCTGCCCCTCTGCTCGGTTCTCCTCCGGTGACACCCCTCGTGCGGCGCGCGCACAAGGCAGACAATGAGCGTTTTGCTCACGGATCGACCAAGGTGTACCAAGGATGAGCACGATCAGACGCGCGGCACTCCGGGATGCCGGGTCACGGTCCGGGGGACGGACGCCTGTTCGGGCACGCGCGGGGCGTCCCGGTGCAGCACGAGCAGCGCCATGTCGTCGGTGAGACGGCCGCGGGTGTGCCGCATGTAGGCGGCGCGCACGGCGTCCACCAGGGCCCGGGCGCACAGCGTGTGGCCGCCCGCGGCACGCGCGGCGCCTTCCAGGGCCGCCGCCAGCGGGAAGAACGTGCCGTCCGCGTCCCGGGCGTCCGCCACGCCGTCGGTGTGCAGGAACAGCGCCTGCCCGGGCAGCAGCCGCCCGCAGCGCACCGCCTTCGCCCCGGCGGCCGCGTCCACCAGCCCCAGGGGCGGAAGAGGTTCCCCCGCGTCCAGTGGCAGCGCCAGGACGCTGCCGGGCCGGTCCGCGGACAGCCGGTAGGGGCCGGGATGACCGCAGTTGAGGACGTCGACCTGGCCGTCCTCGTCGAGCTGGAGCAGCATCAGGGTGACGAACTCCTCGGCGGCGAAAGGGCGTTCCTGGATGTGCCGGGCGAGCGCCCGGTCCAGCCGCGCCAGCAGCCCGCCGAGTTCCGGCTCGTCGTACGCGGCCTCCCGGAAGGTGCCGAGCAGCGCCGCGACGGTGCCGATGGCCTCCAGTCCGTGGCCGCGCACGTCGCCGATGACGGCGCGCACGCCGTGCGGCGTGGCCAAGACCTCGTACAGATCGCCGCCGACATGCGCGCCCCGGCTGGCGGACACATGGTCGGCGGCGACCGTCAGATCGTTCACCCGCTGCGGGAGCGGGCGCAGCAGCACCCGCTGGGCGGCGAGCGCGACCTCCCGGGTGCGGGTCAGTTCGGCGGCGAGCCGTCTCCTGCGGTCGGCCAGCCAGAAGCAGGCCGCCAGCACCGCGACGACCGCCACCGCGGCACCGGCCCGCGGTCTGCCCGGCCCCGGTACGAAGAGCGCGGCCACCGCCAGCCCGCCGCTCAGCGCGACGCAGCGCCGCCGTCCGGTGCCCGCGCAGGCGAGCGCGGGCGCCGCCGCGACACCGGGCAGCCACTCCTCCCCGCCGGGCACCCCGCAGGCCAGCCCCAGTACGGCGGCCACCCACGCACCCGGCCACATGAGGAGCAGCCACCCCCGCACCCGGCCCGTCACCGCCATGGCCACCCTGGGTCCGATCATGCCGCCGGGCTCCCCCTCGCAGCCGTCGCTCCCGCGTCGAGCGGGGCTGGTTCGCCCCCGATTCTGTCGACCGACCGGCCGGGAACCGGCCTCTCCCCTGCCGGTTCACCCGATCGTGCGACGTGACCCTTATGTGGCCCGGCCGGGGGTATTGGGGTGATCGTCCCCGCCCCTCGTGCCCCCCGTGCACCGCATCGCCCGGACACGCGCGCGGGGCGCACCCGGTGATCCGAGTGCGCCCCGCGCCGAGCCGGCGCCGGTTCCCCGGCACCCTTGCCGTCCTACGCGCCGCGCAGGGAGGCGCCGGTGCGCTCGGCCGCGACGGCGACCGCGGCGTCACGGGCCGCGGAGGCCTCCTCCGCGGTCAGCGTGCGGTCGGCGGCACGGAACCGCAGCGAGTACGCCAGTGACTTCTTCCCGGCACCGATCTGGTCGCCGGTGAAGACGTCGAACAGGCGCAGCGCCTCCAGCAGCCCGCCGGCCCCGGACCGCAGGGCCGACTCGACGTCGGCGGCCGGGACGGAGGCGTCCACGACGAGCGCGACGTCCTGGGTGGCGACCGGGAAGGCGGACACCGTGGGGGCCGCCACCACGCCGGCCGAGGCGCGCTCCAGGCGGTCCAGGTCCAGTTCCATGGCGGCGGTGCCCTCGGGCAGGTGCATCGCCTTGATGACCCGCGGGTGCAGCTCGCCCGCGTTGCCGACGAGGACCTCCTCGCCGTCCGCGACGGCCAGCAGCGCCGCGCAGCGGCCCGGGTGGAACGGGGCGTGCCGGTCCTGGCGGACGATCAGCTCGACCCCCGCCTCGCGGGCGACGATCCGTCCGGCCTCGACGGCGTCGGCCCAGGCCGCGGCGCGGCCCTCGCCCCACCAGCCGGCCTGCTCGCGTGCGCCCGACAGGACCACGGCGACCCGGCGGGGCTGCCGCGGGAGGGCGGCGTCGAGCGCGGCGATCTCGGCGTCGGTGGGACGCCGGTCGACCGGCAGCCGCGGCGGCGCGGGCTCCTCGCCGCTGGGGCGGAAGACCAGGCCGGTCTCGAAGAGCGCGAGGTCGTGCGCGCCGCGTCCCACGTTGCGGCGCAGGGCGCCGAGCAGGCCGGGGAGCATGGTGGTGCGGAGCGCGGGCTCCTCGTCCGACAGCGGGTTGGCGAGCCGGACGGTGATGCGGCGGGGGTCGTCCGCGTCCAGGCCGAGCTGGTCGAAGACGCCCTCACCCAGGAATGGGTAGTTCTGCACCTCGACGTAGCCCGCCCCGGCGAGCGCCCGGCCGACCCGGCGGCGCAGCTTCTGCGACTCGGTCAGCCCGCGGCCGGAGGGCAGGTTCGGCAGCGTGGAGGGCAGGTTCTCGTAGCCCTCCAGCCGGATGACCTCCTCGGCGAGGTCGTTGGGGTCGCGCAGGTCGGGGCGCCAGGACGGCACGGTGACGATCAGCTCGTCGGCCCCGTACACGTCGCAGCCGACCTGCTGGAGCCGGCGCACGACGGTCTCGCGGCCGTACTCCCGGCCCGCCACCTTGTCCGGGTGGTCGGCGGGGATCGTGAGGGTGTGCGGCGCGGAGGGCGCGGTGATCTCGGTGACGCCGGCCTCGGCGGTACCGCCCGCGAGCAGCACCAGCAGGTCCACGGTGCGCTGCGCGGCGGCGGACGCGGCCAGCGGGTCCACGCCGCGCTCGAAGCGCTTGGACGCCTCGGAGGACAGCTTGTGGCGGCGCGCGGTGCGGGCGATGGCGACCGGGTCGAAGTGCGCGGCCTCGATGACGACGTCGGTCGTGGTGGCGCCCGTCTCGTCGATCTCGGTGTTGGCCCCGCCCATGACGCCCGCCAGGCCGATCGGCCCGCGGTTGTCGGTGATGACCAGGTCCTCGGGGTCCAGGACCCGGACCTGTCCGTCGAGCGTCGTCAGCTTCTCGCCGGGCTGCGCGCGGCGCACGCCGATCGCGCCCTCGACGCGCTGCCGGTCGTACGCGTGCAGCGGCTGGCCGAGCTCCAGCATCACGTAGTTGGTGACGTCGACCGCGAGCGAGATCGGCCGCATGCCGGCCTTCTGCAGGCGGCGCTGCAGCCACACCGGCGAACCCGCCTCCGGGTCCAGCCCGGTGACGGTCCGTGCGGTGAAGCGGTCGCAGCCGACCGGGTCGGAGACCTTGACCTCGTAGCCGTAGGAGTTCGGGCCGGGCACGTCGAGCAGCGCCGGGTCGCGCAGCGGCAGGCCGTAGGCGATCGCCGCCTCGCGGGCGACGCCGCGCATCGACAGGCAGTAGCCGCGGTCGGGGGTGACCGCGATGTCCAGCACCTCGTCGACGAGCTCCAGCAGCTCGATGGCGTCGGTACCCGCCTCGTGCTCCGGCGGCAGGACGATGATGCCGTGCGACCCGTCGTCCCCCATACCCAGCTCGGCGCCCGAGCAGATCATGCCGTGCGAGGTGCGGCCGTAGGTCTTGCGCGCGGCGATCTCGAAGTTCCCGGGCAGCACACCGCCGGGGAGGACGACCACGACCTTGTCGCCGACGGCGAAGTTGTTCGCGCCGCAGACGATCTCCTGGGGCTCGCCGGTGCCGTTGGCGATGCCGACGTCGACGGTGCAGAAGCGGATCGGCTTCTTGAAGCCCGTCAGCTCCTCGATGGTGAGCACCTTGCCGACCACCAGCGGGCCCTTGAGGCCGGCGCCGAGCTGCTCGACGGTCTCGACCTCGAGGCCGGCGGAAATGAGCTTGGCCTGGACGTCGCGGCCGGACTCGCCGGCGGGCAGGTCGACGTACTCCCGCAGCCAAGAAAGCGGGACCCGCATCAGATCTCCATCCCGAACGGAAGGGTGAAGCGCACGTCACCCTCGACGATGTCTCGCATGTCCTCGACGTTGTGACGGAACATCAGCATGCGCTCGATGCCGAAGCCGAAGGCGAAGCCGCTGTACTTCTGCGGGTCGACGCCGCAGGCGGTGAGCACCCGCGGGTTGACCATGCCGCAGCCGCCGAGCTCGATCCAGCCCTCGCTGCCGCAGGTGCGGCAGGGCCGGTCCGGGTTGCCGACGGACTCGCCGCGGCAGACGTAGCAGACCATGTCCATCTCGGCGGACGGTTCGGTGAACGGGAAGTAGTTCGGGCGGAGCCGGGTCGTGATGTCCGCGCCGAACAGCGACTGGACCATGTGGTCGAGGGTGCCCTTGAGGTCGGCCATGGTCAGGCCCTCGTCGACGGCGAGCAGCTCGACCTGGTTGAAGACCGGGGTGTGCGTCGCATCGAGCTCGTCGGAGCGGTACACCCGGCCGGGGCAGATCACGTAGACCGGGGCGTCGCGGCCGAGCAGCGAGCGGATCTGCACCGGGGAGGTGTGCGTGCGCAGCACGACACCGCTCTCCTGCGGGTCGGACCCGGCGGGCTTGTCGCCCTCGACGAAGAAGGTGTCCTGCATGGTCCGGGCCGGGTGGTCCGCCCAGATGTTGAGGGCGTCGAAGTTGAACCACTCGGTCTCGACCTCGGGGCCCTCGGCCACCTCGTAGCCCATGGCCACGAAGATGTCCTCGATCCGCTCGGACAGCGTGGTCAGCGGGTGCCGGGCGCCGCGCGGGGTGCGGTCGTAGGGCAGCGTGACGTCCACTGCCTCCTCGACCAGCACGCGTTCGTCGCGCTCGTTCTCCAGCACCTCCTGGCGGGCCTTGAGCGCCTGGTTGACCGCGCCGCGGGCCTGGCCGACGCGCTTGCCGGCCTCCGCCTTGGCGTGCGGCGGCAGCGCGCCGATCTCACGGTTGGCCAGGGCGAGCGGCGAGCGGTCCCCGGTGTGGGCCACCTTGGCCTCGCGCAGCGCGTCGAGGTCGGCGGCTTCGGCGATCGCGGCGAGCGCCTCGTCGCGCCGGCGCTCGATCTGTTCCGGTTTCAGTGCCTCGACCTCGACAGGGTCGTACGACTTGTTCGGTGCCGACATTTCTTCCCGTTCCGATGTGGGTGATGGCGTGGCCGACCTGCCTGCCCGACCGCTGAATGCCAAGGGTCGAGTCTATCGGGGCCACGGGGAAAGGCTGGTCACGCCCGTCGGGGCCGGTGGAGGACCACGCGCGCTCAGGCCAGGAAGGCCGGCGCCCCGACGGGCAGGATAAATCGGAACTGGGCGCCCTTGCCGGGCGCGCGGCCCACGATGATGGTGCCGCCGTGGGCCTCGACGATGCCCTTGACGATGTACAGCCCCAGGCCCGTTCCGCCGCGCTTGCTGCCCCGCCAGAAGCGGGTGAAGACGCGGTTCATGGACTCCTCCGGGATGCCTGGTCCCTCGTCGCTGACGGTCACCGCCGTGCCGGCCTGGTCCCGCTCGCGCGGGGTGTCGGCCGGGCGGGGTGCCGCGGATACGTCAATGGTGACAGTTCCCTCGCCGTGGCGCACGGCGTTTTCCAGCAGGTTCCCGAGGATCTGGTCGACCTTGTCGGGGTCGGCCCACAGTTCCGGGAGCGGTTCCGCCACCCGGACGAGGAAGCGGTCCGGCGAGTCCCCCGCGGCGACGAGCGCGCCCACGTGGCGCCGGATCGCGGCGACCATGTCGACCCGCTGGCGCCGCACCTCCAGCCGGCCGGAGTCGATCCGGGAGATGTCGAGCAGTTCGGCGATCAGCCGCGTGACGCGGTTGGCGTCGGCGTCGACGGTCTCCAGCATGAGCTTCTTCTGGTCCTCGGTGAAGCGTTCCCACTTCGCCAGCAGGGTGGCGGTGAACCCTTTGACCGAGGTGAGCGGCGAGCGCAGTTCGTGCGCGACGGTGGCGATCAGCTCGGCGTGGCTGCGCTCGGTGCGCCGCCGGGCCTCGGTGCCGCGCAGCGCGACGACCAGCCGGCGCACCGGGCCGGTGGGGTGGTCGCGGACGTAGCGGGCGGAGACCAGCACCTCGCGTCCGCCGGGCAGCAGCAGGTTGCGCTCGGGCTGCCCGGTGCGGGTGGACAGCCCCTCGTACGGCTGGGTGAGCTGCCACCAGCGGCGGCCGTCCAGGTCCTCCAGCGGCAGTGCCCGGTCGATGGGCAGGCCGATGACCCGGGCGGGTTCGAGCGCGGTGATGCGGGCGGCGGCGGCGTTGAAGCAGACGACCAGTCCCCGCTCGTCGGCGACGACGAGGCCGTCGGGCAGTTCGTCGGTCGTGATGCCGAACTCGGTCAGGACGGCGGTCCAGGCCGGCAGCTCGCGTGGCGCCGTACCGTCGGTCGTCCTGACGTCCATTGGCGCAACCCCCTCTCCAGGGCGGTCCCCGGGGCGCCACCCTACTAGCTCAGGGTTACCGTGCGGCACCCTCCGGGAGCACGCTGCGCCCGGGCGGAGGCGTAGAGGCACACGGCGGCGGCCGTGGCGAGGTTGAGGCTCTCGGCGCGACCGTGGATGGGGACGCGCACCACCTCGTCCGCCAGTGCGCGGGTCTCCTCCGGCAGGCCCCAGGCCTCGTTGCCGAAGATCCAGGCCGTCGGGCCGCCCATCGTGCCCTCGTCCAGCTCGGCGTCGAGGTCGCGCTCCCCCGCGCCGTCGGCGGCCAGCAGCCGCACGCCGGCCCCGCGCAGGCCTTCGACCACGGTCTCCATGGGGACGCCGACCGCCACGGGCAGATGGAACAGGCTACCGACGGAGGCGCGCACGGCCTTGGGGTTGTACAGGTCCACCGAGGCGTCGGTCAGCACGACCGCGTCGGCGCCGGCCGCGTCGGCGCAGCGCAGCACCGTGCCCGCGTTGCCGGGGTCGCGCACATGGGCGAGGACGGCGACCAGCCGCGGCCGGGCCCGGAGGATCTCCTCGAACGGGGTGTCCAGGAAGCGGCAGAGGCCGACGACACCCTGGGGGGTGACGGTGTCCGACATCTCGGCGACGACCTCGTCGGTCGCGGTGAGCACCGGCACGCCGGCGGCCCTGGCGGCGGCGACGATCCCGGCGTGGCGCTCCGCGGCCTCGGGGGTGACGTAGACCTCGACGAGATGGGCCATCGCCTCGCGCACGGCCTGCGGCCCCTCGGCCAGGAAGCGGCGCTCCTTGCCGCGGAAGCTGCGCTTGGCGAGGCGGCGTGCCGCGACGACGCGCGGGGACCGCAGGGATGTCAGCTCGGGGCCGGCCATGGGGGTGCACTCGATTCGGTCGGGTCTGGCGGGCTTGCGGGGGCGCACGGCGACGGCGCCCCGGACATACCTCGGACCCGCAGGCACGCGGCCTGCGGGTCCGGAAGGAGCGTGGGTCAGGCCGCCTTCGGGGCGTTGACGTCGCTCGGAAGGGCCTTCTGGGCCACCTCGACCAGCGCGGCGAACGCGTTGGCGTCGTTCACGGCCAGCTCCGCGAGGATCTTGCGGTCCACCTCGACGTTGGCGGCCTTCAGACCCTGGATGAAGCGGTTGTAGGTGATGCCGTTGGCGCGGGCAGCGGCGTTGATGCGCTGGATCCACAGCTGACGGAAGTCGCCCTTGCGCTTCTTGCGGTCGTTGTAGTTGTAGACGAGGGAGTGGGTGACCTGCTCCTTCGCCTTGCGGTACAGGCGGGAACGCTGACCGCGGTAACCGCTGGCCTGCTCGAGGATCGCCCGGCGCTTCTTCTGGGCGTTGACTGCCCGCTTGACGCGTGCCACTTGATAACTCCTTTTGAGGGACCGCGGAAGTCGTCACACGGTCCGAAAGCGAATGGGTCCCGGTCCAGCGGCGCGCCCCCTGGTCGAAGGGGGCGTGCCGTCACTTGCCGAGAAGCTTCTTGATCTTCTTGGCGTCGGGCTTGGCCAGGACAACCGTGCCGGTCAGGGCGCGGGTCTTCGATGACGGCTTGTGCTCAAGCAGGTGGCGCTTGCCGGCGCGCTCGCGGATCACCTTGCCGGAGCCGGTGATCTTGAATCGCTTGCTCGCACCGCTGTGGGTCTTGTTCTTCGGCATGCGCCGTAGTCTCCTCGTCGCTGGCCCTCCCGTCCGCCCGGGGGCGGACGGAGAGCGTCAGTCCTTCGTTTCCTGGCTCGGAGCGGTGCTCCGGGCCCTGGCGTAGCCGCCGGACACCGGTCCGGTGGCGTCAGCCGGCGTCGGCGGGAGCGTCCTGCTGCTGCTCCTGCTCCTCACCGTGCTCGTCGGCGGGGTCGAACTCGTCGTCCGGGCTGCCCGGCAGGCGACCGGCCTTGCGGGCGGCCTGCGCCTCGCGGGCCTCGGCCATCGCCTCGGTCTTCTTCTTGTGCGGACCGAGGACCATGATCATGTTGCGGCCGTCCTGCTTCGGCGAGGACTCCACGAAGCCCAGGTCCTGGACGTCGTCCGCGAGCCGCTGCAGCAGCCGGAAGCCCAGTTCCGGGCGCGACTGCTCACGACCGCGGAACATGATCGTGATCTTGACCTTGTCGCCCTGCTTGAGGAACCGGACGACGTGACCCTTTTTGGTGTCGTAGTCGTGCGGATCGATCTTCGGCCGGAGCTTCATCTCCTTGATGACCGTGTGCGCCTGGTTCTTGCGCGCCTCACGGGCCTTCATGGCCGACTCGTATTTGAACTTGCCGTAGTCCATGAGCTTGCAGACCGGCGGGCGTGCGTTCGCCGCCACCTCGACGAGGTCGAGGTCGTACTCCTGCGCAAGCTCCAGTGCCTTGGCAAGCGGCACGATGCCGACCTGCTCGCCACTGGGACCGACGAGTCGCACCTCGGGGACGCGAATCCGGTCGTTGATGCGGGGCTCGGCGCTGATGGGGCCTCCTCGGTAGCACC
This sequence comes from Streptomyces sp. NPDC088732, assembly GCF_044751205.1. Classification (NCBI taxonomy): domain Bacteria; kingdom Bacillati; phylum Actinomycetota; class Actinomycetes; order Kitasatosporales; family Streptomycetaceae; genus Streptomyces; species Streptomyces sp. NPDC088732. Next base: position 48,911 of record NZ_JBIVLI010000011.1, read on the forward strand.
ACGCGGCTGACTGGCCGACAGCCGCGTAACATCTGTGTCGTTGGTTGCCGCCCGCGAGAAGACGCAAAAAACGCCCCTAGCGGGTCACAGGCGGGCTCCTCACAACCGGGAGCACCGCCGCGGTATTCCCCGCGGGGCGCGTCGGGCACCGCGCCCTCGTCGAGGACACGTCGCCTGACCGGTGACCCGTCGGCCTCCGGGGCCGGCAAGGTGGGAGATCGGAGCTCCACTTGTGGGCTGGTCCCCACCGCGTCCATGGGCTCCACCGGATACTGCTTCGGTGTGCCGCGCGTCCGCGGAGAGTTGTCCAGCCGGTCGATCGTCAAGCATACCAGCCATCGACCGCAGACCGTAATCGGACGGCGTGGGCCTATCGTGTGAGGCATGAGCGACGCCACCTCCCAGCACGAGTCCCCCTCCGCGGACCGCCCCGACTTCGACACGATGACCCGCGACATCGCGGACGTTCCCGCGGTCGAGGTGATCACGACGGTCGCGGTGCACCTGATGAGCGCGGCGGCGGTGAACCTCGGCCTCGCGGAGGAGGGCGACCAGCACAAGGACCTCGACGAGGCGCGCAAGCTGATCACGGCGCTGGCCGGGCTGATCACCGCGGGCGCGCCCGAGATCGGCTCCTACCACGCCGCCCCGCTGCGGGACGGCCTGAAGTCGCTGCAGCTCGCGTTCCGCGAGGCGTCCACCGTCCCGGACGCCCCGGGCGAGGGCCCCGGCGAGAAGTTCACCGGTCCCGTCCACGGGTAGAGCCGGGGCAGCGCCGTCAGCGCGTGAAGAGGGGCTCGCCCGGCAGCGTCGCGCCGTCGGGCAGCAGGGCCAGTTCGATACCGCGCACGAGGGCGCCCCGCAGCACCTCGTCGCCCGCCAGCGCGGCGGAGACGCGCTGCGCGACGGCACGTACGTCCGCGGCGGGCCCCAGCACGATGCCCAGGGTGCCGTCCGAGCCGGCGGAGGGCACCAGGTGGGCGCGCAGTACGTCCGGCTCTCCGGCGACGGCCGTGCGCAGGGCCGCGCGGACGGCAGGGTCGGCCAGCGGGTCGCCGCTGCCGCGGCCGGCGGCGACGGCCCGCAGCGCGGCCCCGGTCAGGGCGTAGGGAACCGGGCCGGCGATGTCGACCAGCAGCGTGTCGGCCTTCTCGTGGACCAGCGCCTGCAGGGCCTGGCCCAGGGGCACGGCCACGGGACGGGCGTCCGCGCGCCAGCGGGCCAGCGACGCGGTCGAGGTGAACGCGGGCAGGGCGCGGCGGCCGTCGGCCTCGATGGTGGGCACGGCCATGTCGCTGGTCTTCTCCCGGCGCAGCCCCCCGGGCCCCTCCTCGGTCTCGCCCAGCAGCGCGACGACCGGCACCAGCAGGCGCGCGCCCGGGAGCGCGGCCAGCACCTCGTCCTCCGCCGACGGGTCGGCGCCGAAGGCGGTGAGTGCCGCCGCCAGCCGGGGGTCGGCGGAGCCGTCGTCGTCGGGGAACCCGGAGTCCGGGATGTTCTTGGGAGGCACCCCCCGAGGGTAGCCGCAGGACTCGGGGCGATTGTTACCGGTCCTTAATGCCTCTCTCATGGGACCCGCAGGTTCGGTCCCTAGCTTCACGGACATGGCACCCGACTCGTCCGCCCCGTGGCGACGCCGGTTCGCCGGCCGCCGTCGTGACCGCTCCCGTGAACGCTCCGGCCCGGAGGGCGCGCGCCCGCACGGGGCGGTGCGCGACGTGGCGGCCGTCGCGGTCGTGACGACCGCGGCGCTGACCGCCGTGCTGTCCGTGTCCGCGACCCACCGGCATGTGCCGGCCGCGCCGGTCCCGGCGGTGCCCGGGACGACGACGCCGGAGGTGCCGGCGGACGTGGTCTCGGGCGAGGCCGAACGACACGTGGAGGTGGACTTCGACGACGTCGTCGGCACGGCGCTCGCGGGCGTGACCGGCGGCGGCCGCGCGGAGTACTCGGTCGCGATCACGGACACCGCGTCGGGGGACAGCGCGGTGTACGGACAGGGGGCGTACGACACCGCGAGCATCGTCAAGGTGGACATCCTCGCCGCGCTGCTGCTCCAGGCGCAGGACGCCGGGCGGGCCCTGACCGCGCACGAGCGGGCCCGGGCCGAGGTCATGATCGAGGACAGCGACAACGCGGCGGCCCTGGAACTGTGGCAGCGCATAGGGCGCGCCGCCGGTCTCGACGCGGCGAACAAGCGCCTGGGCCTGACGGGGACGACCGGCGGCGGCGGACTGCTGTGGGGGCTGACGCAGACCACCGCGGCGGACCAACTGACACTGCTGCGGGGGGTGTTCGGATCACACGGAGTGCTGGACACGGCCTCGCGCACCTACATACGCCAGTTGATGGGCCGGGTCGACGCGGGCCAGAACTGGGGGGTGACGAGCGCGGCCGACGGCGACTTCGAGGTCAAGAACGGCTGGCTGCAACGGAGTACGACCTCGCTGTGGGACATCAACAGCATCGGCCGGATCACCTCGGGCGGTCACACCTACCTGGTCGCCGTCGTCTCGCGCGGCAGCGCGACACAGGCCGAAGGCATCGCGCTGGTCGAGGACGCGGCCGAGGCGGCGGTGGCGGCGTTCACCAGGGCTGCGGGCGGTTCCGCCGCGTCGTGAACCGGGGCCGCAGCCACAGTGCGGCCGCGACACCGACCAGGACGGCGCCGGCGGCGGCGAACGCGGCGGCGATCCCGTCGCCGAAGGTGTCCCCGTGCACGGCGGCCGCCGCGCGCGCGGCGCCGGGACCGGGGCCGAAGTACCTGCGCGGGTAGCGGGCGGGGCTCGGGGCCGGGCTCTGCGGCCGCAGGTGGTCCGCCGCCGCGAGGGCCGCTGCCGGGTCCACCAGTCCGTAGCCGACGGAGTCGCTGCGCCCGCCGGGCGGGGCGTCCCGCGCGGTGTCCTCCAGCAGCCGCTTGACCTGGGCCGGGCTCAGCTTCGGATGCGCGGAGCGGATGAGCGCGACGGTGCCGGAGACGTAGGCCGAGGCCGTACTGGTGCCCCACCCCTCGTAGTAGCGGCGGTTGGGGTCGGCGATGACCACGTCGACGCCGGGCGCGGAGACGGCCGCGTACCAGCGCCGGGTGGAGAAGGCGGCGCGGGTGCCGTAGCGGTCGACGGCCGCGACGGCGATGACGCCCGGGTACGCGGCCGGGTACGAGGCCCGATTGCCCTGCTCGCCGCCGTTGCCCGCGGAGGCCACCACGACCACGCCCTTGCTCAGGGCGTACTGGATGGCGTCGTCCTCCTGCGCCTCGGGGTGGGCGGTGCGGCTGTCGTCGCCGAGGGAGAGGTTGATGACGTCCGCGCCGTGGTCGGCGGCCCACCGGATGCCCTCGGACAGCGCGCCGCCGCGGGTGGTGCGGGCCTTCTTGCGCTGCGGGTCCTTGTCCTCCAGTATCACGCGCACCGGGAGGATCTTGGCCTCGGGCGCGATGCCCATCACGCCGTCCTCGCCGCCGGGACCGTGGCCGTGGCCCGCGATGATGCCCGCCATGCCGGTGCCGTGCCGGGCCCACGCGTCGTCCCCGCGGCCGTCGCCGAAGCCGATCAGGTCCTTGCCCTGGAGCACCTGCCCGGTCAGGTCGGGGTGGGTGTCGTCCACGCCGGTGTCCAGGACGGCGACGGTGACGCCGCGGCCCTTCGTCGTCCGCCACGCGTCCTGTGCGTGCAGGGCGTCCAGCGCCCAGTCCGCGTCCCGTACCGCGTCGGCGTGCGCCGGGACGACCGGGACCAGGGCGAGTCCGGCGGCCGCGACCACTGCCGCGGCGACGCGCCGCATCGTGCCGGCCCTCATCGCGCGCCTCCCGAGGGGGACGCCGTCAGCGACCGCGCGGCCTGCCGGACCCGGCTGCCGACGGTGTCGGCGAGGGCCTTGGCGTCGTGGCCGAGGCCGGCCTGGGCGGGGGCCGCGGTGGCGCCGTCGGCGACCGCGGAGGCGACGGGCTGGGGGACGGCGGTCTCGCGGCCGTCGGCGAAGCCGCTGACCGCGTACACGACCACGGGCAGGTCGGCGGCGATGTCCACGGTCCAGGTGGCGCGCTGCTTGTCGCCGAAGCCCGCCGACACCGTTCCGGGGAAGGCGACCGGACGGGGCATCAGGTCGGCGCGGGAGCCGAGCCGCTGGGTGGTCCACCGGTCGTGGAGCCCGCGCATGACCGGGGCGCCGGCCGAGGTGACGAGGAGTCCGACGGTCGTCACCGCCCCGGCCGAGGCGTCGGTGTACGTGGCACGGAGCAGCTTCACGCAGCCGGCCGGCCGCAGCACCTGGGCCAGCAGCGGGTCGAAGGCCTCGGCACAGCCGCTCGGCGGGGCCACGCCGATCCGCGTCCAGGTGCGGTCGGCGCCGCCGGGGCCCGCGCCGCGGCCGTCCAGTACGGGCGGGAAGAGCGTGTCGACCGGCGTGCTGTGCCACAGGGCGCGGGCCTGCGCGAACTGCCGTGCGCTGATCTGCGCCGCGGTGGGGGCCGGGGTGGCGGGCTCGTGGTTGATCCACAGTCCGGCCGCCGCTCCGCCGAGCAGTCCGAGGCCGAGCACCAGGCAGAGCGCGGCCGCGGCCGCGCGCGGCCGGGCCTGCGCGGCGTGGGCGGCGACGCCCGGCGGACGCGGCGGCGGGGCGGGCTGCGGGACGGGCGAGGACCACGCGATCGCGGGCGGGTGGCCCGGCTGCGGCGGCAGGCCGGCGATCCCGGGCCAGCCGGCGCCCGCGGGGCCGGCCGCGGCGGGCGGGGGCCAGGCGGCGGAGGTGGGGGGTATGGGGCGCGGTGACCAGCTCGGCCGGGGGGTGGTGCCCCCGCTGTCGAAACCGGTGCTCACCCGGTGCCCCCTCACGGCCGGTTCGGACACGGCCTGTTCGCGCATTGGACCTGCGGCGTCACTCTACTGGTCGTGGGCGCCCCGCGCGGTGCGAGTACGGATCACTTGCCCCTACCGCTCGGTAGGGGCATTCTGGCAAGCTGCGCGCATGTCTGATCGCGCAGCAGACCGGGCCCGCTACGACCGGGCCACCGCCGACCTCGACGCGCCCTTGGCGGTCGTGGACCTGGAGGCGTTCGACGCCAACGCCGCCGACCTGGTACGACGTGCCGGCGGCAAACCGATACGGGTGGCCTCGAAGTCCGTGCGCTGCCGGGCGCTGCTGGAGCGGGTGCTCGGCCGCGAGGGCTTCGCCGGGATCATGTCGTACACGCTGGCGGAGTCGGTGTGGCTGGCCCGCTCGGGCTTCGACGACGTGCTGCTCGCCTACCCCTCGGCGGACCGTGCCGGCTACGCGGAAGTGGCCTCGGACCCGAAGCTGGCGGCGGCGGTCACGGTCATGGTCGACGACGTGGCCCAGCTCGACCTGATCGACTCCTCCCGCGCGGGCGGTTCGGAGATCGTGCGGGTCTGCCTGGAGATGGACACCTCGCTGCGGATGCTGGGCGGCCGCGTCCGCGTCGGCGCGCTGCGCTCCCCGCTGCACCAGCCCGCCCAACTGGCCGCGCTGGCGGGCGAGGTGGCCCGGCGGCCCGGCTTCCGCCTGGTCGGGATCATGGCGTACGAGGGGCATGTGGCCGGGGTCGGCGACGCGATCGCGGGACGTCCGGTGCGCTCGCGGGCGATCCGGCTGATGCAGGCGCGGGCGCGCAGGGAACTGGCGGCGCGACGGGCCGCGGTCGTGCGGGCGGTGCGGGAGGTCGCGCCGGGGCTCGAGTTCGTCAACGGCGGCGGCACGGGCAGTGTGCAGAGCACGGCCGCCGAGGACGCGGTGACGGAGATCGCGGCCGGGTCCGGGCTGTACGTGCCGCGGCTGTTCGACAACTACACCTCGTTCCGGGGCCGCCCTGCGGCGCTCTTCGCCCAGCCGGTGGTCCGGCGCCCGGGGGTCGGCGTGGTGACCGTGCTCGGCGGCGGCTACCCGGCCTCGGGAGCGGCGGGCGCGGACCGGCTGCCGGTGCCGTACCTGCCGGAGGGGCTGCGCTACGACCCGCAGGAGGGTCCGGGCGAGGTGCAGACCCCGCTGATCGGGTCCGCCGCGGACGATCTGCTGATCGGCGACAAGGTGTGGTTCCGGCACGCGAAGGCGGGCGAGCTGTGCGAGCGGTTCGACACGCTGCGGCTCGTGGAGGGCGACCGGGTCGTGGCGACGGTCCCGACGTACCGGGGCGAGGGCAAGACGTTCCTCTAGAGGTCGCGCGCACGCCTCCGTGCGCGCCGGGGCACCGGCGGGAACGGAGGCGTGCGGCGGGCGGGTCAGATGCCCGTGCCGCCCCCGGAGCCGACGGCCTTGATGCCCTTGACGATGTCGTCCATCACCGAGAGTTCCGGCGCCTTGTCGTTGATGTCGAAGCCGGAGCGGACCAGCACGAGCCTGGCGGGGTCCTGCGGCGAGGGGAACACCAGCGACTGGACGTAGCCGTCGTCGCCCTTCTTCGTGACGACCTTCCAGCGCACCAGCCAGCCCTGCTGGCCGGCGACCGTGGTCTTCTGCGACAGCAGTTGCGTGTGCGAGGTGAGACCGCCGTAGATCTTGCCGCCGTAGGACTCCTCGGCATTGCCCGCGATGTCCTCCTTGGCCGCGGCCTCGGCGGTGGTGGACTTCAGCTTCACCGCCGCGGCGGGCATGGAGAAGACGCCGCCGCGCACGCAGGTGTTCGCGGTGTCGCCGGGGCAGGCGTACTCGCCCACGGTGAGCTGGGCGAGCCCGTCGCGGCTCGTGCCGCCCGTCCAGCTGTCGGGGACGGGGAGGCTGATGCCGTCCACCAGGTCGACGGCGAAGCCGGGGTCGGCCTTGGGCAGGTTGTCCTGGCCGCCGCCGGGGCCGCCGCCCGGGCCGTTGCCGTCGGGGCCGTTCCCGCCCTCCCGGCCGGGGCCGGGGGCCGTGACCGAGGGGGCGGGCCGGGCGGAGTCCGCGCCGGAGTCGCTGCCCCTGCCGAGGGCGACGACGCCGCCGACGACCGCGCCGGCCACCACGACCGCGGCGACGACGGCGATCGCGATCAGGCCGCCGCGCCGCTTGCGCGGCGCGGCGGGGAAGGCGGCGGGGTACGCCGGCCAGCCCGGCGCCCCGGCGTCGAACACCGGGGCGGGGACCTGGGTGCCGCGGGTGTACTCGGTCCACGCGGACCCGTCCCACCAGCGCTCGAGTGCCGGGCCGTTTCCTGTCTGCCCGGGTTCTGGGTACCAGCCGGGCGGGGTCGTCATGGTCACGGGCGTCACCCTAAGGCCAGGGCCCTAAGATTCCCGTCAGACCACCGGTCACAGAGGGGTCACGTACGCCCCCGCGATCCCGCCGTCGACCAGGAACTCCGCACCGGTGATGAAGGACGCGTCGTCACTGGCGAGGAAGGCCACGGCGGCCGCGATCTCCTCCGCCTCCGCGAAGCGCCCGACGGGGATGTGCACCAGCCGGCGGGCGGCGCGCTCGGGGTCCTTGGCGAACAGTTCCCGTAGCAGCGGGGTGTTGACCGGTCCCGGGCACAGCGCGTTGACCCGGATGCCCTCGCGGGCGAACTGCACGCCCAGTTCGCGCGACATCGCCAGCACGCCGCCCTTGGAGGCGGTGTACGAGATCTGGGAGGTCGCCGCGCCCATGACCGCCACAAAGCTCGCGGTGTTGATGATCGAGCCCTTGCCCTGCCGCTGCATGTAGGGCAGCGCCGCCTTGCAGCACAGGTAGACCGACGTGAGGTTGACCTCCTGCACCCGGCGCCAGGCGTCGATGCCGGTGGTGAGGATCGAGTCGTCGTCGGGGGGCGAGATGCCGGCGTTGTTGAAGGCGACGTCGACCGAGCCGTAGGTGTCGTACGCGGTCCGGAACAGGGCCTCGACCTGCTCGGCGTCGGTGACGTCCGTCCTCACGAACAGCCCGCCGACCTCCTCGGCCGCCGCCTTGCCCGCGCTCTCGTCGATGTCGGCGCACACGACGTGGGCGCCCTCGGAGGCCAGCCGGCGCGCCGAGGCGAGCCCGATGCCGCTGCCGGCGCCGGTGACCACCGCCGTCCGGCCCACCAGGCGGCGGCACACCGCTGTCTCTGCTTGCGTCATTGCCGGGATCACTCCTCCGTGCTGATGAAGACGTTCTTGGTCTCGGTGAAGGCGGCCAGCGCGTCGGGGCCGAGCTCGCGCCCGAGCCCCGACTGCTTGAAGCCGCCGAACGGTGTCCAGTAGCGCACCGAGCTGTGGGAGTTGACCGACAGGTTGCCGGCCGCGGTGCCCCGGGCGAGCCGCAGGGCGCGGCCGACGTCACGGGTCCAGATCGAGCCCGACAGGCCGTACGGGGTGGCGTTGGCCAGCCGCAGCGCGTCGGCCTCGTCCTCGAAGGGCAGGACGACGGCGACCGGCCCGAAGACCTCCTCCACCGCGACGCGCTCCCCCGGGTCGGCGGGCGCGAGCACGGTCGGCGGGTACCAGAAGCCCTTGCCCTCCGGCGCGGTGCCGCGGATCGCCGCGGGCGCCGCGGTGGCCACGTACTCCCGCACCCGGTCGCGCTGCACGGCGGAGATCAGCGGTCCCATCGCGGTCGCGGGGTCGGCCGGGTCGCCGACGCCGACGGCCAGGACGGCGGGCTCCAGCAGGGCCATGAACCGGTCGTACGCGGTGCGCTGCACGAGGATGCGGGTGCGGGCGCAGCAGTCCTGTCCGGCGTTGTCGAGGAAGGACAGGGGGGCGGTCGCCGCCGCCTTCTCCAGGTCCGCGTCGGCGAAGACGATGTTGGGCGACTTGCCGCCGAGTTCGAGGGTGACCCGCTTGAGGGTGTCCGCGCCCTTGGCCATGATCTGCTTGCCGACCCGGGTCGAGCCGGTGAAGACGATCTTCGCCACGCCCGGGTGCTCCACCAGGGCGTTGCCCGCGACGGGCCCCCGGCCCGGCAGCACCTGGAAGAGGTGCTCGGGCAGCCCGGCCTGAAGCGCGAGCTCCGCGAGCCGCAGCGCGGTCAGCGGGGTGGTCTCCGCGGGCTTGAGGATCACCGCGTTGCCCGCCGCGAGCGCGGGGGCGGTGCCCCAGGCGGCGATGGGCATGGGGAAGTTCCAGGGCGCGATGACGCCGACGACGCCCAGCGGTTCCAGGAAGGTGACGTCGATGCCGCCGGGCACCGGGATCTGACGTCCCATCAGGCGCTCCACCCCGCCGGCCGCGTACTCCAGCAGGTCGCGGACGTTGCCGGCCTCCCAGCGCGCGTTGCCGATCGTGTGACCGGCCTGCCGCACCTCCAGGGCGGCCAGTTCCTCCACGTGGCCGTCGACCGCCGCCGCGAAGCGGCGCAGCAGCCGGGCCCGGTCCGCCGGGGCCAGGGCCGCCCAGGCGGTCTGGGCGCGGGCGGCCCGCGCGACGGCGGCGTCCACGTCCGCGGGACCCGCCGCGGGGACGGTGGCGATCACCTCCTCGGTGGCCGGGTTGAGCACTTCCAGGGTGTCCAGCACATCGGGCACTGCGGGCCTCACATGCGTTCGAAGGAGCGGTAGCGCTCCCAGTCGGTCACGGCGGTGTCGTACGCGTCCTGCTCGACGCGGGCCATGTTCGCGTAGTGCTCGACGACCTCGTCGCCGAACGCCGCCCGCGCGATCGGGCTGTCCTGCCACAGGGCGGCGGCCTCGCGCAGCGTGGTGGGGACGTGTGCCACGCCGTCCGCCGCGTAGGCGTTGCCCGTCACGGGCTCGGGGAGGGCGAGCTTGTTCTCCACCCCGTACAGGCCGGCGGCGACCATGCCGGCCACGGCCAGGTACGGGTTCACGTCGCCGCCCGGCACACGGTTCTCCAGGCGCAGCGCGGCCGGGGAGTGGCCGACGACGCGCAGCGCGCAGGTGCGGTTGTCCGGGCCCCACGCAACGGCGGTCGGGGCGAAGGAACCGGGCCGGAAGCGCTTGTAGGAGTTGATGTTGGGCGCGTACAGCAGCGCGAAGTCGCGCAGCGCGGCGAGCTGCCCGGCGAGGAAGTGGCGCATCGTCTCCGACATCCCACCCGGCTCCTCCCCCGCGAAGACGGGGTTGCCGTCGCCGTCGCGCAGAGAGAGGTGGATGTGGCAGGAGTTCCCCTCGCGCTCGTTGTACTTGGCCATGAAGGTCAGCGCGTAACCCTCCTGCGCCGCGATCGACTTGGCGCCGGTCTTGTAGACGCTGTGCTGGTCGCAGGTGACCAGGGCCTCGTCGTAGCGGAAGGCGATCTCGTGCTGCCCGAGGTTGCACTCCCCCTTGGCGGACTCCACGCGCATGCCGGCCGCGCCCATCTCGTTGCGGATGCGGCGCAGCAGCGGCTCGATGCGGCCGGTGCCCAGCAGCGAGTAGTCGACGTTGTACTGGTTGGCGGGCGTCAGGCCGCGGTAGCCGCTGTTCCAGGCCTGCTCGTAGGTGTCCTTGAAGACGATGAACTCCAGCTCGGTCCCCGTGTACGCGGTCCAGCCGCGCCCGGCGAGCCGCTCCAGCTGCCGGCGCAGGATCTGCCGGGGCGAGGGGCCGACGGGTGCCGCGTCGTGGTCCAGCAGCCGCAGGTCGGCGATGACCAGGGCGGTTCCCGCGTCCCAGGGGGTGCGGCGCAGCGTGCCGAGGTCGGGGTGGAGGGCGAAGTCGCCGTAGCCGCGCTCCCAGGACGACAGGGCGTAGCCGTCGACGGTGTTCATGTCGGCGTCCACGGCCAGCAGGTAGTTGCAGCCCTCGGTGCCGTGCTCCAGGACGTCGTCGAGGAAGTGGCGTGCGGCGCAGCGCTTGCCCTGGAGGCGGCCCTGCATGTCGGTGAAGGCCACGACCACGGTGTCGACCTCGCCGGAGTCGACAAGACGCCTCAGGTCGTGGGTGCTGAGCGGGGCTGTTCGGTGCTCCACGGGTGGTCACCTCTTCTACCGGCCGACAGGTGATCCAAAAGTACGGGCCGGGAGGGCGGGTTGGGTACGGTGCGGGAAGAAATCCGCGCGTCGCCGGGAGGCTCATGTGGCCCGTCCGCTCATCGGGATCAGCACCTACTGGGTCGGTTCCGCCCGCTGGGGTGCCTGGGAGCTGCCCGCGGCCCTGCTGCCGGCCGGGTATCCGCTGCTGGTGCAGCGCGCGGGCGGGCTCGCCGCGATGCTCCCGCCGGACCTGCCGGAGCTGGCCGCGCAGACCGTGGCGCGGCTGGACGGGCTCGTCGTGGCGGGCGGCCCGGACGTCGACCCGGGGACCTACGGGGCGGAGCGCGACCCGCGCACCGACCCGCCGGCCCGGGAGCGCGACGCCTGGGAACTCGCCCTGATCGGGGCCGCTCTGGCGGGCGGTGTGCCGCTGCTGGGCATCTGCCGCGGCATGCAGCTGCTCAACGTCGCCCTCGGCGGCACGCTCGTGCAGCACCTGGACGGCCACCGCGGACCGGCCGCCGGGGTCTTCGGCGGCCACGTCGTCAAGCCGGTGCCCGGCACGCGGTACGCGGCGGCGGTCCCGGAGGCCGTCTCCGTGCCCACCTACCACCACCAGGCGGTCGACGCCCTCGGCCGGGACCTGCTGGTCGCCGCCCATGCCGAGGACGGCACGCCCGAGGCGGTCGAGCTGCCCGGGGAGGCCTTCGTGCTGGGGGTGCAGTGGCACCCGGAGATGGACGGCACGGACGACCGGGTGATGCGGGCGCTGGTCAGAGCTGCAGCTTGAAGCCGACGTGGGAGCCGGTGAAGCCGAGCCGCTCGTAGAAGCGGTGCGCGTCGGTGCGGGAGACGTCGGAGGTGAGCTGCACCAGCGCGCAGTCCAGCCGGCGGGACTCCTCGACGGCCCACTCGATCATCGCCGTCCCCAGGCCGCCGCCGCGGGCCGAGCGGTGCACGCGCACCGCCTCGATGACGGAGCGCGTCGCGCCGCGCCGTGAGAGCCCGGGGATCACCGACAGCTGCAGCACGCCCACGAGCCGGCCGTCCCGCTCCGCGACGACGACGTGCTGCCCCGGGTCCGCCGCGACGCGCTCGAACGCCGCGAGGTACGGCGCCATGTCGTCGGGGGTCTCGCGGCCGCTGCCGAGCGCGTCGTCGGCGAACATCGCGACGATCTCGGGCAGGTCGGCGGGCGTGGCGGGGCGCATGTGCAGGTCACTCATGCGGTTCACCCTAGGGTCGGCGGCGGCCCGGCCGGGAAGCGGGGTTGGCGCGTGCACGACCGTTGACAGTGGGCCGCGGTGCTCCCTAGGCTCCGCAAGGGTGTTTGAAACGTATCAATCACCCCTTTGACGTCCACCACCCACCTACCCCGTGACCACGGCCGCCCCGGCGCGCCGCCCTTTTGCGCGCCCATGGATTGAAACGTTAAAACGCGTCGCGATACCAATGAGGTGTTCATGAAACGACGTCCACCCCTCGTACGCCGGCTCGCGCTGCTCGCGCTCGCCCTCGGCATGGTGCTCGCGGGCACGCCCCAGGCCTTCGCCGACCGGGCCCCCCGCAACCATGCCCCGCAGGCGCCGGACGGCCTGACGGTCGACGACCGGACCGACCCCCTCGCGGTCGACGGAGCACCGCAGTTCGGCTGGCTGCCGCAGGACAAGGACCCCGGCGAGATCCAGACCGCCTACCGCATCCTCGTCCGCGACTCCGCCGGGCGCACGGTCTGGGACAGCGGCAAGGTCGCCGGCTCCGAGCAGTCCTGGGTGCCCTACGGCGGTCCCGCGCCGGCCCCCGGCGCCACGTACCGCTGGCAGGTCAGGACCTGGGACCGCGCGGGCGAGGCCTCGCCCTACTCGCGCGAGGCCTCCTTCGGCGCCGGGCTGGGCGACCAGGACTGGTCGGGCGCCCAGTGGATCCGCCGCCCCGCCACGGGCAACGACGCCGCCAACGAGTGGACGGCCGCGCGCAAGGTGCTGCGGGTCTCGGCGGGCAGCCCCGTGGTCCGTACCCGGATCTGGGTCGCGGCCGCCGGGGACTGGCAGGTCGACGTCAACGGCGCCCAGGTGCAGCGCAGTTCCTCCTACGAGTACGCGGGCGAGGGCTTCTACGACGTCGCCGCCGTACAGGGCGTCAAGGCCGGCCGGGACCTGGCCGTCGGCGTGCTGACGCACTACTGGTCGTGCAAGTGCCAGGGCCGGGCCAACGGGCCGGCCGGCCCCGAGGGCCCCTCGGGCACGCTGGTCAAGGTGGTCGTCGAGCACGCCGACGGCAGCCGTGACGTGGCGGTGTCCGACGGCAGCTGGAAGGTGCACCGCTACGACCCCCAGCGCGTCGACACCCTGACGTACCGCAACAGCGACTCCGGCGACCGCGTCGAGTACTACGACGCCACCGCCGAGCCGACCGGCTGGGACACCGCCGGCTACGACGACAGCGCGTGGGCCGCCGCCACCGTCGTCGGCACGCACCCGCGCCCGAACCCCGTCAGCTGCGCCGCATACTCCGGCGGTTCGTCGCCGTGCGCGTTCACCCACCTGTCGGCGCTCCAGGCCCACCTGTCGCAGAGCACCGTCCACCCGGTCTCGGTGCTGCGCCTGCCCGACGGCACCGTCTTCGCCGACTTCGGGAAGGTGTACGCCGCGGTGCCCTCCGTCCGGCTCGACTCCGGCACCGCGGGCCGGCAGCTGACGTTCACCACCAGCTACCGGCGCAGCAACTCCACGCTGAACGCGGCCGCGGCCAGGGGCGACACCGCCGTGACGCTCGCCAGCACGGCCAACGTCCACACCGGCGACGCGATCACCGTCGACGGGCCCGCCGACGGTTACGGCCCCGGGAATCCGGAGTCCCGTACCGTCACCGCGGTGGACGGCACCACCGTCACCCTGGACCGCCCGCTGCGCGAGGACCACGCCGCGGGCCGCTGGGTGGACAACTCCCGCGCGGGCACGTCCGGTCTGGACACCCAGGGCAGCAACATGCGCTTCTTCTTCACCGAGAAGGACGGCCGGCAGACCGCGCAGCCCTTCACCTACTGGGGCTGGCGCTACCTCCAGATCAGCGACCCCGGCGAGAAGCTGACGGCGCACGACATCAGCGCCGTCGTCCAGAACACCGACGCGCCGCACGACGCGACCTTCCGCAGCAGCGACGACACGTTGGACCAGGTCTTCGACCTGATGCAGCGTTCGGCGCTCCAGTCGGCGCAGAACGTCTTCCTCGACACCCCGACCCGCGAGAAGGGCCAGTTCCTCGGCGACACCGTCGACGAGTCCTTCGCGACCATGACCGCGAACGGGGAGCGCGGCCTGACCCGCCAGGCCATCGTCTCCTTCATGAACTCGCAGGCACGCTACTGGCCGAACGGCGCCATGAACGCCGTCTACCCCAACGGCGACGCCAAGCGGGACATCCCCGACTACACCGAGATGTTCCCCGAGTGGGTGCTGCGCTACTACCGGACCACCGGCGACCGGCAGTTGCTCGCGCAGGCCCTCCCGGTGATGCGCAACATCGCCGACTACATCTGGTCGGCGGTCGACGACCGGGGCCTGGTCGCCGACCTGCCCGGCGGCAGCGGCGCCTATCTGCACGGCATCATCGACTGGCCGGCGCCCATGCGGTACGGCTACGTCACCGACGGCAACGTCGACCGCACCGTCGTCAACGCGCTCGGCGTCGGCGCGCTGCGCTCCGTCGCGGAGGCCGCGGCGGAGCTCGGCGACCACGCCACCGGTGCCGCGTACGGGGACCGGGCGGAGAGCGTCGCCACCGCGATGCGCGCGCAGCTGCGGGACCCCGTCAGCGGTCTGTGGTCGGACGGCCTGACGGCGGACGGTGCGCGCATCGCCCACCAGGGCGAGCACGCGCAGTCCTTCCCGGTCGCCTACGGCGTGGCCGCGCCGTCGGAGTACGCGGCCCTCGGCGACGGCATGGACGCGCTGGGGATGCAGCAGGGCCCGATGACGCTGCGCACCCTGCTGGAGGCGCTGCGGGTCACCGACCGGCCGGACACGCTGGTGCGGATCCTCACCGACCCCTCCGCCGACGGCCCGGCCCAGGTCCTCGCCGAGGGCGGCACCTTCATGTGGGAGCAGTGGACGCCGGGCTGCGCCACGAGTTCCTGCACCGGGAGCCAGGTCTCGCAGAGCAACAGCGAGAGCATGTCGCACGGCTGGGGCGGCGCGGGAGCGGTCGGCGTGCTCGAGGGCGTGCTCGGCCTCACCGTCACCGGTTCCGGCGGCTCGTCGGTGCGGATCGCCCCGGCGGACGCGGGGGTGAGCCACGCCTCCGGCACGCAGTGGACCGAGCGCGGCACGGTGGGGGTCAGCTGGACCCGCAAGCGGCACGGCGTGGACACCTCGGTCGAGGTGCCGGTCAACGTCACGGCGACGGTCGCCCTGCCGGTGGTGGACGGCGGCCGCTACACCGTGTCCGGCGGCCGCGCGGCGTACCTGGGCGTCCAGGACGGGCGGGCGGTGTACCGCGTCGGATCGGGGCGGACGGCGTTCACGTCCGTGGGCCGCGGCTGACCTGAGGGGCACGCCCCTCGCACACGAAGGGCCCCGGCGCGTGCGCCGGGGCCCTTCCCGCTGCGGTGACGCGGCTCCGCCGTCAGTTGAGCGCCGCCGCCAGGACCGCCGGGGCCTCCGCGAGGGAGGGTCCGTACCAGGTGAGGTGGCGGCCGCTGACCAGCGCCGAGGGCAGACCCGGGAACGCCTCGGGCCCGTCGTCCGCGGTGAAGCGGTACGGCTCGTCGGGCAGGACCACGAGATCGGCCCCCGCGGTGTTGAGCTCCCGCACCGGGACCCGCGGATAGCGCTCCTGGTGGTGGCCGTAGACGTTCTCGACGCCGAGCCGGGCCAGCAGGTCGCCCGCGAAGGTGTCCCGGCCGAGCACCATCCAGGGGCGGCGCCAGACGGGGACCACGGCCCGGCGCGGCCGGGGCACGGGCCGCACCGTCCCCCAGGCCTTCTCCGCGGCGTCCAGCCACGCGGGACGGGGCAGGCCCAGGGCGCCGACCACCACGCGGTGCAGTTCCTCGAAGGCCTGCGGCAGGCTGCGCACCTCCGTGACCAGCACGTCGAGCCCGGCGGACCGCAGCGCCCCCAGGTCGGGCGCGCGGTTCTCCTCCTCGTTGGCGATCACCAGGTCCGGGGCCAGCCGGACGATCTGCTCGATGTCGGGGTTCTTGGTCCCCTGGACCCGGGTGACCCGCAGGTCGGGCGGGTGGCTGCACCAGTCGGTCGCGCCCACCAGGAGTGCGGGGGCCGTGGTCGCCACCGCCTCCGTGAGCGAGGGCACGAGGGACACCACACGCCGTGCCGGGCCGGACTCGCGACGGGTCATATGCCCACCGTATCGAGCCCCGGCGCGCGAGGACGGCCGGACGGCGCGGCCGCCGGAACTGAGGGAGGGGGATCCGGGTACCGCGCCGTCCGGGGTGCGTGGGGCCGCGGGACGGCGTCAGCCGACCGGGGCCAGCCGGTTCTCGACGGACGGGTTCGCGGCGAGCCAGTCGCGGACGCCGTCCTGCTCGTGGCCCTGGCCCGCACCGTGCACGGCGCCCTCCAGCCCGGTGAGCTCCTTCTCGCTGAGCCGGAAGTCCTTCAGCCAGCGGGCGACGGCGGGCTCGTCGGCCGCGAAGCCGTCGCGGGCGAGGGTGTGGATGCCGTCCCCCTTGCCCCAGGCGCCGAGCGGGTCCTTCAGCTTCTTCAGCGAGTGCTCGCTGTAGGCCCAGTGCGGGGACCACAGGGTCACCACGACGGGCTCCTTGGCCTTGATCGAGCGGTCGAGCTGGGCCAGCATGCTCGCGGTCGAGCCGGTGGTGACCTTGTACTCGCCCTCCAGCCCGTACGTCTTCAGCACCGTGTCGTTGAGCATCGACATCATGCCCGCGCCGGGCTCGATGCCGATGATCCGGCCGCCGAACCGCTTGCCCTGGCCCTTGAGGTCCGCGAGCGAGTCGACGCCCTTGACGTAGGAGGGGACGGTCAGCTCCAGGGAGGTGGGGCCGTACCAGGAGCCGTAGTCGTCCAGGTGGTCCCGGTACTTCTCCCAGTACGACCGGTGCGTGACGGGCAGCCAGGAGTCGGTCTCGACGTCGACCCGCCCGGCGGACATGCCGGTGTAGAGCGCGCCGACGTCGTACTGCGTGACCTTCGGCCGGTAGCCGCGGCGCTCCAGCAGCTCCTTCCACAGGAACGTGGAGGCGATGCCCTCGTCCCAGGGGATGTAGCCGAGGTCGACCTGCCGGCCCTTGCCGACGTTGTTCGCCCCGGAGACCGCGGGCCTGTCGTCCCCGCCGCCGCCGAGGACGTTCATGCCGCCGGCGACGAGGGCGAGGACGACGACACCGACGACGGCCACGGAGGTGTGCGGACGGTAGGTCCACAGCCGGGACCGGCGCGGGGCGGCGGCCGCGGCGAGCGCGCGCCGGCCGAGCGGCGAGACGCGGCTGCCGAGCGCGCCGGTCACGCGGTCGAGGTACATCGCCAGGACGACCACCGACAGGCCCGCCTCGAAGCCGAGGCCGATGTCGACCTGGCTGATGGCGGTGAAGACGGAGGCGCCGAGGCCCCCGCCGCCGACCATGCCGGAGATGACGACCATGGACAGCGCCAGCATGATCACCTGGTTGACGCCCGCCATGATCGTGGGCAGCGCGAGCGGCAGCTGCACCCGCAGCAGGGTGCTGCGCGCGGTGGTGCCGAACGCCTCGGCGGCCTCGACGAGTTCGCCGTCGACCTGGCGGATGCCCAGCTCCGTCATCCGCACGCCCGGCGGCAGGGAGAAGACGATGGTGGCGATGATGCCGGGCACCTGGCCGACGCCGAAGAAGAAGATGCCGGGGATCAGGTAGACGAAGGCGGGCATCGTCTGCATGAAGTCCAGCACCGGGCGCAGCCCGGCGGAGACGGTGCGGTTGCGCGCCGACCAGATGCTCAGCGGCACGGCAAGCACGATCGTGACGACGGTGGCGACGAGCACCAGGGACAGGGTGTCCATGGCCTCGTCCCACTGCTGGACGGAGATGACGACCGCCAGGCCCGCGAAGGACAGCACACCCGCGGTCGCCCCGCGCAGCCACAGGGCCAGGACGGCGAGGATCCCGGCGAGCAGCAGCGGCGCCGGGGCCTGGAGCACGGCGTCCAGGCCGTCGTACATGCCGGAGACGATCGCACTGATGACGTCGAAGAGCGGGCCGAAGTGGTCGCGCAGGAAGGTGACGGCGCTGTCCGTCCAGTCGCCGAGGGGCAGCCTAGGCACGCGCCGCCTCCTTCCGGGCCTGCGCCGGCACTTCGGGCGCCGCCCCGTCGGTGCAGGGGGCGGGCGGGCCGTCGTACGCGCCGAGTCGGGCGAGCAGCCGCTCCCGGGTGATCACACCGGTCACGTCGCCGTTCCTGTCGCGGACGGCGACCGGGTGCGGCACACGGGCGCTGACGGGCAGGACGTCGGCGAGCGGGGTCCGCGGGTCGACGCTCTCGCAGCGGCAGTCGCCGGCGTCCGGGCGGGACGGCGGATCCATGACCGTGCCGGCGGTCAGCACCCGGGAGCGGTCGACATCGTGCACGAAGGAGGCGACGTGGTCGTCGGCGGGGCGCAGCAGGATGTCCTCCGGTGTACCGGTCTGCACGATGCGGCCGTCGCGCATGACGGCCACGCGGTCCCCGAGGCGCATCGCCTCGTTGAGGTCGTGGGTGATGAAGACGATGGTCTTCTTCAGGGCGCGCTGGAGTTCCAGCAGCTGGTCCTGCATGTCGCGGCGGATGAGCGGGTCCAGGGCGCTGAAGGACTCGTCCATCAGGAGCACGTCGGCGTCCGTGGCCAGCGCGCGGGCCAGGCCGACGCGCTGCTGCATGCCGCCGGACAGCTCGTCGGGCCAGGAGCCTCCCCAGCCGGCCAGTCCGGTCAGCTCCAGGGCCCGCGCGGCGCGCTCCTCGCGCTCCTTGCGGCCGGCACCCTGCACCTCCAGGCCGTACGCGGCGTTCTCCAGCACGGTGCGGTGCGGGAAGAGCGCGAAGTGCTGGAAGACCATGCTGATGCCGTGCGAGCGCACCCGGCGCAGCTCGCGCGGGGAGAGCGCGGTGAGGTCGCGGCCGTCGAAGAGCACCCGCCCCGAGGTCGGGGGGAGCAGCCCGTTGAGGGTGCGCAGCAAGGTGGACTTGCCGGAGCCCGACAGTCCCATGACGACGAAGATCTCACCCTCGCGGACGTCGAAGCCCGCGTCGATCACGGCCGCGGTCGTGCCGCCGGCGCGCAGTTCCTCGCGTCCGGCGCCGTCCCGCAGCCGGCGCACGCCGTCCTCGGGATCGGGGCCGAACACTTTGTACAGATGCTCTGCCTGCAACCGGTACACATACACCTCTGGGGTCGTACGGAGGACGACCTGCTGCCCCCGCACCCAGGTCGTGGAGCGTTCCTGGCCCGCTCCGGACCGGCGGCTGCCCCGACACAAGCGGAGCAAACTGTTCCGTGACCGAGGTCACGGTGTCCGCGGTGTCCGAGGTCTGCGGCATCATCGGCGTGTGACTCGACGCCTGATGCTCCTCGACACCGCCAGCCTCTACTTCCGCGCGTACTTCGGGGTGCCCGACTCGGTGCGCGCCCCGGACGGCACGCCGGTCAACGCCGTGCGCGGACTGCTGGACTTCATCGCCCGCCTGGTCGCCGACCACTCCCCCGGCGACCTGGTGGCGTGCATGGACGCCGACTGGCGTCCGCAGTGGCGGGTGGATCTGATCCCCTCGTACAAGGCGCACCGGGTGGCCGAGGAGGTCCCGGAGGGCTCGGACGTGGAGGAGGTGCCGGACACGCTGTCGCCGCAGGTGCCGGTGATCGAGGCGGTGCTGGACGCGCTCGGCATCGCCCGGGTCGGGGTCGCGGGGTACGAGGCCGACGACGTGATCGGGACGCTGGCGGGCGGGGCGGCCGGTCCGGTGGACATCGTCACCGGCGACCGCGACCTGTTCCAGCTCGTGGACGACGCGCGCGGGGTGCGCGTGCTCTACCCGGTCAAGGGCGTGGGCGCGCTCGACGTGGTCGACGAGGCGTGGCTGCGCGCCAAGTACGGGGTGGACGGCCCCGGTTACGCCGATCTCGCCACGCTCCGCGGGGACCCGAGCGACGGCCTGCCGGGCGTGCCGGGCATCGGCGAGAAGACCGCGGCCAAGCTGCTGGACGCGTACGGCGACCTGGCGGGGATCATGGCGGCCGCCCACGACCCCGCGTCGAGGATCACCCCCGCGCAGCGCAAGCGCCTCCAGGAGGCGGCGGACTATGTCGCCGTCGCGCCCAAGGTCGTCCATGTCGCCGGCGACGTGCCGCTGCCCGTCTTCGAGCCGCGGCTCCCGCGCGAGCCGCGCCACCCGCAGGAGTTGTCGGCCCTGGCCGAGCGGTGGGGGCTCGGCGGCGCGCTGCAGCGGCTGCTCACGGTGCTCGGGGCGGCGCAGGCCGGCTGAGGCGGCGCGGCTCCCGCGGCCCGCCCGGCAGCGCGCGCGTTCCGGGAGTCGTCGCCTTCCGGGGGAGCAATGGGTTAGGCTTGCCTAACCGTCGTGAGGGAGTGTGTTCATGGCAGACCGTCCGGTGCGCAGGAAGCCGCAGCTCAACCGCGCGCGGGTGCAGCACGTGGAACGACTGACCCCGCACATGGTGCGCGTGGTGCTCGGCGGCGGGTCGCTCCAGGGCTTTCCCGTGGGCGACTGCAGCGACCACTACATCAAGCTGCTCTTCCCCGCCGAGGGCGTCCGCTACCCCGAGCCCTTCGACATCCAGGCGATCCGCGCGGAGTTCCCGCGCGAGCAGTGGCCGCGCACCCGGACGTACACGGTGCGCCACTGGGACGCCGAGTCGTGCGAGCTGACCGTCGACTTCGTCCTGCACGGCGACGAGGGCCTGGCCGGCCCCTGGGCCGCCCGCGTCCGGCCCGGCGAGGAGATCCTCTTCCTCGGTCCCGGCGGGGCGTACATGCCGGACCCGGCCGCCGACTGGCATCTGCTGGTGGGCGACGAGAGCGCGCTGCCGGCCATCGCCGCGTCGCTGGAACGGCTGCCGGAGGGCTCCCGCGCCCATGTCTTCGTGGAGGTCGCCGGGCCGGAGGAGGAGCAGAAGCTCCCCACGCCCGGTGACGCCGAGATCACCTGGGTGCACCGCGGCACCGGCCGCGTCGGCGAGGCCCTGCTGCGCGCGGTGCTCGCCCTGGAGTTCCCGCCCGGGGACCTCCAGGCCTTCGTCCACGGCGAGGCCGGCTTCGTCAAGCAGCTGCGGCGGCTGCTGCGCGTCGAGCACGGGGTGCCGCGCGAGCGCCTGTCGATCTCCGGCTACTGGCGCACCGGGCACGACGAGGACGGATGGCAGGCCTCCAAGGCTGACTGGAACCGCCGGGTGGAGGAGGAGCAGGAGACCCCGCGGGCCCTGGCCTCCTGACACCGCGGTCCCCTGCGGACGCACGAGGCGTGACCCCGCGACGGGGCCACGCCTCGCTGTCTGTGCCGGGCCGGACTCAGACGGACTTCTGGTACGAGCGGAAGGTGCGGGTCGACAGCCACACCGCGGCGACCGCCACCGCGACCAGCGCGCCGCCCCGGCTGAGCACGCCGCCCCAGTCGGGGGTGTCGGCCATCGCGGAACGGCCCGCGACCAGCGCCCAGTTCACCGGGTTGAAGTCCGCGACGTGCCGCATCCAGGCCGGCATCAGCGCGGGCGCCATGAAGGCGGACGACAGGAACGTCAGCGGCAGCAGCAGGAAGGTGTTGATGCCGATGATGCTCTCCCGCTGCCGGACCAGCATGCCCATGGCGTTGGAGAACGCGCCCACCAGGGTGCCGAGCAGCACCGACGCCGCGACGAGCACCAGCAGTCCGCCGACCCCGCCGGGGTAGTCGGCGCCGCCCAGCCGGCCCAGCGCCACGATGACGACCGACTGCAGGGCGGTGCTCAGCCCCTGCGAGACCACGTTGCCGTTGATCAGGGCCGCCCGGCTGACCGGGGTGGTCAGGAAGCGGTTGAGGGTGCCGCGCTCGATCTCCTCCAAGGTGCCCATCCCGGCCCACATGTTGGAGGACAGCGCGCTCATCACGACGACGCCCGGCACGAGGTAGTCCAGGTAGGAGCCCCCGCCGAAGCCGGGTAGCTCCACGACGCGGCGGAAGAGCCCGCCGAAGAGGAAGAGCCAGATCACCGGCTGCACCAGGGTGATCAGGAGGTAGGCGGGCTGCCGCAGCACCGCCATCAGCTGACGTTGCGTCATGTACCAGGTCTGCGTGAGGGCGTTGCCCGGCGCGGTCGCCGTGCTCATCGCGCACCTCCGGCGCTCGCGGGGACGGCGTCGGAGGCGGCCGCCGGCGATCCGGTATCGGCGTCGGCGAAGCGGCGTCCGGCGTACCGCAGGTACACGTCGTCCAGGGAGGGACGGGCGACCGTCACGGAGGCGACGGCGGCGCCCTCGCGCTCCAGGACCGCGAGCACCCGCGGCACGGCGGCTCCGCCGTCGTCCGCACGGGCACTGAGCCGGCGCCCGTCGAGCACCGCCTCCCGCACACCCGCGAACTCGGTGAGCGCGGTCTCCAGCAGATGCGCGTCGACCGGGCCGGCCGGCCGGGTCAGCTCCACGTGCACGGCGTCGCCGCGCAGTTCGCCCTTGAGCCCGTCGGGTGTGCCCTCGGCGACCACCCGGCCGCGGTCGACGATCGCGACACGCTCGGCGAGCCGGTCGGCCTCCTCCAGGTAGTGCGTGGTGAGCAGGATGGTCAGTCCCTCGTCGCCGGCGAGCCGGGCGATCTCGTCCCACATCGCGGTGCGCGCCTCCGGGTCCAGCCCCGTGGTCGGCTCGTCGAGGAAGAGCACCTCGGGCCGGTGGACCAGGCCGAGCGCGACATCCAGACGCCGCTGCATGCCGCCGGAGTACGTCCTGACCTGGCGCCCGGCGGCGTCGACGAGGTCGAACCGGGCGAGGAGTTCGTCGACCCGGCCGGTGAGGCCCGTGCCGCGCAGGCCGTACAGCCGGCCCTGCAGCCGCAGGTTCTCCGCGCCCGTGGCGACCGGGTCGGCGCCGGACCTCTGGGCGACGACGCCGATGGCGCGCCGTACCCGGTCGGGGTGGCGCAGCGCGTCGTGGCCCGCCACGACGGCGGTCCCCGAGTCGGGCCGGGCCAGGGTGGTCAGGATCTTCACGGTGGTGGACTTGCCGGCGCCGTTGGGGCCCAGCAGTCCGAAGACGGTGCCGGGCTCCACGGTGATGCCCATGCCGTCCAGTGCCCGGACGTCCCCGGGATAGGTCTTGACGAGGTCGTGCGCCACGATCGCGGGCGCGCGGGTGCTCATGACAGATTCCTCCGCATGTCGTGTCGATCGGTGTCGGTCGGTGCCGGTGCCGATGGGCACCGGCGTGCCGGTGCGGACCGTTCGACGGGAGGAGTGCCGGGCTACCCTGGGTGTGCTGCACCTCGGTCGCCTGGCATCCGTTCCCGCGGGTGTCCGGTCCGGGATTCACCTCCGGTGGGCCGCTGTTCCCGCAGCGGCCCACCGGGGGTTCTTTCACGAGGGGGGTGTGAGTTTGCCCAGTTCCTCCCTGAAGTGGCGGGCGGCCGCGCCGTCCCGGGTGAGGTCGTCGATCCCGCTCCAGGTGTCCGGCATCTCGCCGGTCGCCTGCCACTGCCGCCACTCGGCGGCGCCGGAGACGGCACCCCGTTCGAGGTCGTCCAGGAAGGCGCGGATCCACGCCGCCTCGGCCTCGATCATGTGGACCTGGTACTCGGTCTCCAGCAGGAACACCCGGGGCAGGTCGCGGCGGAGCCGCGCGAGCACACCGTGCACCGCGGCTGCCTGGACCTCCAGTTTGGCCACCCGCTCGGTGAGCAGCCCGACCACCTCGTCGGCGGGGAGCACGAGCAGCAGCGAGAGGGCGGCCTCGAAGGACGGGTACTCGCGGACGGGGACGGCGACCAGGTCGGAGAGCCAGTCGTGCAGTTCCTCGCGGCCGGCGTCGGTGAGGCCGTACAGCGTGCGCTCGGGGCGGTTGCCCTGCCGCTGAACACCGGTGACCTCGACGAATCCGTGCTTCTCCAGGTTCTGCACGACCGTGTAGAGCGAGCCGTAGTTGATCTTGATGCTCTGCTCCTTGCCCCGCTGCCGGAGCACCTGCGCGATCTCGTACGGATGCATGGGCCGCTCGCCGAGCGTCGCCATCACCGCCAGCGCCAGGGGGTTGCCGAGTTTGCGGCGCGCCGCCATGTCCGTACACCTCGCTTCCGTATATCCGTAGCCGAACATATCGCGAGTATCACGACGTGACAAGCGCGATACATCGCGAATCTCGACGGCCGGGCCGCGGCGGTGCCGCGGACCCGCAGGGCCGCGCACGGCACCGCACCACCGAGGTCAGACCCATCTGAATCCCCTTCAGCTCCCGCGGTTGCGGACCGGTGGGGACGGGGCAAGGGTGGGAAGGGAAGATCCGATCGAGTATCGAACGGAGTTTCCCATGCAAGCGCGAAAGTCCGACCTGTACGCACGTGACCTGACGGAGGCACGTTGGGTCAAGAGCACCAAGAGCCCCTACCGGGAGCTCTGTGTCGAGGTCGCGGACCTCGGCGGCGGCGCCGTCGCGATCCGCGACTCGGACAACACCGACCTGCCGGCACTGCGGTTCACCGCGGACGAGTGGGCGGCGTTCCGGGACGGCGTGCGCGACGGCGAGTTCGGCTGACGAGCCCCGTACCACCCTTGTTCGGCGGCCCGCACGCCGAAGCCGATGCACAGGGCCCGCGAACGGGCCGCCGAACACCGTGGCAAGGGCGCACCGCCCGGGATTCCGGGCGGGCAGGCCAACACGCTTGCGGCTCACGGCAGAAGGCCTCTGGAGTCGGCTCCAGGGGCTTTTCCATGTCCGCCCGGCACGCCCCGGCCGCACCCGGGACCGGCGCCCCGCGCCGCAGCGGTCACATCGTCAACACGCCCTTCCTGCACCGCAAAAGCCCCACAAGTGGACACATGACACCCGTCTCGCTACGGTCGAAGAACGGACAGCGCCGACGGTGATCCGGCCACGCGGAGCACGGCTCCGGCCCACCTCCTGACGAGGGCGCACCTCGGCTCCTCCACCGCGTCCGCCCGGCCGGCCGCCGCATCGGCCGCCTCGGCCAGGACGGCGCGTCACCTGCGCGTTCCGGCTTCCGGAAGGGGACATCATGCGCGCACAGCAGTTTCTCGCCCTGCTCGTCGCCCCGGCCGCGGCAGGCGCCGTGGCGTTCCTGCCGGCCGCCGCGTCGCAAGCGGCCGCGGCAGGCCCGGCGACGGCCGTCGCGGCCCCGTCCTCCGGCACGGTCGCCCCGCAGTCGTCCAACGACCGCTACCGCCGGGGCTTCAGGGACGGCTACGACGACGGGCGTTACGACTCCCGGAACTCCCGGCCGCGCTGCCGCGACTACCGGGAGTCCTACGATCCCCGCCGCAACGACCGCGACTACCGCCAGGGTTACCGCGACGGCTACCGCTCGGGCTGGAGCCGCTACTGCTGACCACCGGCGGTCCGTCCCCGGTCTGAGTGCCCATAGGCTGACGGCGTGACGGAACGCACACAAAGAGCGGCCGGCGCCGTGGTGGGTTCGGCGGTCGGCGACGCGCTGGGCGCGCCCTTCGAGTTCGGTCCGGAGGGCGCGTTCAGCACGCGTTTCCCGCGGGCGGGCGGCGGCGGCAAGATGTGCGGGGGCGCGGGTTGGGACCCCGGCGAGGCCACGGACGACACGCAGATGGCCGTGCTCGTCGCGGACTCCCTGCTGGAACGCGGAACCCTCGACCTGCCCGACATCTTCGCGCGGTTCCGGCGCTGGTCGGCCGCAGCCCCCAAGGACATCGGGATCCAGACCGAGACCGTCCTGACCTCGGGCGATCCCTGGAACCTGGCCGCCGCCCTGCACTACCAGACGCACGAGCGGGCGGCCGGCAACGGTGCCCTGATGCGCGCCGCCCCCGCCGCCGTCCACTTCGCCGGGCAGGGCCGGGCGGTCTCGCTCGACGCCGCCCGCCGGATCGCCGCCCTCACCCACGGCGACCGGGCCGCCTGGGAGGGCAGCGCGATCCTCCACGACCTCGTACGCGTCGCCCTCGACGGCGGCGACCCGGTCGCACCCGAGGTCGTGGCCGACGCCCTGGCCCAGGTGCCCGAACCGTACCGGGACCGCTGGGCCGTCGTGCTCGCGCCGCACTGGCACCCGGACCTGGCCACGGAGTTCAACGGCGCCGTCTGGCCCTGCCTCGGCTCCGCGCTCTGGGCGGTGCGGACGACCGGCTCCTACGAGGACGCGGTGCGCGCCGCGATCGACCTCGGCGGCGACACCGACACGGTCGCCGCAGTCACGGGCACCCTGGCCGGCGCGGTCCACGGGCTCGACGCCGTCCCCGCACGCTGGACCGAACCCCTGCACGTGCCGATCCCCGGCCGGCCCGGCCGGATCCTGGGTGCGACGGACCTCGTGGACCTGGCCGCGCGCCTCACGGAGCCGGCAGCGCCTCGCCCTCCCGGCGCAGACGCGCCATGACGTCCCCGAAGCACCCGGCGACCCGCAAGGCGGTGCGGACGACCGGCTCCTACGGGGAGCAACGCCGTCCCCGCACGCCGGACCGAACCCCTGCACGTGCCGATCCCCGGCCGGCCCGGCCGGATCCTGGCCGCACGGCTCACGGGGACAGCAGCGCCTCGCCCTCACGGCGCAGGCCCGCCATGACATCCTCGGGGCACCCGGCGACCCGCAGGGCAGCATCCGCGGCGGCCGAGGCGAACGCCGCGGCATCGGGGATCGGAGCCTCGCGGCGGATCAGGATCACGCCCTCGATGAGGCCGAAGACGAGGTCGGCACGGACGGCGAACGCCGCGGGCGGCAGTTCCGCACCGGCCGAGGTGGCGGCCAGCAGCGCGGCGTAGGCGGCCTTCAGCTCCTCCCGTACCGACCGGAACCCGGCGAAGCGCTCGGCCCGCACCTCGGGAAGCAGATAGAGCACGCCCAGGTTGTGCGGGCCGCCGCACAGCAGCGCCACGTCCGCACGGCACAGTGCCCACAGCCGGGCCTCGCCGGGTACGTCGTCCCGGCCGATCAGGTCACCGGCCAGCGCCAGGGAGGGGCGCACGGTGCCCTCCAGCAGCGCGGCCAGGAGGTCCTCCTTGCCGGCGAAGTAGTGGTAGATCGAGGCCTGCCGCATGCCGGCCAGCTCCGCGACGGCACGCGTCGTGGTGGCGGCGTAGCCCCGCGTCGTGAACAGCTCCGCCGCGGCCTCCAGCAGCTCCTCGCGTGTGGACAGCCCGGTCTCCGGCCGCATCTGCGCCCGCGGCCGTCCGACCCGCCGTCCCGTGCCGCTCATCCCCCGATCCTCGCACAGGCCTCCCCGGCGCGGCCCGGTCCCGCGACGGGGCCGGGCCGCGGACGCCGCGGTCGGGCCGTCGCGGAATGCCCGACCGTCCCACGGCCTGGGCGAAGGCCGGCCCGCCCTGGCCCGAAGGCACCCGGAAGGGTTCAGCCCACCGAGGAGTAGGCCACGACGCCGCGCAGCAGGCCGTCGACCGCCTTGCGGGCGTTGCGCCGCACCTCGCCGCCCTCCGGGGCCGCGCCGGCGATCTGGCCGAGCACGTCGATGAGTTGCTTGGTCCACCGCACGAAGTCGCCGGCCGGCATGTCCGCGTCGCGCAGCACCGCGTCGAGGCCGTGGCCGGAGGCCCAGCGGTAGGCGGACCAGGCGAAGCCGAGGTCGGGCTCGCGCTGGCCGACGCCCTCGGCCTGGTTGATGCGGTGCTCCTCCTCCAGCGCGTCCAGCCGGCCCCAGATGCGGACCATCTCGCCGAGCGCCTCCTTGGCCCTGCCGGACGGCAGCCGCGGCGGCAGCGCGTCGTCGGCGGACCGGGCCTCGTAGACCAGGGCCGAGGCGCAGGCGGCGAGTTCGGCCGCGTCGAGGCCCTCCCACACGCCGTCGCGCAGGCATTCGCTGGCGAGCAGGTCGAGTTCGCCGTAGAGCCGGCCGAGCCGGCGTCCGTCGGGGGTGACCTGGTCGCCCTCCAGGTAGCCCAGGTCGGTGAGCAGGGCGCAGATGCGGTCGAAGGTGCGGGCGATGGTGTTCGTCCGCCCCTCGATGCGTCGCTCCAGCTGCTTGGTGTCGCGGGCGAGCCGCTGGTAGCGCTCGGACCAGCGGGCGTGGTCCTCGCGCTCGTCGCAGCCGTGGCAGGGGTGCGCGCGGATGGCGGTGCGCAGCCGGGCGATCTCGGTGTCGTCCGCGGCGGCGGAGCGCTCGCGGCGCGGCCGCTGCGGGGCGATGCCCGCCGTACCGGCCTTGGAGCGCATGGCGGAGGCGAGGTCGCGGCGGGACTGCGGGCTGCGCGGGTTGAAGGACTTCGGGATGCGCATCCGGTCCAGCGGTTCGACGGGCACCGGGAAGTCCATCTGCGCCAGCCGCTTGACCTGGCGCTCGGCGGTCAGCACCAGCGGGCGCGGCCCGTCCTGGTGGAACTGGTCCTGCCGGCTGTGGTGGCCGGGGCTGCGGCCGGCCGGCACACCGGGGTCCAGCACCAGGGCGAGGCCCGCGAACTTGCCGGACGGGACGTGGATGATGTCGCCGGGCCGCAGCTTCTCCAGGGCCTGCACGGCGGCCGCGCGGCGCTGGTTGGCCCCGTGGCGGGACAGTTCGGCCTCGCGGTCCTTCAACTGCCTGCGCAGCGACATGTATGCGTCGAAGTCGCCGAGGTGGCAGGTCATGGAGGCCTTGTAGCCCTCCAGTCCCTCCTCGTTGCGCTGCACCTGCCGGGAGATGCCGACCACCGAGCGGTCCGCCTGGAACTGCGCGAAGGAGGTCTCCAGCAGCTCGCGCGAGCGGTGCCGCCCGAACTGGCCGACCAGGTTGACGGCCATGTTGTACGAGGGCTTGAACGACGATCGCAGCGGATAGGTGCGGGTGCCGGCGAGCCCCGCCAGGTGCGCCGGGTCGAAGGCGCGCTGCCACAGCACCACGGCGTGGCCCTCGACGTCGATGCCGCGCCGCCCGGCGCGCCCGGTGAGCTGGGTGTACTCGCCGGGGGTGACGTCGGCGTGGGTCTCGCCGTTCCACTTGACGAGCTTTTCCAGGACGACGGAGCGGGCGGGCATGTTGATGCCGAGCGCGAGCGTCTCGGTGGCGAAGACCGCCTTGACCAGGCCCTTGACGAAGAGTTCCTCGACGACCTCCTTGAAGGTCGGCAGCATGCCCGCGTGATGCGCGGCGATGCCCCGCTCCAGGCCCTCCAGCCACTCGAAGTAGCCCAGGACGTGCAGGTCCTCGTCGGGGATGGACTTCGTGCGCTCCTCGACGACGGCCCGGACCTTCGCCCGGTTCTCCTCGCTGTTGAGCCGCAGCCCGGCGTACAGGCACTGCTGGACGGCGGCTTCGCAGCCGGCCCGGCTGAAGATGAACGTGATCGCGGGGAGCAGCCCCTCGGCGTCCAGCCGCTCGATGACCTCGGCCCGGCTGGGCGTCCAGATCCGGCGCTGCTGGCGCCGGTCCCGCTCGCGGTCGGCCTCGCGGATCTTGCCCGCGCGGCGGTCGCGGCCGTTGAAGGGACGCTGGTTCTCCATGCGGGCCAGGCGCACCAGGTCGGGGTTGACGGAGCGCTGGGGGGCCGGGCCGGAGGCGCCCTGCCGTTCCTCGAAGAGGTCGTACATCCGGCGGCCGGCCAGGACGTGCTGCCACAGCGGCACCGGGCGGTGCTCGGAGACGATGACCTCGGTGTCGCCGCGGACGGTGTCCAGCCAGTCGCCGAACTCCTCGGCGTTGGAGACGGTCGCGGAGAGCGAGATCAGCGTCACGGACTGCGGGAGGTGGATGATGACCTCCTCCCACACCGCGCCGCGGAAGCGGTCGGAGAGGTAGTGCACCTCGTCCATGACCACGTAGCCGAGGCCGTCGAGCGCCTGGGACCCCGCGTAGAGCATGTTGCGGAGCACCTCGGTGGTCATGACCACGATCGGCGCATCACCGTTGACGCTGTTGTCGCCGGTGAGCAGGCCGACGCGCTCGGCGCCGTAGCGCTTGACCATGTCGGTGAACTTCTGGTTCGACAGGGCCTTGATGGGCGTGGTGTAGAAGCACTTGCGGCCCTCGCGCAGGGCCAGGTGGACCGCGAACTCGCCCACGATGGTCTTGCCCGATCCGGTGGGCGCGGCCACCAGCACGCCCTTGCCCTCCTCCAGCGCCCGGCAGGCGTCGATCTGGAAGGGGTCCAGGGCGAAGTCGTACAGCTCGCGGAAGCCCGCGAGTGCGGTGGCCTGCTCGGCGGCCCGGGCCTTGGACGCCGCGTAGCGCTCGGCGGGAGACATCTCGTCGTTCATCTTGAAAACGAGACTACCCGGCACCACTGACACCCGACTGATCTTTTACCGTCCGCGCACCACGGCCGCCCCGGCGGGCCGCTCCGTGTCCGGTTTGCGAAGAACCGGACCGGCACTAGCGTGGCAGGCACGGACCGCCGCCCCGGCCCGGACGCCGACGAGGAAGGGACCTCATGGCCACCCTGGTCTCCGTGAACGTCGGACTGCCCAAGGACGTCGAGTGGCGCGGGCGGATCACGCACACCGGTGTCTGGAAGCGGCCCGTCGCGGGCCCGCGCACCGTGCGGCGGCTCAATGTGGACGGCGACGGCCAGGGCGATCTCGCCGGGCACGGCGGGGAGCAGCGGGCGGTGCTGGTCTACCAGCTCGACTCCTACCGCCACTGGCAGGAGCAGCTGAAGCGGGACGACTTCGCCTACGGCCAGTTCGGCGAGAACTTCACCGTTGACGGACTGCCCGACGACGAGGTGTGCATCGGCGACCGCTACCGCATCGGCACCGCGGAGTTCGAGGTGACCCAGCCCCGGGTGACCTGCTACCGGGTGGGCCTGCGGATGGAGGAGCCGCGGATGGCGGCGCTGCTGGTCGCCCACGCCCGGCCGGGCTTCTACTTCCGCGTCCTGACCGAGGGCGAGGTGACGGCGGGCGACGAGATCGTCAAGCTCGCCACGGGACCCGAGGCGATGACCGTCGCGGAGATCGACGCGGTGCTCTACCTGCCGGGCCACGAGCGGTCCCAGGTGGAGCGCGCGCTGCGCATCCCGGCGCTCAGCCCCGGCTGGCAGGGCTCGATGCGGGCCCTGCTCGCGGACGCGGCCGGCGAGGCGGAGGACGGCAGGCCGGCGGGGACGGCCAGGAGCAACGCCGGGCTGACCGCGGGAAGCGTCGGCCCGCCGCCGGCGTGGCCGGGCTTCCGGACGCTGCGGGTGGCCGGGATCGTCCCGGAGAGCGAGGGCATCTCCTCGGTGACGCTCGCCGCGGCCGACGGCCGGCCGGTACCGCCGGGGCTGCCCGGGCAGTTCCTCACCGTGCGGATGCGGCCCCGCCCGGACGCGCCGCCGGTGATCCGCAGCTACTCGCTGTCGGGCCGGCCGGGCGCGGCGGCCTACCGGATCAGCGTGAAGCAGGAACCGCACGGCGCGGCGAGCACCTATGTGCACGAGCACCTGAAGGTGGACGACGTGCTCGAAGTCGCCGCGCCCCGCGGCGCCTTCACCCTGGACGAGGGGACCGCGCCGGTCCTGCTGGTGTCCGCGGGGGTCGGGGCGACACCGGTGCTGGCGATGCTGCACGCGCTGGCCGACGCGGGCACCCGGCGGCCGGTGTGGTGGGTGCACGGCGCCCGGGACGGCCGCCACCACCCCTTCGCGGCCGAGGCACGCGACCTGCTGGCCGGCCTGCCCGGCAGCCGTGCGTACGTCGCGTACAGCAGACCGCGCGCGCAGGACCGCCCCGGGACCGACTACACCGCGGCGGGCCGGCTGACGGCGGACGTGCTGCGCGCACTGGCCCCGCCGGCCGACGCGGAGGCCTATGTCTGCGGCCCCGACGCCTTCATGGCCGACATGACCGAGGCCCTGCGCGCCTGCGGGCTCGCGGCCGGCAGCATCCGCACGGAGGCCTTCGGGGCGCAGTCCGCGATCACCCCCGGCATCGCCCAGGGCCCGGCGAAGGCCCCGCACCAGCCCGCGCACCCGCCCGGCCCGGCCACCGGCCCCACGGTGTCCTTCGCCCGCAGCGGCCTGAACGTGCCCTGGGACCCCGGCTACGGCACGCTGCTGGAACTCGCCGAGGCCTGCGACGTGCCCACGCGCTGGTCGTGCCGCACCGGTGTCTGCCACACCTGCGAGACCGCGCTGCTCTCGGGCCGCGTCCGCTACGAGCCCGACCCGGTCGAGCCGCCCGGCGAGGGCGATGTCCTCATCTGCTGCGCGCAGCCGCCCGAGGACCTCGTGCTGGACCTCTGACCCCGCTCACACACCGAGGAGGGGTTCACGCCCCGGTGAGCAGCCGCGCCGCCCGGGGCACCGTGACCGCGGTCAGCGGCAGCGGCCCGAGGCGCTCGCCGTCGGCGTAGCCCGTGAGGTCCGCGGCCGCCAGGGACACCTTGGCCGCGCGGTGCACGGTGACCACGGGGTGCGTGGTGTGGGTGCCGCGGAAGACCCGCGGGAAGACGCGCAGCAGCGTGGCCCGGGAGCAGGCACCCACCACGCAGATGTCGAACAGCCCGTCGTCCATCTCGGCCTGCGGGCAGATCCGCATGCCGCCGCCGTACGAGGACCCGTTGCCCACGGCTATCAGCGTCGCCTCGATCTCCCGCTCCGGGCCGTCGTCGAGGGCGATCCGGTACCGGAAGGGCCGCAGTGCCGCCAGTTCGGCGAGCATCGCCACGTCGTAGCGCAGCCGGCCCGCCGGGTAGCGCATGCGGTTGCCCCGGTCGTTGACGCGGGAGTCGAAGCCGGACGCCAGGACGGTGCCGAACCACCGCTCCCCGACCCGTCCGAGGTCGATCTCCCGGGTCCGCCCTTCCGCCAGCGCCCGGGCGATCAGCCGGCCAGCCGCCGCGGGGTCGCCCAGCGGGAGCCCGGCGGCGCGGGCGAAGTCGTTGCCGGTGCCCGCGGGCACCACGCCGATGGGGGTGCCGGTACCGGCCACCGCGCGCAGCGCCAGCGACACCATGCCGTCGCCTCCTGCGGCGACCAGCGCGCCGGTGCCGCCCTCGACCGCCTTGCGGGCCTTGAGCAAGGCGTCCGCGGCGTCGGCGCCGGTCACCGTGCGGACGGAGTGGCCCGCGTTCCGCAAGGCGCGGACGGCCGGCGACGCGGCGTGCGCGCCCCGGCCGCGGCCCGCGGTGGGATTGACGATGAGGGTGATCTCGCTGGTCACGCGCGGACCCTACCGCGCGTCACCGCCGGTGTCAGGTGGCGTCGTCGAAGCCGCGTCCGCTCGGCCGGATGTCGTCCTCGACGGGCGACGCCTGCTCGGGCACCGGGGCCCCGACGGGCTCGGGGGTGAGGTCGAGCACCGACGCCTCGTCGTCGTCCAGGTCGGCGTCCGGGTTGGCCCGGTGCTTGCGCCGGTCGTTGAGCAGCGAGACGGCGACGGCCAGGAAGTACAGCACCCAGATCGGGCCCGCCAGCGCCATCATCGTCAGCGGGTCGGTGCTGGGGGTGGCGACCGCCGCGAAGACGGTGATGCCGACGATCATCGCCCGCCACCAGCTGAGCATCCGCCGCCCCGTGACCACACCGCCGAAGTTCAGCAGCACCAGGAGCAGCGGCATCTCGAAGGCGAGGCCGAAGACGACGACCATGCGTGTGACGAGGTCGAGCAGGTCGTCCAGCGGGAGCAGGTTCTCGACGTTGCCCGGCGTGAACCCGATCAGCACCTGTGCCGTGGTCGGCAGCACCCGGTAGGCGAAGTAGCCGCCGCCGAGGAACAGCGGGAAGCCCGCGCCGACGAAGGAGAGCGCGTACTTCTTCTCGTGCCGGTGCAGGCCCGGCGCGAGGAACGCCCAGAGCTGGTACAGCCAGACCGGAGCGGCGAGCACCACGCCCGCCATCAGCGAGACCTTCAGCGCCAGGGTGAACGGCGTCAGCAGACCGTTGATGGTGATCCGGGCGCAGGTGCCCTGCGTCTGCTTGGACAGCTCGGTGAACGAACTGTTGCAGCCCACCGACTCCAGCACCGGCTTGGTGAAGAACTCGATGATCTCGTTGTAGAAGAAGGCGGCGACGACCGTGACGACGATGATCGCGAGCAGCGCCTTGGAGAGCCTGTTGCGCAGTTCACGCAGGTGCTCCACAAGGGGCATGCGCCCCTCGGGGTCCCTCTCCTGCTTGCGGGCGGACTTGAGCAACCCACGTCCTCAATTCGGGCGGTCGCCGCCGTCGCGGTCGGCTTCCGCGTACCTGTGCCGTGCGGTCAGCTCTGGGTGTGCTGCGTCTGCTGCTGCGGCGTCTCGTTGACCGGGCGGGCGCTGGAGACGTCGCCGGGCGCGGCCTGGATCGTCCGGGGCGCGGCCTGCGGGGCGTCCGCCGGCTGCTCGGCCGGGGCGGCGTCGTCGTTCTTCATCGCCTTGGCCTCGCTCTTGAGGATGCGCATCGACTTGCCGAGGCCGCGCGCCATGTCCGGCAGCCGCTTGGCGCCGAAGAGCAGCAGGATGACGACGAGAATGAGAATGATCTCGGTGGGGCCGAGCCGTCCGAACATGTGCGTCTACCTTCTCACCGAGGCGGCATGGGTACCTGTCTGCGATCTGCGGGCGCTGTGCACCCACCGACCACTCTGCCAGCGATCGTAACGTGCGGGAGTAAACGTGTGGCAATCACCCGGCATCCGTACAGTTGCTGCCCCCGCCGCACTCTTCCGGGGCCGCGAAGTGCAGCGTACCTCCCGGGACCGCTGAGAACGAGAGGCCGTCGGACGGCGGTGGTGCCGGCCGGCCCGCCGGGGGTCACGGCCGGGAGAGTTCACCGGCCTCCCGGGCCAGCGGCGCCGCCGCCCGCTGCAAGTCGTCCGCGGCGCGCGTCAGTTCGGCGCCGCTGCGCCCCACCTGACGGGCGAGGCCGAGCACCTCGGCGTACACGCGGATGCCGAGGACGCCGAGCACGAGGATGCCGGCGGTCGCGAGGCCGACGTACAGGTAGAGCCACCACATGGCAGCCGAGCGTAGCGGGTCAGCCCAAGTGGAGCCGCATCGTGCGCACACCGCCGTCGGTGAGCAGTTCCACGATGCGGTCCCCGGCGGGCTTGCGGACGGAGATGCCGCAGTCGGGGCAGGTGAAGGAGTAGAAGGTCGTCCGGTGGCTGCCGCCGATGGCCAGCCGCAGGTCGCCCGCGGCGAGTTCGAAGCTCGCCCGGCACTCGGTGCAGGAGGCCCGGAAGACCGCACCGGGCGCCGGATCGTCCCCCGGGGCGGGATCGTCCGCGCCGGACGTGCCGGACGTGCCGGGCGTGTCCGCCCGGTCCGCCGTGTCCGTCATGCCCGGTCCCCCGTCACTCGCCGTAGGCCGCGAGGGCCTGGGCGGCCGCGTCCCGGGCGCTGGCGACCAGGTCGGGCGGGGAGACGATGCGGCCGTCGCGGCCGAGCCGCAGCGCCAGCCGGCGCAGCGAGCCCGGGTCCGGGGTGCGCAGGGTGATCCGCAGGCCCCCGTCGGGCAGTTCCTCGGCGCGGTCGTGCGGGTAGTACTCGGCGACCCAGCGCCCGCCGGGCCCGACCTCGGCGACGACCTCCGGGTCGTCGCCGGCCGGCTGCACCAGCCCCTGGGACAGGTCGCGCGGCTCGATGCGCGGCGGGTCGCTCGCCTCGTCCAGCAGCCGGATCTCGGCGACCCGGTCGAGGCGGAAAGTGCGCCGGTCCTCCGACAGACGGCACCAGCCCTCGAAGTAGGTGTGGCCCACGGCGAACAGCCGGATCGGGTCGACCTCGCGCTCGGTGAGCTCGTCCCGGGCCGGCGAGTAGTAGCGGATCCACAGCCGGCGGCGTTCGGCGATGGCCCGGTCGACGTCGGCGAAGACGCTGCCCTCGGACTCGAAGGTCACCGAGAGCCGCGCCGAGGCGCCGGCGGCCTCGCCCGCCGCGCCCTCGATCTTGGCGGTGGCGCGCAGCAGCGCCTGCCGGTCGCTCTCGCGCAGCCCGGGCAGGTTGGCGACGGCGCGGGCGGCCACCAGCAGCGCGGCGGCCTCGTCGGCGGCCAGCCGCAGCGGCTGCGCGACGTCGTCCACGTTGTGCCACCAGATGCGCTCGCCATCGGTGTCGATGTCGAGCAGGTCGCCGCCGCGGAAGCTGGTGCCGCACAGCGGGAGCACGTTGAGGTCGCCGATCAGTTCGGCCTCGGTGACCCCGAACGCGCGGGCCACATCGGTCACCCGGGCGCCGGGGCGCTCGCGCAGATACGTGACCAGGGACAGCATCCGTCGCGTCTGGTCGATCGCGTTCGCCATCTCGTCCTTCTCCCCCGCTCAGCCCTTGGCGACGGCGCGCAGCCGGTCCACCACGTCGGCCCGCAGCTCGGCGGGCTCCAGCACGACCACGTCCGGGCCGAACTCCACCAGCCAGGCGTCCAGTCCGTGCCCGTACGGGATCTCCAGCTCGTCCCAGTCCGCGTCCACCGGCAGTGTCTCCACGGCCCGCGCCCGCAGCGGATAGCCGGAGTCGCGGCGCAGCCGGATCCGGGCGGTCGCGGTGGCGCCCTCGCCGGCCCAGCTGGCGACGGCGGCCCGCACGTCCACGTGGTCGGGCACATCGGCGGTGAAGGTACCGCCGCGGGTGCGCACGCGGCCGGTGATCCGGGAGAGCCGGAACACCCGGACGGCACCGCGGTCGCGGTCCCAGCCGGCCAGGTACCAGTGGCCGCGCCAGCACTCCAGCGCCCACGGCTCGACCTGGCGGGGCTCGGGGCGGACCGCGTTGGCCTTGCGGTAGTCGAAGACGACCGGCCGGCGGTCGCGCGTGGCGAGCATCAGCGGCTCGAAGGCCGGCTCGGGGGCCGGGATGCGGGGCTCCAGGGCGCTGTGCCCGGAGACGGCGGGATCGCGCGAGCCGTCTTCCGCGTCTGCCGCGTCCTCGGAGTTCGCGTCGCCGAACGGCACGCCCGCGGCACGCAGCTTCTGCAGGGCGCCGCTGGCGGCCTCCGCGAGCCGGGCCTGCTGCCACACCTTGGCGGCCAGGCTCAGCGCGGCGGCCTCCTCGGCGTCCAGGGCGATCTCCGGGAGGCGGTTGCGGTCCCTGCGGGCCAGGTAGCCGATCTCGCCGTCGATGCTCTCCACGGTCTCGATGACCATGCCGAGTTCACGCAGGTCGTCCTTGTCCCGCTCGAACATGCGGTTGAACGCCTCGTCGGAACCGATCTCGTGATAGGCCTCGATGGAAGCGCGCAGCTCCCGCTTGCTGACCGGGCGCCGGGTGTTCATCAGGCACAGCGCCAGGTTCATCAGCCGCTCGGCCTTGGCAATGGCCACTCGACGCAACCTTCTTCCTCTTCGGCTCTCGATCGAGACGGTACCGCGACGGCGCCGCCCGGCAAAAGCGAATGCGACCTGCTCGCCGGGGGTCCCCGGCGGGAGCCCGGACGCGGCGGAGCCCCCGTCGCTCCGGCGGTGCCGGTACGGCGGGGGCTCCACTGGGCGAAGGACGCCCTACGGTCCGTCAGACCGAGAGCAGGTCCACGACGAAGATCAGGGTCTCGCCCGGCTTGATGGCCGGGGTCGGGCTCTGGTTGCCGTAGGCGAGGTGCGCCGGGATCGTCAGCTGACGACGGCCGCCGACCTTCATGCCCTGCACGCCCTGGTCCCAGCCCTTGATGACCCGGCCGCCACCGAGCGGGAAGGTGAAGGGCGAGTTGCGGTTCCAGCTCGCGTCGAACTCCTCGCCGGTGCTGAAGGCGACGCCCACGTAGTGGACGGTGACGTTCTGTCCGGCCTTGGCCTCGGCGCCGTCGCCCTCCCAGATGTCCTTGATCTCCAGGTCGGCCGGGGGCTCGCCGCCCGGGAAGTCGATCTCGGGCTTGTCGATGCTCACGTACGTGCTCCTCTTGAAATGGCGGACAACCTGCACAGTCTTACATCACGGCGAGGATGTCGACCGTGAAGACCAGCGTGGAGTTGGCGGGAATACCGCTCTGCGCCTTGTTGCCGTAACCCTGGGCCGGCGGCACGACGAGCAGCACGCGGCTGCCGACCTTCTTGCCGGCCAGACCGTCCTGCCAGCCCTTGATGACCTGCTGGAGCGAGAAGTTGGCGAGCTGGGCGCGGGAGTACGTGGAGTCGAACTCCTTGCCGCCGTCCCACAGGACGCCCTTGTACTGCACGAGCAGGTTGTCGGCGGCCTTGACCTCGGGGCCGGTGCCCTCGATGACGTACTCGGAGACCAGCTTGGCCGGCGCGGCGCCCTTGGGAACGTCGATCGAGGGGGCCTGGCCGTCGGTGTTCGTGCCCACCTTGGGAAGCGCGGCGTCGCCCTGCGCGACGGCCTTGCCCTGCGCGGAGCTCTTGGCGCCGAAGGTGTTCACCACGTCCACGACGAACACCAGCGTGTCGGTGCCCTTGATGCCGGCCTGGGCGTTGCCCTGCGCGCCGTAGCCGAGGGCCGGCGGGATGGCCAGCTCGACGCGGTCGCCGACCTTCTTGCCCACCAGGGCCTTGTCCCAGCCGGGGATGACCTGCCCGACGCCGATCGGGAAGACGGCCGGCGCGCCGCGGTCGTAGGAGTTGTCGAAGACCTTGGCGGTGCTCCAGATCTGGCCGAGATAGTTCGCCTGGAGGAAGTCGCCCTTGGCGACCACGGCGCCCTTGCCCTCGATGACGGTCTTGACCGCGAGATCGCTGCTCGGCTCGCCCGGCCCCTTGGCGACGGTCGGCTTCTCGCCGAACTTCGTGCCG
Source organism: Streptomyces sp. NPDC088732 (assembly GCF_044751205.1). Lineage (NCBI taxonomy): Bacteria > Bacillati > Actinomycetota > Actinomycetes > Kitasatosporales > Streptomycetaceae > Streptomyces > Streptomyces sp. NPDC088732. Next base: position 87,442 of record NZ_JBIVLI010000011.1, read on the forward strand.
GCCGTGATGTCGGGCAGCGGGCCGCTGACGATGTTGACGGTGGCCGCGGGCGCGGAGCCGGCATCCGATGGGGAGGTGCCCGGCTTGACCTTGTCGGACTTGTCGTCACCGCAGCCCGCGAGGGTGAGCAGGCCGGCCGGCACGGCGAGGAGGAGAGAACGTCGGCGCACAGGGATCCCCATCAGGTCGATCTTGTCTATCTGGCGTGCGCGCCACTCTACGGCGTGCGTGGGGCCCCGTACGAACACCGACGGGGCCCCGCGCCTGCCTTCACGCTCTTGTGCTACATCCCGGCGATCAGCTTCTCCACCCGGTCGTCGACGGACCGGAAGGGGTCCTTGCACAGCACCGTGCGCTGCGCCTGGTCGTTGAGCTTCAGGTGCACCCAGTCGACGGTGAAGTCGCGCCGCTGCTCCTGGGCGCGGCGGATGAAGTCGCCGCGCAGCCGCGCCCGCGTGGTCTGCGGGGGCACGGACTTGGCCTCGAAGATCTTGAGGTCGTTGCAGATCCGCTTGGCCTGACCGCGCTTCTCCAGCAGGTAGTACAGCCCGCGGCGGCGGTGGATGTCGTGGTAGGCGAGGTCTATCTGCGCGATGCGCGGATGCGACATGGTGATGTTGTCGCGCGCCCGGTACCGCTCGATCAGCCGGTACTTCATCACCCAGTCGATCTCGGTGCCGATCCGGTCCAGATCACCGCTGCCGATGGACTCCAGCGCCCGGCCCCACAGTTCGAGGACCTGCTCGATGACCCCGCTGCGGATGCCGCGGCGCTCGCAGAAGTCCACCGCCTTGGAGTAGTACTCCTCCTGGATCTCCAGGGCCGAGGCCTCCCGGCCGGAGGCCAGGCGCACCTTGCGCTGTCCCGTTATGTCGTGGGAGACCTCGCGGATCGCCCGGATCGGGTTCTCCAGCGTGAGGTCCCGCATGACGGTGCCCGCCTCGATCATGCGCAGCACCAGGTCGGTCGCGCCGACCTTGAGCAGCATGGTCGTCTCGGACATGTTGGAGTCGCCGACGATGACGTGCAGGCGCCGGTAGCGCTCGGCGTCGGCGTGCGGCTCGTCCCGGGTGTTGATGATGGGCCGGGAGCGCGTGGTGGCGGAGCTGACGCCCTCCCAGATGTGCTCGGCACGCTGGCTGACGCAGAAGACCGCGCCGCGCGGGGTCTGCAGCACCTTGCCGGCGCCGCAGATCAGCTGCCGGGTGACCAGGAAGGGGATGAGGATGTCCGCGAGGCGGGAGAACTCCCCGTGGCGGGCGACGAGATAGTTCTCGTGGCAGCCGTAGGAGTTGCCGGCGGAGTCGGTGTTGTTCTTGAACAGGTAGACATCACCCGCGATGCCCTCCTCGTGCAGGCGCCGTTCGGCGTCCACGAGGAGCCCTTCGAGGATGCGCTCACCGGCCTTGTCGTGGGTGACGAGTTCCGTCACGTTGTCGCACTCGGGAGTGGCGTACTCCGGGTGGGACCCCACGTCGAGGTAGAGGCGGGCGCCGTTGCGGAGGAAGACGTTGCTGCTACGACCCCATGACACGACACGGCGGAAGAGGTACCGCGCCACCTCGTCCGGGGACAGACGCCGCTGTCCCCGGAACGTGCACGTGACGCCGTACTCGTTCTCCAGCCCGAAAATGCGGCGGTCCATGCTGAGACCTTACGCCTGATGCGTGGACCTCAAACCGTCTTGGGCCGTGGCGATTCGATCTTTTTCTGTGCCGCTCGCCTGGTTTGACGGGGCCGGCGGGCGGCTGCCGCCGGCCAGCAGCACCGCCAGCGCGGCCAGTCCGCCCGCCCCCGCCACCGTGAACGCCGCCACCGCTCCGCCGTACTGGGCGGCCGGCCCGGAGGCGGCGGTGCCGACCGCCGCGCCCACACCGAACCCGGTGACGATCCATGAGAACGCCTCGGTGACCGTGCCCGCCGGGGCATGCCGGTCGACCACCACGAACGCACAGGCCAGCGACGGCGCCAGGAAGAGCCCCGACAGCGCCGCGAGCGCCGTCATGAAAGCCACGCCGGGCACGAGGACGAGCGGCAGATAGCAGACCGCGAGGCCCGCCATCAGCAGCCGCAGCCGGCGCTCGGGCACCCCCGGCCACTGCCGCGCGCCGTACACCACGCCGCCGATCAGCGCGCCGAACCCGGTACCGGACAGCACGTAACTCGAGACCATCCCGCCGCCGTGGCCGTCGGCGTACGCGACGGCCGCCACCGCGATCGAGCCCAGCGACAGGCCGACGAAGAAGAAGGAGGCGACCAGGACGACGATGCCGCGCGAGCGCAACGGCCCCAGCCAGTCCGGGATCCGCGGCTCCGAGCGCCACGCCCGCGACGGCGGCGAGACCACCACGCTGACCGCCCCCGCCACGCCGACGGCCGCGATCCACAGCAGCGCGGCCGACTCCGAGAAGCCCGCCACCAGCAGGGTCACCAGCAGCGGCCCGACGGCGAACATGACCTCCTGCGCGGCGGCGTCCAGGGCGTAGGCCGCGTGGATACGCTCGGGACGCCTCAGCACCCCCGGCCAAAGGGCCCGCAGACCGCCCTCCAGCGGCGGCGTGAAGAACCCGGCGACGAGCATCGCCGCATAGGCCAGCGGCAGCGGGCGGAGCCCGGCCAGCGCGAAGACCGCCATCCCGGCGGCGGAGGCCAGCGCGGCGGGCAGCATCACCCGGGGCTGCCCCAGCCGGTCGACGGCCCGGCCCAGCAGCGGCTGGCCGACGGCGTTGGCGATGCCGTAGACCGCCGACAGCGCCCCGGCGAGGGCGAAGTCACCGCCCTGCGCCCGGGTGAGCAGCACGATCCCGAGCGCGGCCGTGGCGTTGGGCAGGCGGCCGATCAGGGTGCCGGCCAGCAGCCGCATCGCGTGCGGAGCGCGCAGCAGGTCCGCGTAGCCCGTCGCCATGGCCGCCCCTTGGTCAAGTTGTACGTATAACGTCGCGGGTCATACGTACCATGGCCGCAGTCCGCCGGTCCAGCCGTGGCACCGGGCGAGCACGGCGAGAGGGGTCCCCGACGGTGACCGGCACAGCGCGTCCGACCTCCCGGGACGTCGCACGGGCCGCGGGGGTCTCGCAGGCCACCGTCTCGCTCGTGCTCGGCGGCAAATGGCGCGGGCGCGTGTCCGAGGCCACCGCCGACACCGTCCGCGCACAGGCCCGCGAACTCGGCTACCGGCCCAACATCGCCGCACGCAACCTGCGCCTGGGCCGCACCCGGACCGCCCTGCTGGTCGTCCCCTCCATCACCAACGAGTACTTCGCCCGGATCTACACCGGCGCCGCCCGCGTGGCCGAGGAGCACGGCTTCGGCGTCGTGCTCTACCCCTCCCCCGAGGGCGTCGGCCCGGCCCGCGACCCCTTCGGCTCCGCCCGGGCCGCACTGGACGGCATCATCGCCTCCTCCATGGCCGCCGACGCCCTCGCCGCGATCGGCGAGGGCGGACTGCCGCTGGTCATGCTGGACGCCGACCCCGACGCGCCCGGCCCCGCCGCCACCGTCAACCTCGCCATCGCCGACGGGATGCGGCAGATCGCCCACCACGTACGCGCCCTCGGCCACCGCCCCGAACGCGTCGCCCACCTCGCCGCCGACATCGACACCTGGACCTTCCGGGTACGCGCCCAAGCCCTCGCCGAAGTCCTCGGGACCACTCCCACCACCGAGCACTCCGCCCTCGGCATCGAAGCCGCCCGCCACGCCACCGAACGCCTCCTCGCCCGCACCGGCACCCGCCCCACCGTGCTGGTCTGCGACGACGACGTCCTCGCCGTCGGCGCCTGCAAGGCCCTGCGGCGCCTCGGACTGCGGGTCCCCGACGACATCTCGGTGACCGGCTACGACGACTTCGCGCTGGCCAGCGCGATCGACCCGGAACTCACGACCGTCCGCCTGCCCGCCGAGGCCGTCGGCGCCGGCGGCATGACCGCCCTCCTCGACGCCCTGGCGGACCGCCCCGCCACCGGCGCCGAACTCCCCGTCCACCTCGTCGTCCGCGGCTCCACCGCCCCGCCGCGGGACACCTGACGGCACACACGCCCGCGCCCCGGCCACCACTGGGGCGGCCGGGGCGCGGACGGAACACCGGGAAAGCGCGGAACGCGCCGACTCACACGTCCTCGTCGAGCTCCGGAAGCTCGTCGTCATCATCGGTCGCGGTGGCCGGCGCCGCCTTGCCCGCCGAGCCACCGGCACCCCCGTCCTCCAGCAGCAGCGACAACTGCCGGCCGAGGATCCGCTTGAACTTGCGCTGCTGCGGCCGCGTACGGTCCAGCACCGCCACCTCCAGCTGCTCCGCCGTGAGCTGCCGGTCGCTGCCGTTGGTGTCCCGGCTCAGGGACTCCACCGCCAGCTTCAGCGCCTCCGCGAGAGTCATCCCGTCACGGTGGCGCTGGTCCAGATAACTGCCGATCTGGTCGGAGTTGCCGCCGACCGCCACCGCGCCGTGCTCGTCGACGATCGAGCCGTCGTGCGGCAACCGGTAGATCTGGTCCTCGGAAGGATCAGAACCCACCTCCGCGACGATCAGCTCCACCTCGTACGGCTTCTCGCCGACACTGGAGAAGATCGTGCCCAGGGTCTGCGCGTACACGTTCGCCAGACCGCGGGCCGTCACATCGTCACGGTCATAGGTGTAACCACGCAGGTCGGCGTAGCGCACCCCGCCGATCCGCAGGTTCTCGAACTCGTTGTACTTGCCCACCGCCGCGAACGCGATGCGGTCGTAGATCTCGCTCACCTTGTGCAGCGCGCGGGACGGGTTCTCGGCGATGAAGACGATGCCGTCCGTGTACTGCAGAACGACGACGCTGCGCCCGCGCGCGATGCCCTTGCGGGCGAACTCCGCGCGGTCGGCCATGGCCTGCTGGGGTGAGACATAGAACGGCGTCGACACCGGCTATCCGTCCCTTTCTGTCGTGTGCGGGTCCATCGCAGGACGTCCGGGCTCAGAGCAGCTCGGCACGCGGGCCGTCGGGCTGCTCCATCCGCCGCTCATGGATGGCGCGGACGATCTCCTGGCTCTCGGACTCTGTGAGCCTGCGGAAGCCGTCCTCGGTGATGACCGTGACGATCGGGTAGATGCGGCGGGCCAGATCGGGACCACCGGTCGCCGAGTCGTCGTCCGCCGCGTCGTACAGCGCCTGGACGACCAGCGTGGTCGCCTGCTCGCCGGTGAGGCCGGACTTGTAGAGCTTCTTCAACGCGCCGCGCGCGAAGACCGAACCGGAACCGGTGGCGGCGAACCCGTGCTCCTCGGAACGGCCGCCCGTCACGTCGTACGAGAAGATGCGGCCCTTCTCGCGGACGGTGTCGTACCCGGCGAAGAGCGGAACCACGGCCAGGCCCTGCAGCGCCATGCCGAGGTTGCTCCGGATCATGGTCGACAGGCGGTTCGCCTTGCCCTCCAGGGACAGGACGTCGCCCTCGATCTTCTCGTAGTGCTCCAGCTCCAGCTGGAAGAGCTTGACCATCTCCACGGCCAGACCCGCCGTGCCCGCGATGCCCACCGCCGAGTACTCGTCGGTGGGGAACACCTTCTCGATGTCGCGCTGCGCGATGATGTTGCCCATGGTGGCCCGCCGGTCACCGGCGAGCACCACACCGCCGGCGAACGTCGCCGCCACGATCGTGGTGCCGTGCGGCAGCTCGACGGCGCCGTGCACCGCCGGCAGCGAGCGGTTGCCCGGGAGCATCTCCGGCGCGTGCGCACCCAGGAAGTCGACGAACGAGGACGACCCGGGCGTCAGGAAGGCAGCCGGTAGACGCCCGGTGCTACGAGTGTTGGCTTCCACACGTTTCCTTCCACGTAGGCGGCCGCCCGCCGTATGACGTCGGGCCGATCCCTCAACTGCCCCAGCGCGGCATTGCAGCTGAAGCACAGTACGCCACGGACCCTACCCGTCCTGTGGTCGTGATCCACATGTTCGGCCGGGGCATCCAGACAAATACAGCAGATCCCGAACTGCTCAGTGACCATGGCGTCCCGCTCGGCCTCGGTCATCCCGTACTTCCGCTTCAGGTGGCCGGCCCGGCCCTCCACCGCCCGGCACGCCTTGCACCGGGTCGACAGGCCGTCGGACGCGCTGCTGTTGCGGTCCCACTCGCTGTGCGGCTTGGTCTCCCCGCAACGACGGCAGTGCTTGTGCCCCTCGGGCACAAGCACTCGCGGCCGCACGTTCCTGCCCTTCGCCAACTGCCTCTGCTGGTGGTATTCGGCCCAGCACGTCCGGCAGTAGGCGTGGAGACCGTCGCGCGATGCCCTGTTCTTGGCGAACGCCTCACGCGGCAGCGGTTGCTTGCACCGAGAACACTGCTTCACGCCCCCGTCGTTCATGGATGTGGACTACTGTCCACCCTTCTGAACGAACGAGCGCACGAAATCCTCCGCGTTCTCCTCGAGGACGTCATCGATCTCGTCCAGCACGGAGTCCACGTCGTCCGACAGCTTCTCGTGGCGGTCCTTGAGGTCGGAGGTGCCCTGCGCGTCCTGCGCGGTCTCCTCGACCTCCTCGGTCGAACGCGTGGCCTTCTGCTGCCCACCGCCGGTGTCCTTGGTAGCCATGTGTCCCTCACCCCGCTCGGTTCCATGTCCTACAAGATCAGACCCTACAAGGAGGGCCTGACATCGGCCCCCGGTATTGCGCAACGTCCGGGGGCCACCCCCATGATTCCCAGTTCGGGAGGATTTCAGCCCTGATCAGCCGCCCGACAGGATCCGCACCAGCTCCTCCGCCGTGCGGCAGCGGTCCAGCAGTTCCTTGACGTGGTTGCGCGTCCCGCGCAGCGGCTCCAGGGTGGGCACCCGCTGCAGGGAGTCACGGCCGGGCAGATCGAAGATCACCGAGTCCCAGGAGGCCGCGGCGACGTCGTCCGCGTACTGTTCGAGGCAGCGCCCGCGGAAGTACGCCCGGGTGTCCTCCGGGGGCTTGCCGATGGCCCGGTCGACCTCTTCGTCGGTCAGCAGCCGCTGGACGCGCCCGCGGGCGGCCAGGCGGTTGTACAGGCCCTTCTCGGGGCGCACGTCCGCGTACTGCAGGTCGACCAGGTGCAGGCGCGCCGCGTCCCACTCGAGGCCGTCGCGGCGCCGGTAGCCCTCCAGCAGCTCCCGCTTGGCGACCCAGTCCAGCTCGCGGGACAGGCTCATCGGGTCGCTCTCGAGCCGGTTGAGCACGTCCTCCCAGCGTCCGAGGACGTCCTTGGTCTGCTCGTCGGCGTCGGTGCCGAAGCGGTCCTCGACGTACTTGCGGGCGAGCTCGCAGTACTCCATCTGGAGCTGCACGGCGGTGAGGGTGCGGCCGCTGCGCAGCGTGACCAGCCGGCGCAGTGTGGGGTCGTGGCTGACCTGGTGGAGGGTGCGGACCGGCTGGTCGACGGCGAGGTCGACGTTGATGAAGCCGTCCTCGATCATCGACAGCACCAGGGCGGTGGTGCCGAGCTTGAGGTAGGTCGAGAGCTCCGCGAGGTTGGCGTCGCCGATGATCACGTGGAGCCGGCGGTACTTCTCGGCGTCGGCGTGCGGCTCGTCGCGGGTGTTGATGATCGGCCGCTTGAGGGTGGTCTCCAGGCCGACCTCGACCTCGAAGTAGTCGGCGCGCTGGCTGATCTGGAAGCCGTGGTCGTGCCCGTCCTGGCCGATGCCGACGCGTCCGGCGCCGGTGACGACCTGGCGGGAGACGAAGAAGGGCGTCAGGTGGCGCACGATGTCCGAGAAGGCGGTCTCGCGCTTCATCAGGTAGTTCTCGTGCGTGCCGTAGGACGCGCCCTTGTTGTCGGTGTTGTTCTTGTACAGGTGGATCGGCTGGGCGCCGGGCAGCTGGGCGGCCCGCTCGGCGGCCTCCGCCATGATGCGCTCGCCGGCCTTGTCCCACAGCACGGCGTCGCGGGGGTTGGTGACCTCCGGCGAGCTGTACTCGGGGTGGGCGTGGTCGACGTAGAGCCGGGCACCGTTGGTGAGGATCACATTGGCCAGGCCGATGTCCTCGTCGGTGAGCTGGCTGGAGTCCGCGGCCTCGCGGGCGAGGTCGAAGCCGCGGGCGTCCCGCAGTGGGTTCTCCTCCTCGAAGTCCCAGCGGGCGCGGCGCGCCCGGTGCATCGCCGCCGCGTAGGCGTTGACGACCTGGGACGAGGTGAGCATGGCATTGGCGTTCGGGTGGCCCGGAACGGAGATCCCGTACTCCGTCTCGATGCCCATTACTCGCCGTACGGTCATGCGGCCCTCCTTGCCCGGCTCCGGGCCGTGGCGGCCCGGTCGCTCAAGTACCGCCCCGCGCGTGGCCCTCGGGCGGTACCGATGAGCCTAGAACGCGATGACGGCAGTGGGGAGATCATTACGCGCTTTCTTGGGTTATGCCGGGGTGAAACACTCCGGCTGCGGGTGCCCCTGCGTGGGCACCCGCAGCCGGAGAGTGGTCGCGCTACAGGTACTGGCCCGTATTGGCGACGGTGTCGATGGAGCGACCGGTGTCGGTGCCCTGCTTGCCGGTGACGAGCGTGCGGATGAAGACGATCCGCTCGCCCTTCTTTCCGGAGATGCGGGCCCAGTCGTCCGGGTTGGTGGTGTTGGGCAGGTCCTCGTTCTCCTTGAACTCGTCCACGCAGGCGGCGAGCAGGTGGGAGACGCGCAGGCCCCGCTGGTTGTGGTCGAGGAAGGCCTTGATCGCCATCTTCTTGGCCCGGTCCACGATGTTCTGGATCATGGCGCCGGAGTTGAAGTCCTTGAAGTACAGGACCTCCTTGTCACCGTTGGCGTAGGTGACCTCCAGGAAGCGGTTCTCCTCGGACTCCGAGTACATCCGCTCGACGACCGACTGGATCATGGCGTCGACGGTGGCCTCGGCGGACTCGCCGTGCTCGGACAGGTCCTCCGAGTGCAGCGGCAGGGTCGCGACGAGGTACTTGGAGAAGATGTCCTTGGCCGCCTCGGCGTCCGGCCGCTCGATCTTGATCTTCACGTCCAGGCGGCCGGGCCGCAGGATCGCGGGGTCGATCATGTCCTCGCGGTTGGAGGCGCCGATGACGATGACGTTCTCCAGTCCCTCGACGCCGTCGATCTCGGCGAGCAGCTGCGGGACGATGGTGTTCTCCACGTCCGAGCTGACGCCGGACCCACGGGTCCGGAACAGCGACTCCATCTCGTCGAAGAAGACGATGACGGGTGTGCCCTCGCTCGCCTTCTCCCTCGCACGCTGGAAGACCAGGCGGATCTGCCGCTCGGTCTCGCCGACGTACTTGTTCAGCAGCTCGGGACCCTTGATGTTCAGGAAGTAGCTCTTGCCCTGGGGCTGCCCGGTGACCTCGGCGACCTTCTTGGCAAGGGAGTTGGCGACGGCCTTGGCGATCAGGGTCTTGCCGCAGCCGGGGGGGCCGTAGAGGAGCACGCCCTTGGGCGGGCGGAGCTCGTACTCCTTGAACAGTTCGGCGTGCAGATAGGGCAGTTCGACCGCGTCGCGGATCTGCTCGATCTGGTTCCGCAGGCCGCCGATCTGGCGGTAGTCGATGTCGGGCACCTCTTCGAGGACGAGCTCTTCGACCTCGCTCTTGGGCACCCGCTCGTAGACGTATCCCGAGCGCGGTTCGAGCAGCAGCGCGTCGCCGGCGCGGAGGGTGCCGTCCAGCAGCGGCTCGGCGAGCCGCACCACCCGCTCCTCGTCGGTGTGCCCGATGACCAGGGCCCGCTCGCCGTCCTCGAGGATCTCCTTGAGGGTGACGATGTCTCCGATGCGCTCGAACTCCATGGCCTCGACCACGTTGAGCGCCTCGTTGAGCATCACTTCCTGGCCGCGCCGGAGGTCGTCCAGCTCGACCGACGGTGAGACGTTCACCCGCAGCTTGCGGCCGCCGGTGAAGATGTCCGCCGTCCCGTCGTCGTTCGCCTGCAGGAACACGCCGAATCCGGCGGGGGGCTGTGCCAGCCGGTCCACCTCTTCCTTGAGGGCCACGATCTGGTCGCGGGCCTCGCGGAGGGTGTTGGCCAGCCGCTCGTTCTGAGCGGAGACACCCGCAAGACTGGTCTGCAGCTCGACGATCCGCTCCTCGAGAATCCTCGTGTGCCGCGGAGAGTCGGCGAGCTTACGTCGCAGGACGGCGATCTCCTGCTCAAGAAAGGCGACCTGGCTCATGGGGTCTTCCGATCCACGAGCGGGTCGGCCGCCACGGTTGATGTCGTCGTCGTGGGCCGCCACGGTCCTCACCTCCTCCAAGGGGAGCTGGACGCTTCCAGACCCTACCTGGGCCAGTAGGGGTTGAAACCCCTAGATCACAAAGACGTCCGGTGTGTGTCCGATCTTCACCCTTGCGCACGTCCTCGTGCCAGGGAGATACCCAGCCATCACCATCCGAAAGCGGCCGGTTGTATCGTCGGTTCGGTCAACGCCCGTCAGGGGCGGTCCCTTCCCGAACGACGAACGGCAGGCGAGATACCCGTGAGCGACGAAGTCGTCGAGGCGCTTGAGGTCTGGATCGATCAGGACCTGTGCACCGGTGACGGCATCTGTGTGCAGTACGCACCCGAGGTATTCGAGCTGGACATCGACGGGCTCGCGTACGTCAAGGGTGACGACGGCGAGCTGCGTGAGGCCCCCGGGGCCTCCGTGCCGGTGCCCCTGCCGTTGCTGACCGATGTGGTGGATTCGGCCAGGGAATGTCCTGGCGAATGTATTCATGTACGTCGGGTTTCGGACAGTGTAGAGCTGTACGGACCCGGCGCGGAGTGATCTGTCACACGCTGTTCGCGAGCGGTCCGGGGATCTCGTAGTAGGTGCCCGACCGCCATTCCCAGCTGTAGTCCCGCATCTGGTCGGGGCAGCAGCGCGGGATGTCCTGCGAGGAGTAGCCGAGGACCGTGGCGCGAACCTTTCGCCCCTCGATCCGCAGGTCCTTGAGGGACCGCTGCTCCTTCGGGTCGACCAGCGTCTCCGTGATCCGCGGCGCGGCGCCCGGTGCGGTGCCGGCCGAGACCACGTAGAGACCGCTGGGCGGGGTGCCCGTCTCGGAGTGGCAGCGCGCGACCGCGACCGTCTCCGGGCGGCCGTCCCCGTCCAGGTCGCCGGCGGCCTGGTCGACCACGTCCACCGGCGCGCCCGCGCAGTTCATCGTGTAGTGGGCGGCCTTCGGGTCCGGTGGTGCCGCGGCGGGGACCGCGGGGACCGCCGCCTTCGCACCGGCGGCCGGCGGCTTCGCGGTGGAGGCGCCGGCGGGCTGCACCAGTGCGGCGCTGCCTATGACCGCGGCGATCACCGCGGCCGTGGTGATCCAGTGCACCGAACGGGCCCGGGTGTGCGGGAGGGCCGGTCCTGCCGTGGGCTGCACGCGCCTGTCTCCTGTGGAGTTGGTCGAGCGGGGTGGCCAGCATGCTGCCACAGCGCGCGGGGCGCCGGTACGACCGGGTCCCGTGTGTCGCAAATCTTTTATCGGTACGTCATATGACGTATGTGGCTGGAGACACGGAGGGGACACAAAAGCGCCGCCCCGGTCTCCCGGTGGCGGCGCTCTCGGTGGCCTGCGGTCAGTCCGTGGCCTCGAGTTCCTCGACGGCCTCGGCCGCCTCACCGCCCTTGGCGGCCCGGCCCGCGGCGCGACCCGCGCCCGGACCGGTGTAGTCCTCGCCGTACGCGCCCGGCGCGGGGCGCCTGCGCCGCAGCGGGGGCTCCACCCCGTCCGCCAGCCGGCGCGCGGTCAGCAGGAACCCGGTGTGCCCGATCATCCGGTGGTCCGGACGCACCGCCAGTCCCTCGACGTGCCAGGTGCGCACCATCGTCTCCCACGCCGACGGCTCGTTGAACGTGCCGTGCTCGCGGATCGCCTCGACGGTCCGCGCGAGCTGCGTGGTCGTGGCCACATAGGCGCACAGGATGCCGCCGGGCACCAGGGCCTTGGAGACCGCCTCCAGGCACTCCCACGGGGCGAGCATGTCCAGGATGACCCGGTCGACGTCGACATCGCTGAGGTTGTCCTGCAGATCGCCGACGGTGAGCTGCCACGCCGGGTGCGGACCGCCGAAGTACCGCTCCACGTTCTGCGTCGCGATCTCGGCGAAGTCGGCGCGCCGCTCGTACGAGTGCAGCATCCCCTCGTCACCGATCGCCCGCAGCAGGAACATGCTGAGCGAGCCCGATCCCACGCCGGCCTCCACGACGCGCGCGCCGGTGAAGATGTCGGCCATGGACAGGATCTGCCCCGCGTCCTTGGGGTAGACCACGGCGGCGCCGCGGGGCATGGACAGGACGTAGTCGGGGAGCAGGGGGCGCAGCGCAAGGTAGGCGACGTTTCCCGTGGTACGCACCACACTGCCCTCGGGGGCGCCGATCAGCTCGTCATGCGGGAACGACCCCTTGTGGGTGTGGAAGTTCTTCCCGGCCTCGAGCGTGAACGTGTAGTGGCGTCCCTTGGGATCGGTGAGCTGGACCTGGTCCCCGACCTTGAAGGGCCCGCGACGGCGGGCGGCACCGGTCGGTTCGGACATGCCCCCAGCCTACCGGTGTTTTTTAACGGCTCGTTCGCCTCCGGGGCGCCCTGTGACGGTGCCGACGATCGACCGTGCTCGGTCCCTCGTTCCTCGGGCCCTCCGCGCTCCCCAAGATACCGCTGGGAGGTGCCCCCACTCCCTTTCGGCACCGTCGCGCCCCTTGGGCTCACTCGCCAGGCGGTGGTCCTGTGGGGGCGCCGGCGCGACACGGGGCGTTCGCCCTCTGGGGCCGCGTGCCTGCGGCCCTGCGAGTGCCTGTATGCCCACCTCGTGCGACGGCCCCAGGGAGCGACGGCCCGCGAATTCACCATGGCTGCCCGGCGAATGAGCCGAAGGGGCGCGCGCCTGTCGAAAGGGAGAACACGAGGAGGCCCCGAGGAACGAGGGGCCGAGCATGATCGACCGTCGACAGGTGCTGAAGGCGCCCCGGAGGCGAACGAGTCTTTAAACAGACGGCCGGGCCATGGCGGCGAGGAAGGCTTTTTCGACGTCTGCGGTGGACAGGACGCCGTAGATCTCGCCGGAGTTCTCCACCACCAGGTATTCCGTGGCCGGTGTCGCGCGGAGGGTGTCGAGGAGGTCCTCGCCCGCGAGTTCGGCGGAAACCTTCATGCCGGGCTTGAGGTCCTGGGCGAGTCCGGAGACGGCGACCCAGGGGCGCCGGTGCTCGGGGATGCCGACGATCGCGGCTTCGCGGACGACGGCGGTGGGGGTGCCGTGGCCGTCGACGACGACGAGGGCGCGGGCGCCCGCCTCGTTGGCGCGTCGCAGGGCTTCGGACAGGGGGGTGTCGGAGGCGACGGGCAGGGCGCGCCGGGTGAGGGTGCGGGCCTGGAGTTCGGGGAGGTGTTCGCGGAGCCGGGCCATGCGCAGGGCGTTGCCCGCGCCGGTCCAGATGATCGCGGCCAGGATGGCGGCGAGCAGGGCGTCGGTGAGGGAGTCGAAGCCGGTGGCGTCGCCGGTGCCGTCGCTGAGGCCGCCGGCGTAGGACAGCAGGGGCAGGCCGATCAGGACGGCGAGGGCGAGGGCGCGCCCGATCCAGGCGGCGGCGACGGTACCGGTCATAGGCTTGCCGGTGATCTTCCAGATGACCGCGCGCAGCATGCGGCCGCCGTCCAGCGGGAGCCCGGGCAGCAGGTTGAACGCGGCCACGAGGAGGTTGCTGATCATCAGTCCGGCGAGCAGGACGCCCGGCACGGTGCCGGGGTCCACGCCCTGCATGCCGAGGTAGAACACCCCGGCCAGGACGAGCGAGAGCAGCGGGCCGATGAAGGCGAGGACGAATTCCCGCCCCGGGGTGTCGGACTCCTTCTCGATCTCGGAGACGCCGCCGAAGAACTGGAGCTGGATGCGGCGCACCGGGAGGCCGAAGCGGAGCGCGGCGACCGTGTGGGCGAGTTCGTGCACCAGGACGGAGGCGTAGAAGGCCACCGCGAAGAAGAGCGAGACGAGGTAGCGCAGGGCTCCGAGTTCGGGCAGGACGCGGTCGAGTTGACCGCCGAAGACCCAGGTGATCAGGGCCGCGACCAGGAACCAGCTGGGGGCGACGTACACGGGCACGCCGAAGACGCGGCCCATGAGGATGCCGCCGCCGGGGCCGGCGGGGCGTTTTCCGGTGCCGTCGTCGGCTCCGGGGGTGCGCCCGCCGCCTTCGCGCGGCTGCTGGCTGTCGCTCACTGGTTCCCCTCGTTCGGCTGTCGGTCCGACGTCGATGGTATTGCCCGGCTGCCCGGAGCCGACACCGGCTGTCGGTGCGAACCCATAGGGTCCTGCCATGGGCACCAGCATCGAACCCGTTCCGCCGACGCCTCCGCGGCCGCCGGCCGCTCCGTCGTCGTTGTCGCCGTCGCGGGCCGCCGACTTCATGCGGTGTCCGCTGCTGTACCGGCTGCGGGTGATCGACAAGCTGCCGGAGAAGCCGAGTCCGGCCGCCGCGCGGGGCACGGTGGTGCACGCGGTGCTGGAGCGGCTCTTCGACAACCCGGCCGGCGAGCGGACGGCGGAGCGGGCGCGGGCGATGGTGCCGGGGCAGTGGCGGCGGCTGCTCGAGGAGCGCCCCGAGCTGTCGCAGCTGTTCCCCGCCGGGGAGGGGCAGGAGCTGGCGGAGTGGCTGGAGGGGGCGGCCGGGCTGGTGGAGCGGTGGTTCTCGCTGGAGGACCCGACGCGGCTGGAGCCCGCGGAGCGCGAGCTGTACGTGGAGACGGAGCTGGAGTCGGGGCTGACGCTGCGCGGCTACATCGACCGTCTCGACGTGGCCCCGGCCTCCGGCGATCTGCGCGTGGTGGACTACAAGACCGGCAAGGCCCCGCGCCCGGAGTACGCGGACGAGGCGCTGTTCCAGATGAAGTTCTACGCGCTGGTGCTGTGGCGGCTGCGCGGGGTGGTGCCGCGCCGGCTGCAGCTGGTCTACCTGGGCAGCGGCGAGGTGATGACGTACGACCCGTCGGAGGAGGACCTGCTGGCGGTGGCGCGCAAGCTGGAGGCGCTGTGGCAGGCGATCCGGCGGGCGACCGAGTCCGGCGACTGGCGGCCGCGTCCGAGCCGGCTGTGCGACTGGTGCGACCACCAGGCGGTCTGCCCGTCGTTCGGCGGCACTCCCCCGCCGTATCCGCTGGCGGTGGTGGGGAAGAATGGGGATTCCTGAGCTGAGGAGATCACGTGGCCATTCGCGTTCTGCTGGTTGACGACCAGCCGCTGCTGCGCACCGGTTTCCGGATGATCCTGGAGGCGGAGCCGGAACTGGCGGTGGTCGGTGAGGCGGGGGACGGCCAGCAGGCTCTGGAGCAGGTGCGGGCCCTGCAGCCGGACGTCGTGCTGATGGACATCCGCATGCCGCGGATGGACGGGGTGGAGGCCACCCGGCAGATCACCGGTCCCGGGCGGGACGGCCCGGCGAAGGTGCTGGTGCTGACCACGTTCGACCTGGACGAGTACGTGGTGGAGGCGCTGCGCGCGGGTGCCAGCGGTTTCCTGCTGAAGGACGCCCCGGCGCACGAACTGGTGCAGGCGATCCGGGTGGTCGCGGCGGGCGAGGCGATGCTCGCGCCGAGCATCACGCGGCGGCTGCTCGACAAGTACGCGGGACGGCTGCCGTCGGGCGAGGAGCCGGTGCCGCAGGCGCTGCACACGCTGACCGACCGTGAGGTCGAGGTGCTGAAGCTGGTCGCGCGGGGACTGTCGAACGCCGAGATCGCGGCGGAGCTGTTCGTGAGCGAGACGACGGTCAAGACCCATGTGGGACATGTGCTGACGAAGCTGGCGCTGCGGGACCGCGTGCAGGCGGCGGTGTACGCGTACGAGAGCGGTCTGGTGCGGCCAGGAGCGCAGTAGCCGTCCCCCGGTGGGGCGGGGGGACGTCCGGCCGTCGGGGAGGCCGGAGGCGTCGCGCTGGTCAGCCGGCCTGGTCGACCTTCTGGATCTCCCAGAAGCGGAAGACGGTGGACTGGTCGAGGGTCCATTCCAGGCCGTTGACGGTGTCCTTGGCGGCCACGTACTGCTTGCCCTGCCACAGCGGGATGATCGGCACGTCGTCGGCGACCGTGTCCTGCAGTTCCTCGAAGTCCGAGGTGGTGGAGGCGCGGTTGTCCTCGGCGGCGGTGCGCGGGATGAGTTCGCCGCTGAGCCGCTGGTTCACGTAGTGGTTGGACAGCACGTTGCCGTCGCCGAAGAAGGGCGCGGTGAAGTTGTCCGGGTCCGGGTAGTCGGGAACCCAGCCTCGGACGTAGACGGCGTACTTGCCGGCGGCGATGTCCTTGGCGTACTGGTCGGCGTCGGTGGACTTGACGTCGACGTCGAACAGGCCGCTGGCGTTGAGCTGCTGGGCGATCTCCTTCAGCTCGGCCACGGTGCCGGGGCCGTAGCGGACGGGGGTGGCCCAGAGGGTGAAGCGGACCGGTTCGGTGATGCCCGCCCCGGTGAGCGCGGCCTGGGCGCGGGCGGTGTCGCCGCCCTCGCCGTAGCGGTCGAAGAAGGCCGTGTTGTGGCCGGTGATGCCCTGCGGCACGATCGAGTACAGCGGGGTGGCGGTGCGGTCGTAGACGTCGCGGATGATGGCCTTGCGGTCGATCAGGTAGGCGACGGCGCGACGGACGGCCTTGTCGGAGACCGCGGGGTCGTCGACGTTGAAGACCAGGTGCTGGACCTCGGCGCCGGTGCCCTCGACGACCTTCATGTGGCTGTCCCCGGAGGCCGCCTTCTGCTGGAGGTCGGCGATGTCCTTGGCGGCGAGGCCTCGGTAGGCGAGGTCGACGTCGCCGTCCTCGAGGGCCTTGCCGAGGCCGCTCTCCTCCGTGAAGAACTTCATGGTCATGCCGGAGTTGTGGACTTCGGCGGTGCCCTGGTAGCGGTCGTTGACCGAGAAGACGGCCTGGTCCCCGGCGGTGTACGAGTCCAGCCGGTACGGGCCGCTGCCCATCGCCTTGTTGTCGTCGCGGAGCTTGTCCGCCGGGTACTCGCGGTGGTCCACGATGGAGCCGGCGCCGGAGGCGATCTTCATGGGGAAGGTCGCGTCGGAGTACTTCAGGTGGAAGACGACGCGGTCGGCGGTGGGGGCGTCGATCGTCTTGATCGAGTCCAGGAGGACCGCGGGACCGTTCGCGTCGTTGATCTTGATGGTGCGCTCGAAGGAGTACTTGACGTCCTGCGAGGTGAGGTCGTCACCATTGCTGAACTTCAGTCCCGGGCGCAGGGTGCAGTCGAAGGTCCGGCTGGCCGAGTCGGTGAACGCGCAGTTCTCGGCGGCTTCGGGCTCGGGCTTGGTGGCGCCCCGGGGGAAGCTCATCAGGGACTGGAAGACGTTGTTGAAGACGATCCAGGAACCCACGTCGTAGCCGGAGGCGGGATCGACGGCCGTGACCTTGTCCGTGATCCCCATCGTGACGGATTTGCCCTCACCTCCCCCGTCACCGGAGCCGCTCCCGCAGCCGGCCGCAAATATCGCTGTCGCGGACAGCGGGAGAGCCAGTAGCTGGACTCTGTTCCTCACGGGGGTACCTCACTTCGTGGTGCGAATGGGCCCGGCTGGTACGGATCCGCGCGGAACGCCCGAATCCGTACCAGCCGACGGCTCATCCTGCCACGCCGCGCCCGAGCTCCCAGAACTGGGCGGTGGAGGAGGAATTCAGCAGCCACTCGGCGCCGGTGATGTTGTCGCGGGTGGCGACGTACTGCTTGTCCTGGTACAGCGGGATCATCGGCAGGTCCTTGGCCAGGATGTCCTGCATCTGCAGGAAGTCCTTGTCCGTCTGGCCGCGGTCGGCGGTCTGGCGGGTGCTGGGCAGCAGCGAGTTCTTGATGTCGCCGCCGGGGTAGTTCAGGTTGAGGAAGCCTTCGGCGAAGAACGGCGCGATGTAGGTGTCCGCGTCGGGGAAGTCGGGGAGCCAGCTGAGCGAGTACGCCGCCCACTGGCCCTTGACCGCGCCCGGGAGGAAGGTCTTCCACGGGGCGCCCTTGAGCGTCACGTCGAACAGGCCGCTGGCGTTGAGCTGCTTCTGCAGGGCCACCGCCTCTTCCTTGTTCGGCGTGGCCGGGCGGTCCGTCGTGTAGGTGAACGTCAGCTTGACCGGGGTGCTGATGCCGGCGGCGGACAGGGCCGCGGCGGCCTTGTCGCGGCTGGGCTGCCCGTACATGTTGAAGTACGAGTTGCTGTGACCGACGATGCCTGCGGGCACGGCGCCGAAGAGCGGCGTCGCGGTGCGGTGGGTCACGTCGCGGGTGAGCGCGTCACGGTCGACGATGTGGGCTATGGCCTCACGGACGGCCTTGTCCTTCACCGTCGGGTCGTCGACGTTGAAGAACATGTAGCGGACGGAGGGGCTGGTCGCCTCCGTCAGCTTGATGGTCGGCACCTTGCCCTGCTGGATGTTGTAGATCTGGTCGGCGGTGAAGGTGCGGTTCACCATGTCGATCTGGCCGTCGGCGAGCGCCTTCTCCATCGCGTCCGCGGTCTCGAAGAAGCGGACCTCGATCTTGCTGTTGTTGAGCTTGCTCACCAGGCCCTTGTAGCTGGGGTTGGCGCTGAGGACGGCCTTGTCGCCCTCCCACGAGTCCAGCTTGTAGGGGCCCGAGCCGACCATCTGCAGGCCGTCGAGCGCCTTGTCCGCGGGGTACACCTCGCTGTCGACGATGGCCGCGGCGGGGGTCGCCAGCTTGTACGGGAAGGTGGCGTCGGAGGCCTTGAGGTGGAAGACCACGGTCTTCTCGTCCGGGGCCTCGACGGTCTCGATGTTCGACAGGAGGCTGACCGGGCCGTAGTCGCTCTTGATCTTGATGACGCGGTCGATGGAGAACTTGACGTCCTCGGAGGTCAGCGCGTGCCCGTTGGAGAACGTCAGGCCGTCGCGCAGAGTGCAGCGGTAGGTCTCGGACTTGGTGTCGGAGAACTCGCAGGACTTGGCCGCGTCCGGGGACGGGGTCGTCGCGCTGCGCTGGTAACCCAGCAGCATCTGGAAGGTGTTGTTGAAGAAGGTGTACGTGCCACCGTCGTACGAGGTGGCCGGGTCCACGGGAGAGGGCAGTTCCTTGGACACGGCGATGTGGTCGGTGGTACCCACGACGATCGTGTCGCCGCCGCCGCCTCCGGCGTTCGAATCACCGCATCCGGCGAGTACGGGCGCGGCGAGGCCCATCACGGCCGGCAGCACCAGCAGCTTGCGATTCATGCTCGTTGTTCTCCCTCTTCCGGCCCTCGGCCGCGCAGTCTGAGCGGGGCGACGATACCCGGAATTGCCGGTGCCCGGCATTCCGGCCGACCGCCCCCTGACACGGAGAAGTTGAGCCCGCGTCACAGGCGGATAACAGGGAGTGGTGCACCGATATCCGGACAGCGGAACGAACAGCCCGCCGCCCCCCAATACGGACACAACAGCACTACACGCACCGTCAATTGACGGGCCGAAGCACGTCCGGAGGGTGTTGTCGACGCCCGTCGACGTGAAAAGTATCACGCCAGCCGACGACCGCCGGTAAAGAATTCGGCAGCCGCGAAAGGTCACGGAAAATGAGCGGGCGGGCGCCCAGAGTTTCCACTCAATTTATGGCGACGCTCAGTGAACGGCCGTAATCAGAGAGCGCAGAAAAGGCACGTCGACGGCTTCGAGGGACGCCACGACGGCCCGCCCGGGCGCGGGCTCGATGGGGGCGATCGAGGGCACCGCCACCACCTGGCACCCGGCCGCCTCCGCGGCGCTGACACCGGTCGGGGTGTCCTCGACGACCACGCAGCGCGCGGGGTCGGCGCCCAGGCGCGCGGCGGCGTGCAGATAGGACTCGGGGTGCGGCTTGCCCTGGACCACCTCGTCCCCCGCGACGGAGAACGCGAAGTGCTCGGGGCCGATGGAGAGCACGACGGCGTCGATGATGCGGCGGTGGGAGGCGGAGACCAGGGCGGCGGGCACGCCGTGCGCGGCCAGTTCCGTGAGCAGGCGCCGCGCGCCCGGCATGAGCGGTACTCCCCGGCCGATGAGCTCGACGAACCGCAGGTTGATCAGCGCGGACAGCTCGGCGAGGGTGGCGTCGGTGCCGGTGACCGAGATCAGGTGTCCCAGGCTGCGGGCCATCGGGCCGCCGACGACCACCTCGCGGTGGGTGTCGTCCAGGACGTGCCCGAGCTGCGCGAACACCTCGACCTCCGCGTTCCACCAGAAGCCTTCGGTGTCGACCAGCGTGCCGTCCATGTCCAGGAGGACGGCCTGCAGGCCTGCGTCCCGGGCCGGCCGGGTCTCGGTGACGGGAATACCGCTGGTCATGCGCCCCACATCCTTCACAGTCCAGGGGGCACAAAGGCCGGTCGCCTCGCGCCCCAGGGTGATGGGGGCGTGGGACCGGCCAGGTGCCGTTCGGATCGTCCAGTGTACGACGTATGACCCGTTACCGCGCGTTGAAGTACTTTGCCTCCGGATGATGGATGACGATGGCGTCGGTGGACTGCTCCGGGTGGAGCTGGAACTCCTCCGACAGCCGCACGCCGATCCGCTCGGGCTCCAGCAGCTGCGCGATCTTGGCCCGGTCCTCCAGGTCGGGGCAGGCCCCGTAGCCGAGGGAGAAGCGGGCGCCGCGGTACTTCAGCGCGAACATGTCCTCCATGGCGCCGGGGTCCTCCCCGGAGAAGCCCAGCTCCGCGCGGACCCGGGCGTGCCAGTACTCGGCGAGCGCCTCGGCGAGCTGGACGGACAGGCCGTGCAGCTCCAGGTAGTCGCGGTAGGCGTCGGCGGCGAACAGCTTGTTGGCGGCCTCCGAGACCGCGTTGCCGACCGTCACCACCTGGAGGCCGACGACGTCGGTCTCGCCGGACTCCTCCGGGCGGAAGAAGTCGGCCAGGCACAGCCGGCGGCCGCGGCGCTGCCGCGGGAAGGTGAAGCGGGTCCGCTCCGCGCCGTCCTCGCCGAGGATGATCAGGTCGTCGCCCTTGGAGACGCAGCGGAAGTAGCCGTAGACGACCGCCGCTTCCAGCAGGCCCTCGCTCTGCATGCGGTCCAGCAGTCCGCGCAGCCGCGGCCGGCCCTCGGTCTCCACCAGTTCCTCGTAGCCGGGACCGCCGGTCCTGGACTGCTTCAGGCCCCACTGGCCCTTGAACAGCGCGCCCTCGTCGAGCCAGGACGCGTAGTCCTTGAGCGGGATGCCCTTGACGATCCGCGAACCCCAGAACGGCGGGGTGGGAACGGGGTTGTCGGTGGCCACGTCCGAGCGGATCTGGCCGCGGTTCTCCTCGGTCTCCTCCGGCGCGCCCGCCTGCCCGTCCCGGCGGGCGACGCGGCGCTGCCGGAGTTCGGGGAGGGTGGCGCCGGGCACGCCGCGCTTGACCGCGATGAGCGCGTCCATCAGCCGCAGGCCCTCGAACGCGTCGCG
Source organism: Streptomyces sp. NPDC088732 (assembly GCF_044751205.1). Classification (NCBI taxonomy): domain Bacteria; kingdom Bacillati; phylum Actinomycetota; class Actinomycetes; order Kitasatosporales; family Streptomycetaceae; genus Streptomyces; species Streptomyces sp. NPDC088732. Next base: position 108,749 of record NZ_JBIVLI010000011.1, read on the forward strand.
GGCGTAGCGGACTTCGCCCTCGTAGATCTCGTGGAGGTCCTGCTCGACGTACGCGCGGGTGAGGGCGGCGCCGCCGAGGATGACCGGGAACCGGGCGGCCAGACCGCGCTGGTTGAGCTCCTCCAGGTTCTCCTTCATGATCACGGTGGACTTCACCAGCAGGCCCGACATGCCGATGACGTCCGCCGCGTGCTCCTGGGCGGCGTCGAGGATCGCCGAGACCGGCTGCTTGATGCCCAGGTTGACGACGTTGTAGCCGTTGTTGGACAGGATGATGTCCACGAGGTTCTTGCCGATGTCGTGCACGTCGCCGCGGACGGTGGCCAGCACGATGGTGCCCTTGCCGGAGGCGTCGGACTTCTCCATGTGCGGTTCGAGGTGGGCGACGGCGGTCTTCATCACCTCGGCGGACTGCAGGACGAACGGCAGCTGCATCTGGCCGGAGCCGAAGAGTTCGCCGACGACCTTCATGCCCTCCAAGAGGGTCTCGTTGACGATGTCGAGGGCCGGACGCGCCTTCAGCGCCTCGTCGAGGTCCGCCTCCAGGCCGTTCTTCTCGCCGTCGATGATGCGCCGTTGCAGCCGCTCGTCCAGGGGGAGCGCGGCGAGCTCCTCGGCGCGGCCCGCCTTCACCGACTTGGTGTCGACGCCCTCGAACAGCTCCAGGAAGCGCTGCAGCGGGTCGTAGCCCTCGCGGCGGCGGTCGTGGACGAGGTCGAGGGCGACCTCGCGCTGCTCCTCCGGGATGCGGGCGATCGGCACGATCTTGGACGCGTGCACGATCGCCGAGTCCAGGCCGGCCTGCACGCACTCGTGCAGGAAGACCGAGTTGAGCACCGTGCGCGCGGCCGGGTTGAGGCCGAAGGAGATGTTGGACAGACCGAGCGTGGTCTGCACGGCCGGGTGGCGGCGCTTGAGTTCGCGGATCGCCTCGATGGTGGCGATGCCGTCCCCGCGGGACTCCTCCTGGCCGGTGGCGATGGTGAACGTCAGGCAGTCGACGATGATGTCGCTCTCGGCGATGCCCCAGGTGCCGGTCAGGTCGGCGATGAGGCGTTCGGCGATCGCGACCTTGGCCTCGGGCGTACGGGCCTGCCCCTCCTCGTCGATGGTGAGGGCGATGAGGGCGGCGCCGTGCTCCACGGCGAGCCGCGTGGTGCGGGCGAAGCGGGACTCGGGGCCGTCGCCGTCCTCGTAGTTGACCGAGTTGATCACCGCGCGCCCGCCGAGCTTCTCCAGGCCCGCGCGGAGCACCTCGGGCTCGGTGGAGTCCAGCACGATCGGCAGGGTGGAGGCGGTGGCGAGCCGGCCGGCGATCTCGTTCATGTCGGCGACGCCGTCGCGGCCGACGTAGTCGACGCACAGGTCCAGGAAGTGGGCGCCCTCGCGGATCTGCTCGCGCGCCATCTCCACGCAGTCGTCCCAGCGGCCGTCCAGCATGGCCTCGCGGAACTTCTTGGAACCGTTGGCGTTGGTGCGCTCGCCGATGGCGAGGTACGCGGTGTCCTGGCGGAAGGGGACCGTCTGGTAGAGCGAGGACGCGCCCGGCTCGGGGCGCGGCTCGCGGGCGGCCACCTCGTGGCCGCGGACCCGCTCGACGACCTGCCGCAGGTGCTCGGGGGTGGTGCCGCAGCAGCCGCCGACCAGGGAGAGCCCGTACTCGCGGACGAAGACCTCCTGCGCGTCGGCGAGTTCACCGGGGCTCAGCGGGTAGTGCGCGCCGTCCTTGCCGAGGACGGGGAGACCGGCGTTGGGCATGCAGGACAGCTGAATGCCGGCGTGCCGGGCGAGATAGCGCAGGTGCTCGCTCATCTCGGCGGGGCCGGTGGCGCAGTTGAGGCCGATCATGTCGATGCCGAGCGGTTCCAGCGCGGTGAGCGCGGCGCCGATCTCGGAGCCCAGCAGCATGGTGCCGGTGGTCTCGACGGTGACGGAGCAGATGAGCGGCGCCGCGGAGTGGGCGGCGTCCAGGGCCCGCCGGGCGCCGATGAGGGCGGCCTTGGTCTGCAGCAGGTCCTGGGTGGTCTCCACGATCACCGCGTCGGCGCCGCCGGCCAGCAGGCCCGCGGCGCTCTGCTCGTAGGCGTCGCGCAGCGTGCCGTACGCGACGTGGCCGAGGGTGGGGAGCTTGGTGCCGGGGCCCATCGAACCGAGCACCCAGCGGGGGCGGTCGGGGGTGGAGTAGCGGTCGGCGACCTCGCGGGCGACCCGGGCGCCGGCCTCGGCGACCTCGTGGACGCGCTCCTCGATGCCGTACTCCAGGAGGCCGGCGTAGTTGGCGCTGAAGGTGTTGGTCTCCACGCAGTCCACGCCGGCGTCGAAGTAGGCCTCGTGCACGGCGCGGACGATGTCGGGGCGGGAGATGCTCAGGATGTCGTTCAGGCCCTCGTGGCCCTGGAAGTCGTCCATGGTCGGGTTCTTCGACTGGAGCATCGTGCCCATGGCCCCGTCGGCGACCACGACCCGCTGGGCGAAGGCCTCCCGGAGGGCCGCTGCGCGGGCGTGTGCGGGGGAGGTTCCCTCGGAGGAGGAGGCGTACGAGGACGGCTGGGCCATGGATGTGCTCCCTGAGTGCGACGGCTGTCGGCTTGGCGCGCACCGGCTGTCGCTGGTACGCACCAGGCCAGCGTAGCCGGGCCGCCGGAATCCGCCTCCGGCATTCCGAAGGGCGGACCGTGGTGCCACACTCATCTCTGGGATGATGATGGTCGGCATCGTCTGACAGTGTTCAGCATTGTCGACTCGTTCATGATCGTTCCTGACAGAGGGGTTGTTCATGCCAGGTCCCATCCAGTCGCTCAGCCGTGCGGCTGCGATCCTGCGGCTGCTGGCCGGCGGGGAGCGCAGGCTCGGCCTGTCGGACGTAGCCTCCTCGCTGGGCCTGGCCAAGGGAACGGCACACGGCATCCTGCGCACCCTCCAGCAGGAGGGCTTCGTCGAGCAGGACCCGGTCTCCGGCCGCTACCAGCTGGGGGCGGAGCTGCTCCGGCTGGGCAACAGCTACCTGGACGTGCACGAGCTGCGCGCCCGCGCCCTGGTGTGGACCGACGACCTGGCCCGCTCCAGTGGCGAGGCCGTCTATCTGGGCGTCCTCCACCAGCAGGGCGTGCTCATCGTGCACCACGTCTTCCGCCCCGACGACAGCCGCCAGGTGCTGGAGGTCGGCGCGATGCACCCGCTGCACAGCAGTGCGCTGGGCAAGGTGCTCTCCGCGTACGACCCGGTCGCGCACGGCGAGGTGACCGAGATGACGCGCGAACCGCTGACCGCGCGAACGGTCACCGGGGCGGCGGAGTTCGAGGGCGTGCTCGACCTCACACGGGCCCGCGGCTGGGCGGCGGACCTGGAGGAGACCTGGGACGGCGTGGCCTCGATCGCCGCGCCCATCCACGACCGGCACCGCATGCCGGTCGGCGCGGTCGCCGTCACCGGCGCGGTGGAGCGGGTCTGCGAGGACGGCGACATCCGGGCCCACCTGGTCGCCGCGGTGCGGGACTGCGCCCGCGCGGTCTCCCGCGACCTGGGCGCCGGCCGGTTCTGAGCCCGGCCGGTTCCGGGCCCGGCCGGGAGACCGTTCCGCAACCTGTCGAACTCTTGACGCATCCGGTCACGCAGGAGAACACTCTCGTTCGGCGGTCGACATTGTCGAACAGCAGCCGACGGAGTCGGTACGGTGTACCTGGCCGTGGGACCGCCGGGGGGCCTGGTGACAGGCTCGCGAACCCCTGAACGGGACAAGGGTTCGCTCTCCCCTGGACGAAGGACAAAGGAGTCGCACGTGTCCAGTGAGCACATCTTTCTCGGCGAGACCATCGGTACCGCCATATTGATCCTTCTCGGCGGCGGCGTCTGCGCGGCCGTGACCCTCAAGAGTTCCAAGGCGCGCAACGCCGGCTGGCTCGCCATCACCTTCGGCTGGGGCTTCGCCGTCCTGACCGGTGCCTACATCTCGGGCAGCCTCTCCGGCGCCCACCTCAACCCGGCCGTCACCATCGGCCTCGCCGTCGACAGCGGCGACTGGAGCAACGTCCCGGTCTACCTGGCCGGCCAGATGCTCGGCGCGATGATCGGCGCCGCCCTCGTGTGGGCCGCCTACGCCGGGCAGTTCCAGGCCCACCTGAGCGACCCCGAGATCACCGGTGCCATCGAAGGCCCCCACACCACCGAGGGCACCGAGGGCACCGAGACCACCGCAACCGCCGCCTCCGGTAAGCGGCCGGCCGCCGCTCCCGGCCCGGTGCTGGGGATCTTCTCCACCGGCCCCGAGATCCGCAACGTGGCGCAGAACCTGGCCACCGAGATCATCGGCACCTTCGTCCTCGTGCTGTTCATCCTGACCCTCGGCCTCACCAAGGGCCTGACCGTCTCCGGTACCGGGACCCTCATGGTCGCCCTGGTCGTCGTCGGCATCGGCCTCTCGCTCGGCGGCCCGACCGGCTACGCCATCAACCCCGCGCGCGACCTCGGTCCGCGCATCGTGCACGCGCTCCTGCCGCTGCCGAACAAAGGGGGATCAGACTGGAGCTATGCCTGGATACCGGTTGTCGGCCCGATCGTGGGCGCGGTCCTCGCAGCCGGCCTCCACCGGATCGCATTCTGAGCAGTAGCAGCCGACGACCCCACTGGACTTGAGGAGCACACCGTGACCAACGCCCACACCGAAGGCCCCTTCATCGCCGCGATCGACCAGGGAACCACGTCCTCGCGCTGCATCGTCTTCGACAGGGACGGCCGCATCGTCTCGGTCGGACAGAAGGAGCACGAGCAGATCTTCCCGAAGCCGGGATGGGTCGAGCACAACGCCGCCGAGATCTGGACCAACGTCCAGGAGGTCGTCGCCGAGGCCGTCTCCAAGGCGGGCATCACCGCCGCCGACGTCAAGGCGATCGGCATCACCAACCAGCGCGAGACCACACTGCTGTGGGACAAGGCGACCGGCGAGCCGGTGCACAACGCCCTGGTCTGGCAGGACACCCGCACCGACGCCCTGTGCAAGGAGCTCGGCCGCAACGTCGGCCAGGACCGCTTCCGCCGCGAGACCGGCCTGCCCCTGGCCTCGTACTTCTCCGGCCCGAAGATCCGCTGGCTGCTCGACAACGTCGAGGGCCTGCGGGAGCGCGCCGAGGCCGGCGAGATCCTCTTCGGCACCATGGACAGCTGGGTGATCTGGAACCTCACCGGCGGCGTCAACGGCGGCCGGCACGTCACCGACGTCACCAACGCCTCCCGCACGCTGCTGATGAACCTGCACACCCTGGACTGGGACGACAAGATCCTGTCCTCCCTCGGCATCCCGGCCGCCGTGCTCCCGGAGATCCGCTCCTCCGCCGAGGTGTACGGCGAGGCCGCCTCCGGCGCCCTGGCGGGCGTGCCGGTCGCCTCCGCGCTCGGCGACCAGCAGGCCGCGCTGTTCGGCCAGACCTGCTACTCCGAGGGCGAGGCCAAGTCCACCTACGGCACCGGCACCTTCCTGCTGATGAACACCGGCGACAAGCCGATCAACAGCTACAACGGCCTGATCACCACCGTCGGCTACCGCATCGGCGACCAGAAGCCGGTGTACGCGCTGGAGGGCTCCATCGCCGTCACCGGTTCGCTGGTGCAGTGGATGCGCGACCAGATGGGCCTGATCAAGACGGCTGCCGAGATCGAGACGCTGGCCATGTCGGTCGAGGACAACGGCGGCGCCTACTTCGTGCCGGCCTTCTCCGGCCTGTTCGCCCCGTACTGGCGCTCCGACGCCCGCGGTGTGATCGCCGGCCTCACCCGCTACGTGACCAAGGCGCACATCGCCCGCGCGGTGCTGGAGGCGACCGCCTGGCAGACCCGCGAGATCGTCGACGCGATGACCAAGGACTCGGGCGTGGAGCTCACCGCGCTCAAGGTCGACGGCGGCATGACCGCCAACAACCTGCTGATGCAGACCCTCGCCGACTTCCTGGACGCGCCCGTCGTGCGCCCCCTGGTCGCCGAGACCACCTGCCTGGGCGCCGCCTACGCCGCCGGCCTGGCGGTGGGCTTCTGGTCGGACACCGACGAGCTGCGCGCCAACTGGCGCCGGGCCGCCGAATGGACCCCGCGGATGGACGCCGACATCCGCGACCGCGAGTACAAGAGCTGGCTCAAGGCCGTCGAGCGGACCATGGGCTGGATCGAAGAGGAGCACTGAACCGAACATGACCACCACGCAGCACGTCCCGGCTCTCGGGACGCATCCGACCGCCGGCCGGAACCCGGGCCGCGCCGAGACCCGGGAACTGCTGAGCCGCGCCACCTACGACCTGCTGGTGATCGGCGGCGGCATCCTGGGCACCTCCGTGGCCTGGCACGCCGCGCAGTCGGGGCTGCGGGTGGCGATGGTGGACGCCGGCGACTTCGCCGGCGCCACCAGCTCGGCCTCCTCCAAACTCGTCCACGGCGGTCTGCGCTACCTCCAGACCGGCGCGGTCAAGCTGGTGGCGGAGAACCACATGGAGCGCCGGGTGCTGGCCAGGGACGTGGCCCCGCACCTGGTGAACCCGCTCACCTTCTACCTGCCGGTCTACAAGGGCGGCCCGGTCGGGGCCGCCAAGCTCGGCGCCGGCGTCTTCGCCTACTCGGCGCTGTCGGCCTTCGGCGACGGAGTGGGCCGGATCATCTCCCCGTCCCGGGCGGCGGCCGCCAACCCGGCGCTGCGCACGGACGACCTGAAGGCGGTGGCCGTCTACTACGACCACCAGATGAACGACTCGCGCATGGCCGTGATGACGGTGCGCGCCGCCGTCGACGCGGGCGCCGTCGTCCTCAACCACGCCGAGGTGACCGGACTGCGCTTCACGCACGGCCGCGTCACCGGCGCCGACCTCAAGGACCGGCTGGACGGCACCGAGTTCGGCGTCGACGCACGGCTGGTGCTCAACGCCACCGGCCCCTGGGTCGACCACCTGCGGCGGATGGAGGACAAGGGCGCCGCGCCCAGCATCCGGCTGTCCAAGGGCGCCCACATCGTGCTCAAGCGCAAGGCGCCGTGGCGGGCGGCCATGGCGACGCCGATCGACAAGTACCGCATCACCTTCGCGCTGCCGTGGGAGGACCAGCTGCTGCTGGGCACCACGGACGAGGAGTACACCGGCGACCCGGCCGACGTACGGGCGACCGAGGCCGACGTCCGGCAGATCCTGGACGAGGCGGCCCACTCCGTGCGGGACGAGCACCTGTCCCCCGACCTGATCACCTATGCCTTCGCGGGTCTGCGGGTGCTGCCGGGCGGCCCCGGCGGGGTGGAGAAGGCCAAGCGCGAGACGGTCGTGACCGAGGGCAGCGGCGGCATGCTGTCGGTCGCGGGCGGCAAGTGGACGACGTACCGGCACATCGGGCGCACGGTCATGGGCAAGCTCGCCAAGCTGCCCGGCGGCCCGCTGAACGAGGACATGGAGCCGCTGGACCACCTGCCGCGCCGGGTGCCCCTGCCGGGGGTCGCCAACCCGAACGCGGTCGCCCACCGGCTGCTGGTCGACCGCGACCCGGGCCACCGCATCGACCCGCTGACGGCCCGTCACCTGGCGACCCACTACGGCGCGTTGTCCTTCGACATCGCCCGGATGGTGAACGAGGACCCCGCGCTCGGCGAGCGTATCCACCCCGACGGCCCGGAGATATGGGCCCAGGTCGTCTACGCCCGCGACCACGAGTGGGCGCAGACCGCGGACGACGTGCTGCGGCGCCGCACCACCGTGACGGTGCGGGGACTGGACACCGCGGACGTCCGCGCCCGCGTGGAGGCCGTCCTGGCCGCCCGGCGCGGCTGACGCCCGCGCCCCGGGCCCGGGTGGGCTGTGCGACCGGCACAGCCCACCCGGGCCTTTCGCGTTCCCACCCGCCTTCGCGGCAGAAGGGTTTGGCGCCGGGTTGACATCGGGGCGTTCCTGAAACACTCTTTAACTACTTGATTAGTTAAAGGGGGGTTGACGCATGGTCGAGTTCCGCATCGACCGGCGCAGCGGGGTCGCCACGTACCTGCAAATCGTGCATCAGACCAAACAGGCCCTGCGGCTCGGGCTGCTCCGGCCCGGCGACCAGTTGCCCACCGCCCGCGAGGTGGTCGAGACGACCGTCGTCAACCCGAACACCGTGCTGAAGGCCTATCGCGAACTGGAACGCGAGGGGCTGGTGGTCGCGCGACGCGGCCTGGGCACCTTCGTGCAGAAGTCGCTCGGCGCCGCACCCGCCGACTCGCCGCTCGCCGCGGAACTGGCCGGCTGGATGCGCCGGGCGCGCGAGAGCGGACTCGACCGCGAGGACGCGTCTGCGCTGTTCCACTCCGTGCTGGACCGGGAGTTCTCCGGCGAGCAGTGAACGAGCGGCCGGTCGAACCGGCCGGACTCCCCCTCCGTGTACCGTCCGGGAGCACCGCCGACCGCGCCTGGAGGACCGATGACCGCCGATCCGCAGCCCATCACCCGCATCCCCCGCTCGGGGCTGCCCGCCCATGCGGTCGTCGTGGGCGACCCGGCGCGGGCGGCGGACGTCGCCGGGATGCTGGCGGAGGCTCGGGAGGTGGCGCACCACCGCGAGTACCGCACCTTCACCGGCACGTGGAAGGGCACGGCCGTGGTGGTCGCCTCGCACGGGGTGGGCGCCCCGGGGGCGATGCTGCTGTTCCAGGAGCTGGTGGGGGCCGGGGTCCGCACCATCCTGCGGCTGGGCACCGCCGGGGCGATCAGGGCCGGCATCCGGGACGGCGACCTGGTGATCGCCGAGGCGGCCGTGCGCGACGACGGGGTCACGCAGCAGCTGCTGCCGCCGGAGTACCCGGCGTTCGCGACGCCGGAGGCGGTGCTGGCCCTGGAGCGTGCGGCGCGGGCCCTGGACGCGCCGCACCACCGCGGCGTGGTCTGGACGCGGGCGGCGTTCCAGCCGGGCTTCCTGCCGCTGCCGGGCGAGGCGTACACGGCCGCCGGGATCGCGGCCATCGAGATGGAGCTGTCGGCGCTGCTGGTGCTCGCCTCCACGCGTGGCCTGGTGGCGGGCGGCGCGCTGGTCGTGGACGGGGCGAACGCGGACGACCTCGTGGACGTCGAGGCGACCGGCGGCTACGACCCGGACCGGAGCGTGGTCGCCGAGGGGGTGGCCCGCGGCAGCCGGGTAACGTTGGACGCCTTGCATCTGCTGGCCACCGAGTACGGAAGCGACATGAAGTGAGCGTTCAGGACGCCGATCTGCTGGTGCACGGCGGCGATGTGCTGACCGTCGACGCGGCGGGCACCGTCGTGCCGGACGGGGCCGTCGCGGTGCGCGACGGCGCGATCGTGGCCGTCGGCCCGGCGGCGGAGGTGCGCGCCGCGTACCGGGCCGCCGAGGAGATCGACGCGACGGGCTGCCTGGTGCTGCCGGGCCTGATCAACACCCACACCCATCTGGCGATGACCCTGCTGCGGGGCTGCGCCGACGACGTGGACCTCCAGGAGTTCCTGGCCCGCGTGATCCCCCGCGAGGCCGAACTGCTCTCGCCGGGCGCGGTGGCGGCCGGGGTGCGGGTCGCGGTGGCGGAGAGCGTGCGCGCGGGCGTCACCACCGGCCTGGACATGTACTGGTTCCACGAGTCCGCCGAGGAGGCCGCCCGGCAGGCGGGCTGGCGGCTGCTGGCCGGCCCGACGTTCATGGACGTCCCCGGCCCGCCGGACGGCCGTCCCTACGGCGACCGCATGGCCTGGGCCGCGGCCGACCTCGCGGGACGCGTCGCGCACGCGCCGGGCACCCGCCCGGTGGTCTTCGCGCACAGCGCGTACACCCTGGACCCCGACCAGCTGGTGGCGGTCAGCACGCTGGCCCGCGAGCACGGCGCGCTGCTGCACGTCCACGCGGCGGAGAACGCCGCCGAGGTCGCCATGGTCGTCGAACGCCACGGCAAGCGCCCGGTGGAGCTGCTGGACTCCCTCGGCGTGCTCGGCCCCGACGTGCTCCTCGCGCACGCGGTGGACCTCACGGACGGCGAGATCGCCGCGCTGGCCAGGACCGGCACGGCCGTCGCGCACTGCCCGGTGTCCAACCTGAAGCTGGGCTGCGGCATCGCCCGCGTCCCGGACCTGCTCGCCGCCGGTGTCACCGTCGGACTCGGCACCGACGGCGTCGTCAGCTCCAACACCCTCGACGTGCTCGGCGCGGTACGGGCCGCCGCGCTGGTCCACAAGGCCGGCGGCGACCCCACCGCCGTGGGCGCCGAGCAGGCGGTGCGGATGGCGACGATCGAGTCCGCCCGCGCGCTCGGCCTGGACGCCCACCTCGGCTCCCTGGAGCCCGGCAAGCGCGCCGACCTCGTTGTCCTCGACCTGAGCGGGCCGCACCTGGCGCCGCGCCACGACCCGTGGTCGATGCTCGCGTACGCCGCCGCGGCCGCCGACGTCCGCGACACCGTCGTGGACGGCCGCGTCCTGATGCGCGACCGCGCACTGCTCACCCTGGACGAACCGGCCGCGCTGCGCGCACTGGAGGCGCTGGAGCAGGAGCACCCGGCATGACCTCCGCCCTGGAACCCACCCGCGGCTTCACCGGCCGCGCCCGGGCCGCCGACCGCGACCCGCGGCTGCCGCCCGGCCAGTACGACGCGCACGACGACTGGCCGGTGCTGTCGGCCGAGGTCACCCCGCGTATCGCGGCGGCGGAGTGGACGCTGCGCGTCGACGGCCTGGTGGCGGCGCCGCGCACCTGGAGCTGGGACGAGGCGCAGGCCCTGCCGCGGTCCTCCTACCGCGGCGACATCCACTGCGTGACCGGGTGGTCGAAGTTCGGCGTGCACTTCGGAGGGGTGTCGCTGGACGCCTTCCTGGCGGCGGTGCGCCCCTCCCCCGAGGCCACGCACGTCGTGGCGTACGCGCACACCGGCTACGCCGCCGGCCTGCCGCTGGCCGACGTCACCGGCGGCCGGGCCTGGATCGCCTTCGAGTACGGCGGCGCGCCGCTCGCCCCCGAGCACGGCGGCCCGGCCCGGCTGGTCGTGCCGCACCTGTACTTCTGGAAGAGCGCCAAGTGGATCGCCGGCATCCGCCTGATCGACCACGACGAGGCGGGCTTCTGGGAGCAGAACGGCTACCACGCCCGCGGCAATCCGTGGCAGGAGCAGCGCTACGCCCATGACTGACCTCGCCGTACCCGCCTTCGTCCCGCCGACGCGCTTCGCCGTGCCCGGCCGCGTCGCGGTCGGTGCGGCCGCCGCCGCGGTGTGGCGGCGCGCCACGCTCACCGAGGTCCGCCGCGAGACCCCGCGCGCCGCGACGTTCCGCTTCGCGGTGCCCGGCTGGGCGGGGCATCTGCCGGGCCAGTACCTCACGCTGCGCCTGACGGCGGCCGACGGCTACACGGCCCAGCGCAACTACTCCCTCGCCTCCGCGCCGGACGGCTCGGGCCACATCGAGCTCACCCTCGACCACGTCCCGGACGGCGAGGTCTCCGGCCATCTGCACACCGTCGCCCGCCCCGGCGACACCGTCGAGGTCCGCGGCCCGCACAGCGGCTTCTTCGCCTGGTCGGGCGACCGGCCCGCGCTGCTGCTCGGCGCCGGCTCCGGGGTCGTGCCGCTGATGTCGATGATCCGCCACCACCGGCTGCGCGGGCCGGACGTGCCGTTGCGGCTGATCGTCTCGGCCCGTACGCGCGAGGACCTGATCTACGCCGGCGAGTACGGGGCGGAGACCACCGTCGTCCTCACCCGCTCCCAGGGCCGGCTGGGCGCCGCGCATCTGGCCCCGTACCTGGCCGATCCGCCGCCGGGCGGCTGGGAGGCGTACGTGTGCGGGGGCAACGGCTTCGCGGAGCACGCCTCCCGGCTCCTGGTGGACGGCGGGCAGCCGCCCGGGCGGATCCGCATCGAGCGATTCGGCTGATCAGCGACCTTCGGGTATTCTCCTCTTTACGTGATCTTCCGGGGCACCGCCCCGGCCGGTCCGCACCGGGACGTGGCGCAGCTTGGTAGCGCACTTGACTGGGGGTCAAGGGGTCGCAGGTTCAAATCCTGTCGTCCCGACGGTGCTTGTGAACGTGTCCGCAGTTGAAGGCCTTGCCCCACTCCGGTGGGGCAAGGCCTTCGTGCGTCGGGCCCAGCGGATTCCGCGGGTCAGCGGAGGACGATCTGGAGGACGGGCGGAACGCCGGCGGCGCGAGCGCCCGGAGCGCCGCGATGTCGCGGCCGTAGCGCGACCGCGGGTCGCCCGAGCGATGGACGTGGCCTCCCGCGGCCATGCGTCTCCCCTCCCTGCAGCCGGTCGCGGGCGGTGACGGGACGTCGCGCACCGCACCCCCTCGGACCGAACTGCCCGCGTGCCAAGGACAGTGCGCCCAGTGGTCCGCCGATTGCTCAGGGATGCCGGAGGACCGGACCTTGCGAGAGCGGCTCCCGCTCCCGGCGGTGCGGGCATAATGGCCCGATACATCGGATGTTCTGGAGGCGAGGGCGGTCATGGCAGTCACCGACGAGGCGATCGAGAAGATCAAGGGGATGATCGTCTCCGGTGCGCTGCGCCCCGGCGACCGGCTCCCCAAGGAGAGCGAACTGGCGGCGGACCTCGGCCTGTCCCGCAACTCGCTGCGCGAGGCGGTGCGCGCGCTCTCACTGATCCGCATCCTGGACGTGCGGCAGGGCGACGGCACGTACGTCACCAGCCTGGACCCCCAACTCCTGCTGGAGGCCATGAGCTTCGTGGTGGACTTCCACCGCGACGACACCGTGCTGGAGTTCCTGGCCGTGCGCCGCATACTGGAGCCCGCGGCGACGGCCATGGCGGCCGCGATCATCCCCGAGTCCCAGCTGGACGCCCTGGAGGACCAGTTGGCGGCGCTGGGCACGAGCCCGTCGGTCGAGGAACTGGTCGCCTGCGACCTGGAGTTCCACCGCGGCATCGTGCAGGCGGCCGGCAACTCGGTGCTGTGCTCGCTGCTCGACGGGCTGTCCGGGCCCACCACGCGGGCGCGGATCTGGCGCGGGCTGACCCAGGAGGACGCGGTCAGCCGCACCCTGCACGAGCACCGGGCGATCCTCGGCGCGCTGCGCGACCGCGACGCGGAGGCTGCCCGGTCGTGGGCGACGGTGCACGTCGCCAGCGTGGAGCAGTGGCTGCGCTCGACACTCTGAGCGGCCGTCCGGCCGCGAACCGGGAACGGCCTCACGCGCGTCCGATCTCTCGAAGAAGTGATCGAGTAAAGGGATCGGATGAATTCACGCCCACGCCTGCTCTCCCGCCCGGCTGCCCGCACGGGCCGCCCTGCCCGCACGACCCCGGGGCCCCGTCCGCGCCTCCGGCTCCGCCGCCCCTCCCGCCGTGCGCTGCGGCGCGGCGCCCTCGTGGTCGCGCTCGCCGTGCTGCTGCCGGTGCTGGCCGCCGGCGTCGCGCTGCGCCTGGAGTTCGCCGGCGACCCCTCCGGGGCGGGCCCCGACCGCGGCCGCAACGCGGTCTGGCTCGGCCACGCCTGGGTCGACGGCCGCCGGGACGCGGCCGACCTGGCCGCGCTCGGGCGGCAGCTGCGCGGCAGCGGCACCCGTGACCTGTATGTGCACACCGGCCCGCTGGAGTTCGACGGCGGTCTGGATCCGGCGCTGTACCCGGGGGCCGCGTCGCTGGTGCGGGAGGTACACCGCGCGCTGCCCGGCGTGCGAGTGCAGGCGTGGCTGGGTCAGGTGGTCTCGCACCACGGCGAACAGGGGCTGCACCTGGACGACCCGGCGACGCGGGCCCGGATCGGGGCGAGCGCCGGGCAGGCGCTGGCGGCGGGCTTCGACGGGGTGCACCTGGACCTGGAGCCGATGTACTCCGGCGACCGCGGCTTCCTCGACGTCCTGGACTCCGTGCGCGCGCTGACGGCCCGGCGGGGCGCCGTCCTGTCCGTCGCGACCCATCAGATCGACCCGCTGCCGTCCCTGCACGTCCCGGCCGGCGCGCTGTTCCACCACCCCAAGTGGTGGTCGCAGGCCTACTTCGGGGCGGTCGCCCGCAGGGTGGACCAGGTCGCGGTCATGGCCTACGACACCTCCCTGCCGCTGGAGAGCCTCTTCGGCGGCTACGTGGCCCAGCAGACCGCGCTGGCCCTGGAGGTGACGCCGCCGTCCACCGACCTGCTGATCGGGCTGCCCGGCTACCACACGAACAACCTGGGCCACCACGCGTGGGCGGAGACCGTCGCGGCGGCCGCCCGCGGCGCGCGGCTGGGCCTGGCCCGGCACGATCCGGCCCGCGAGCGCTTCGGGCTGGCCCTGTACGTCGACTTCCACGCCACCGCGGACGACTGGGCCGCGTTCCGGTCCGCGTGGGGGCCGGAGGACGACGGGACGCGTACGACCGGTGACGGTGGGGATCATCCCCCTACGAAGGCGGCGGCACCTGTCCCGTGAAGCCGTAGGCTGGTGCAGCACGCGAAGGAACGGCAGCCGGCGGGGGTGACACCATCTCCCTTCCGGCCGGAAGGAGGCGCTGGGTGATCGAGCTCGAGGGAGTTCCCGAGCTGATCGACCCGGTCATGGTGGCCGCGTTCGAGGGCTGGAACGACGCCGGGGACGCCGCCTCCGCCGCGGTCGGGCATCTGGACCGGGAGTTCAAGGGTGAGGTGTTCGCGGCGCTGGACGCCGAGGACTACTACGACTTCCAGGTCAACCGTCCCACGGTGTGGATGGACGGCGGCGTACGCCAGATCACCTGGCCCACGACCCGGCTGTCCGTCGTCCGCATCGAGACCCCCAAGCCGCGCGACCTGGTCCTGATCCGGGGCATCGAGCCCAGCATGCGCTGGCGTTCGTTCTGCAACGAGATCCTGGGCTTCGCCCACGAGCTCGGTGTCGAGATGGTCGTGGTGATGGGCGCCCTGCTCGGCGACACGCCGCACACGCGTCCGGTCCCGGTCACCGCGGTGACCTCGGACCCGGACCTGGCGACCGCGCTCAGCCTGGAGGAGTCCCGCTACGAGGGCCCGACCGGCATCGTCGGCATCCTCCAGGAGGCCTGCACGCACGCGGGCATCCCGGCGGTGAGCCTGTGGGCCGCCGTGCCGCACTACGTCTCGCAGCCGCCCAACCCCAAGGCCACGCTGGCGCTGCTCAACCGCCTGGAGGACCTGCTCGACCTGCGCATCCCGCTGGGCGAGCTGCCCGAGGACGCCCGCGCCTGGCAGGTCGGGGTGGACGAGCTCGCGGCCGAGGACAGCGAGGTCTCCGAGTACGTGCAGACCCTGGAGGAGGCCCGCGACACGGCCGAACTGCCGGAGGCCTCCGGCGAGGCCATCGCCCGCGAGTTCGAGCGCTACCTGCGGCGCCGCGACCCGCAGGCGGGCGACCAGGACGCGGGCCCGTACCTGCGCGACACCTCGCCGAAGCCGGACACCGGCACCGCCGGCAGCGGCGGCGGCAGCGGCCTGCCGAGGGCCGACCGGGACGAGGCGGGGAAGGACCGCACGGCCGACACCGACGGCGAGAACTCCGGGGACACCGGGAACACCGGGAACACCGACAACGACGAGTGAGCCGGGCGCCGCACGAACGCCGAAGGCCGTTGCCCCCGCGGGGGCAACGGCCTTCGGCGTTGCCGGGGTCAGCCCAGGCGAAGCCGGTGCGGGCTCACAGCGCCACGCCGAGCAGGGCGTTCACGGCGCGCGACACCAGCCCCGGGGCTCCGATGTCGGTGCCGCCCTCGGCGGCCTGGAGCGCCGCCCAGCGGTCCACCGCGGCGAGCGTGGCGGGCGCGTCGAGGTCGTCGGCCAGCGCTTCGCGGATCTCCTCGACCAGCGCGTCGGCGGACGGCCCGTCGGGCCGCGACACGGCCGCGCGCCAGGCGCCCAGCCGCTCCACCGCGTCGGCGAGGACCGCATCGGTCCACTCCCAGTCCGCGCGGTAGTGGTGCGCCAGCAGGCTGAGGCGTATGGCGGCCGGGTCGACGCCGTCCCGCCGCAGCTGGGAGACGAAGACCAGGTTGCCCTTGGACTTGGACATCTTCTCGCCGTGGAGCGCGACCATGCCGGCGTGCACGTAGGCCTTGGCCATCGGGAACTCGCCGGTGAGCACCTGGGCGTGCGAGGCGCCCATCTCGTGGTGCGGGAAGGCGAGGTCGGAGCCGCCGCCCTGGACGTCGAAGCCCATGCCGAGGTGGTCCAGCGCGATGGCGACGCACTCGATGTGCCATCCGGGCCGTCCCCGGCCGAGGCTGCCGCCGTCCCAGCTGGGCTCGCCCTCGCGGGCGGAGAGCCACAGGACCGGGTCGAGGGGGTTCTTCTTGCCGGGGCGGTCCGGGTCGCCGCCGCGCTCCGCGGACAGCGCGCGCATGGCGGCGGCGTCGAGGTGGGAGACGCTGCCGAAGTGCGGGTCGGCGTCGACGTGGAAGTAGATGTCCCCGTCGACCTCGTAGGCGGCACCCGCCTCGCGCAGCCGCTCGACCAGCGGGACGATCCCGGGGATGGCCTCGACCGCGCCGATGTAGTGGGCGGGCGGGAGCATCCGCAGGGCGGTCATGTCCTCGCGGAACAGGGTGGTCTCGCGCTCGGCGAGGGCCGTCCAGTCCTGCCCGGTGGCCTCGGCCCGCTCCAGCAGCGGGTCGTCGACGTCGGTGACGTTCTGGACGTAGTGGACCTGGCGCTTCGTGTCGAGCCACACGCGCTGCACGAGGTCGAACGCGTTGTAGGTGGCCGCGTGCCCCATGTGGGTGGCGTCGTAGGGGGTGATCCCGCAGACGTAGATGCGGGCGACCGGACCGGGGTCCAGGGTTACCGGGCCACCGGTCGCGGTGTCGTGGAGACGAAGATCGCGTCCTGTGCCCGGGAGGGCGGGGACGTCGGAAGCGGGCCAGGCATGCATGTCATGAGATTAACCGCCCGCGTGATCGGCAAACGACCGCTGGGGTCCCCCGGGACTGTGCCGTCGCCCACTGCGGCGCCCCGGCGGACCCGCCGGGCCCCTCGGACGGAGATGCGGGCGGCCGGACCGGGCCCCCGGGGAAAGGGGCTGCCCGTCGCGGTGTCGTGGAGACGAAGATCGCGTCCCCCCGCCCGGGAGAGCGGGGACGTCGGAGCATTCCGCGCGGCCGCGGCCCTCTCGCCCGCGTCAGATCGGGGGCCACGGGATGGCCGGCCACTCCCCGGAGGGCTCCGGGTGCCGTCCCGTGCGCAGCAGGTCCGCCACGCGCTCGCGCAGTGCGGCGAGTTCCGCGGCGGTGATCAGCCCGGCCAGCCGAGCCCCGAGGCCGCCGTCGCCGAGCTCGGTCGTCAGCTTGCCGAGAACCTCCACGGCCTCCTCGGTCAGCGGCTCCCCCGCCCATCCCCACAGCAGGGTCCGCAGCTTGTTCTCCGCGTTGAACGTCACACCGTGGTCGATGGCGTAGAGCCCGCCCCGTGCCGTCGGCAGCAGGTGGCCGCCCTTGCGGTCCGCGTTGTTGATCACGGCGTCGAGGACCGCGAGCCGCCGCAGCCGCTCGTCGTCCGCGTGCACCAGCAGCGCGGTGCGGCCCTCGCCGACCTCCGCGAAGCCGACGGCCTTCCAGCCGGGCTCCGGCTCCTCGGCGTCGACGAGTGCGAGCAGGCCGTCGCCGCCGTCCTCCCCCTCCTCGGGGGTGTCGATCCACAGCTGGCACATGCCCTCGCCGTACGGCCCGTCACGCAGGACGGTGGGCGGCACCAGGCCCCAGCCGGTCGCCTCGGAGACCAGGTAGGCGGCCACCTCGCGCTGGGCCAGCGTGCCGTCGGGGAAGTCCCACAGCGGCCGCTCCCCGGCGACGGGCTTGTAGACGCAGTGGGCGGTGACGCCCTCGTGGGCGATCTCGCAGTAGAGCACGGCGTTGGAGGCGTCGCGCAGCCGGCCGAGCACGGTCAGTTCGCCGTGCGCCAGCAGTTCCGCCCCGGTTATGCCGCCGACGGCGTCGCCGCTCAGGCCGTCGCCGATCGCCGGTACCCGTTCTGACGCGGGCATACGTGTCCTTCCGGGTCCAGGGGCAGACTGCACAGGGGGCACGGGGGCCGGCCCGCGGCCACCACGTCCAGGGCGCGCTTGGCGAAGGTGCGGGCCTGGGCGCCGGTCAGGCGCACCCGCAGCAGCGGCGGCCCGTTCTCCTCGTCCTGGAGGAGCATCTCCTCCGCGGCCTCGAGGTCGTCCTCGTCGTCCGCCTCGATCTCGACGAGGGCCTGTGCCTCCAGGATCATGCGCTCCTCGGCGCCGTCCCAGGCCAGGGCCATGGTGCCGACGCGGAACTCCTCCTCGACCGGAGCCTGGAGAGGGGCGTTGTCCGCCAGCTCGCCGGGGGCCACGGCGGGCACGGGTGCGGCGCCGCCGGTGCGGCGGACGACCTCGTCCAGGAGTTCGTCGATGCGTTCCGCCAGCGCCTCGACCTGGGTCTTCTCCAGGGCGACACTGGTGGTCCGGCCGGCCGCGCTGGCCTGCAGGAAGAAGGTGCGTTGTCCTGGCTGGCCAACGGTGCCTGCGACAAAGCGATCGGGCTTGTCGTAGAGGAACACCTGACGAGGCACGTCCTGCTCCGTTTGCTCGGTGTCGTGGAGGTCCGGTCCACCCTACTGCGGAAGCTGATCACGGTGCGCCCGCACCACCACCGACCTCCGCGTCCCCCGGGGCCGCCGTGGGCTTCTCGCGCGGCCGGAGCCCGTCGAGGCTGCCGGTGTCCCCGAGGCGGAGCAGGAAGGGCCGTTCCGAGGTGTAGCGGATGGCCGTCACGGAGCAGGGGTCGACGGCGATGCGCTGGAAGAGGTCGAGGTGCATGCCGAGCGCGTCGGCGACGATCGCCTTGATGACGTCGCCGTGCGAGCACAGCACCCACAGCGCGTCGGGCCCGTGGGCCTCCTCCATGCGGGCGTTCCACTCGCGCACGGCGTCGACCGCGCGGATCTGCATGGCGCGCATCGACTCGCCGCCCTCGCCGGGGAAGACGGCACCCGACGGATAGCGCTGCACGACGCCCCACATGGGCTCGTCGGCGAGTTCGGCGAGCTTGCGGCCGCTCCAGTCGCCGTACGCGCACTCCGAGACCCGCTCCTCGACGTGCAGGGGCACGTCGGGCAGTACGTCCAGCAGCGGCTGGACCGTCTCGCGGCAGCGCTGCAGCGGGCTGGTGACGACGGCGGCGGGCGGCAGGGCGGCGAGCCGCGCGGCGAGGTCCGCCGCCTGGTCGCGGCCGGTCTCGTCGAGGGCGACTCCGGGGAGCCGGCCGGCCAGCACGTTCTCGGAATTGGCGGTGGACCGGCCGTGCCGGACCAGGATCACGGTGGACATGACCGCCACCATACGGCCGGCACGGGACCGGTGTGTCGGCGGCGATTCGCGGAAAGAGACATACGTGATCGTGGACTGTGCCGTGTACCGCGACGGCGAGCGGGCGGCGACCCCCACCGACGTGGCCGAGGCCCTGGAGACCGCGCGGGCGATGGACGGCGCCTTCGTGTGGATCGGCCTGTACGAGCCCACGGAGAAGGAGTTCGATCTCGTCAGCCGCGAGTTCACCCTCCACCCGCTGGCGGTGGAGGACGCCCTCAGCGCCCATCAGCGCCCCAAGCTGGAGGTCTACGAGGGCTCGCTGTTCCTGGTGCTGAAGCCGGTGACGTACGACGACGCGCGGGACACGGTCACCGCGAGCGAGCTGATGGTGTTCGTCGGGAAGGACTTCGTCGTCACCGTGCGCCATGGCGAGGGCATCGCCCCCGGGGAGATCCGGCACCGCCTGGAGGCCGAGCACGAGGTGCTCAAGCACGGTCCGGGCGCCGTGATGTACGCCATCAGCGACACCGTGGTGGACGACTACATCGTGGTGGCGGCCGATCTCCAGGCCGACCTGGAGGAGCTGGAGACAGAGGTGTTCGCGCCCGAGCTGCGGCGGACGGCCGCCCGGCGCGGCGCGGAGAGCACGGCCAGCCGGATCTACGGGTTCAAGCGCCAGTTGCTGGAGTTCCGCCGAGCGGCCTCGCCGCTGACGCAGCCGATGATCCGGCTGTCCGCGGGCACGGTGCCGCATGTGGCGTCCAGCACGCAGCCGTTCTTCCGGGACGTCGCCGACCACCTCACCCGGGCCAACGAACTGGTGGACGGCCTCGACCGGCTGCTCAGCGACATCCTCGGCGCCCATCTGACCCAGGTCGGCGTGCGGCAGAACGACGACATGCGCAAGATCTCGTCCTGGGCCGCCATGGCCGCCGTGCCGACCATGATCACCGGCGTGTACGGGATGAACTTCGAGCACATGCCGGAACTGCGCCAGGTGTGGGGCTATCCGGCGGTCCTGGCGGTGATCGTGGTGGCCGAGATCCTGCTCTACCGGACGTTCAAGCGGCACGGCTGGCTGTGACGGCACGCGCCGCCGCCCCCGCCCGGCCCTGCAGCACCCTTCAGACGGCGGCCTCGGCCGCGGTGGCAGGCCCGCCGAGGGCGTCGCGCCGCTGCGGCATGGACAGCCGCACCATGCGCCGCCAGCCGCCCAGGCGCTCGTAGACGTACACGGCGCGGATGCCCGCGCGCAGCAGCGCCGACCGGCCCCGGGACCAGCCGAGGGCGCGTCCCATGTGGGCCATGACGGCGAGGCTGACGTCGCGGTGGACGCGGATCTCGGCCAGCGCGCAGACGCGCAGGGTGTGCCGGATGGCGCGGCCGTGCCCGGCGGCGGCGAGGCGCAGCAGTTCCTCGTGGCAGTAGGCGAGGTGGTTGTCCTCGTCCTGGGAGATCATGCGGACGGCGCGGCCGATGTCGGGGTGGCCGGCGAAGTGCCGGGCGAGCAGGGCCATCTGCTCGGAGGCGCGCTGCTCGGTGACGCGGCTGTGGGCGAGGTAGGTGACGACGTCCCCGACGGTCAGCGGCTCGTCGCGGCGGAGCTTGTCGTGGGCGAGGCCGATGCCGCCGCGCTCCAGCAGCATCGTGTAGTCGGTGTCCGCGGGCACGGGGACGGGGTCCAGGCCGCGCCTGCGCAGCAGGGCGTTGAAGATCCTCCCGTGCTTGTCCTCGTCGGCGCCGTGCCGGGCGATCTTCGGGGCCAGGCCGCGCTCCTGCTCGGGAACGAGGGCGGCGATGCGGCCGTTCTCCCAGCCGCCCTGGGCCTCGCCGCTGGCGGCGATCGAGCAGAAGAGCCGGAAGGACTCGTCGTGGTCGAGGATCTCCTGGAACAGACTCCGGGCGGAGAGCATGCGGGAACCTCCTGCGCGAACCGGATGGACCACCGGATAACTCAATAAATCGACCATGCGTAAATGAAGAGTCAAATGCCCCGGAAAGCCGGTGGCAACAGCCCCGCGCGTCAACTCGGCCGAACGGATGAGGACGAACGGGTGAGGGGTGCGTAACCCTTGGCGCTTCCCCGCGTTGAGTTTGCTGACGGCCGTGGCGGGGAAGACCCCCGAGCCCCCACCACGGCCGCGAAAACCGAGGGGTGCTGCGGCCGGACCGGGCGCTCGTGATTTCATAGCCCCTCGGAGGGGTCACTACCTAGACATGTTCAGCAAGGCGACGCGGAGCCGCTCGACGGTGCGTCCAGCGGGCCCCGCGGGTTCTGACTGGGCCCCTTACGCGCGCCTGGACGACGCGGCGCACGCCTACTTCCTCCATGCCGACGTGGCCCTGGAGGCGATCGGCGGGGTCCTGGGCCGGCGCCGGGTACGCGGCTTCACCCTCGAACGCGTGGTGGACCTCACGGAGGCCGGTACCTCGGTGTGGCAGGAGGCCGCGGTCTGCGACGGGCGGCGTTTGATCCTCTGGCACAGCGAGGAGGTCGCCGACGAGGACGCCCCCGGCGGCCGGGTCCTGGATTCCTCCGTGCAGGTGCTCCCCCTGGAGACCATCGGCCATGTCGGGATGCGCACCCTGGTGGGCCACGACGAGGAGGGGCGGCGCGTCGACCGCGGCGTGTACGTGGTGCTGGCGACCGCCATGCCGCACGAGCTGAGCGCGGTCCGCGGGGACGCCGACGGGGCCATCGCCTCGGCCCGGTTCCGGCCGGAGGCCTTCCGCTTCAGCAAGTCCCTGGAGGACGGCGGCCCGGGGCAGATAGCGCGCCTGACCGCCTTCGGACGGCTGCTGGGGCGGCTGGTCCCGGGCTGAGCCGGGACCGGCCGCCGCCGCGCGGTGCCGGCCGGGTCTACTCGGCCAGCCCGGCGCGCTCCAGGGCGTCCACTCCGGCGCGCAGGGCCGCGATCCGCTCGTCCAGGGTGAAGCCCGCCGGCGCGAGGGTCAGCGTGGTCACGCCGGCCGCCGCGTACGCCTGCATGCGGTCGGCGATGCGCTCCACGGATCCGAGCAGGGTGGTGGAGTCGATCAGCTCGCGGGGGATCGCGGCCGCGGCGCCGTCCTTGTCGCCGGCCAGGTACTTGTCCTGGATCTCGGCGGCCTCCTTCTCGTACCCCATGCGCTGCGCCAGCTTGTTGTAGAAGTTCTGCTTGCGGCTGCCCATGCCGCCGACGTACAGCGCCGTGTAGGGGCGGAAGATGTCGGCCAGCGCGTCGACGTCCTCACCGAGGGCGACCGGGACGGTCGGGCAGACGTCGAAGCCCTCCATCGTCTTCCCGGCCTTCTCGCGGCCCGCACGGATGGGGCGGAGGGCCGTCTCCTCCAGGTGCTCGGCCGAGGGGAAGATCAGCAGGGCGCCGTCGGCCAGTTCGCCGGTCTGCTCCAGGTTCTTCGGGCCGATGGCCGCGATGTACAGCGGGATGTGCTCGCGGACGGGGTGCACGGTCAGCTTGAGCGCCTTGCCGGGGCCGTCGGGCAGCGGCAGCGTCCAGTGCTCGCCCTCGTGGGTCAGCCGCTCGCGGGACATCGCCTTGCGGATGATCTCCACGTACTCGCGGGTGCGCGCCAGCGGCTTGTCGAACCTGACGCCGTACCAGCCCTCGGACACCTGCGGCCCGGAGACGCCGAGGCCGAGGCGGAAGCGGCCGCCCGACAGCGAGTCGAGGGTGGCCGCGGTCATGGCCGTCATCGCGGGGGTGCGGGCCGGGATCTGGAAGATGGCCGAACCGACGTCGATGCGCTCGGTCTGGGCGGCCACCCAGGCCAGGACGGTGGGCGCGTCCGAGCCGTAGGCCTCGGCCGCCCAGCACACCGAGTACCCGAGGCGGTCCGCCTCCCGCGCCACGGCGAGGTTGTCAGAGTCCATCCCGGCGCCCCAGTAGCCGAGGTTGATCCCAAGCCGCATAGCGCTCCCCTTACCAACGAGTAACGTCCTTGTTCCCCGGACCATATCGCCCTGACGGCGGCACGGCGCCTGTCGGGTACGTCACTCGGGCCCAAATACTGCCGTTGACCAGTAATCTCACCCCTCATGGAGCAAAGGCACCTCGGCCGTACCGGACTGCGTGTGTCCCGGCTCGGGCTCGGCACGCTGACGTGGGGACGCGACACCGGCGAACTCGACGCCGCGGACCAGCTGAAGGCCTTCTGGGAGGCCGGCGGGACGCTCGTCGACACGGCCGACGTGTACGGCGACGGCGGCGCGGAGTACCTGCTCGGCCGGCTGGTCGAGGACCTGGTGCCGCGCGCGGACCTGGTGATCGCCACCAAGGCCGGCAGCGTCCCCGACCCCGACCGGCGCTTCGACGCCTCCCGCGGACACCTCCTGGCCGCCCTGGACGCCTCGTTGCAGCGGCTCGGGACGGACTACGTGGACCTGTGGCAGGTGCACGCGTACGACCCCACGACACCGCTCGACGAGACCCTGCAGGCCCTCGATCTCGCCGTCACCTCGGGCCGCGCCCGCTACGTCGGCGTCTCCAACTTCTGCGGCTGGCAGCTCGCCAAGGCGGCGACCTGGCAGCGGGCCGTGCAGACCCGGACGCCGCTGTCCAGTACGCAGATGGAGTACTCGCTGCTGCAACGCGGCATCGAGCGCGAGGTGCTGCCCGCCGCGCTGGACCTCGGGGTGGGGCTGCTGCCCTCCTCCCCGCTCGGGCGGGGCGTGCTGACCGGCAAGTACCGGCACGGCACCCCGGCGGACTCGCGGGGCGGCTCGGAGGACATGGCGCCCTTCGTCGCGCCCTACCTCGACGAGACGGCCCGGCTCATCGTGGACGCGCTGGCCATAGCGGCCGACGGACTGGCCGCCTCGCCCCTCCAAGTGGCCCTGGCCTGGGTGCGGGACCGCCCCGGCGTCGCCGCGCCCATCGTCGGTGCGCGCAACGCCCAGCAGCTGGCGGCGGCGCTGTCAGTGGAGGCCCTTAGTCTTCCCGAAGAGATCTGCCAGGCGCTGGACGACGTTTCGGCGCCGCTGCACCGCTATCCGGACCACGACTGGAGCACGCTGTGAGCGTCCTCCGGCGGTAGTCCGCCCACCTACGGAGGCCACCGTGACCGAGGACCGCGACGACCGCGACCGCGAGGACCGCAGCGGAGCGGGGACGCCGCCCGGTGCCGACGCGGCGCCGGAGCAGTCCGCCGGTGCCGCGGACGACACCGGCGAGGACGCGCCGCGGCCCCGGCGCCCGCGCCCGTCCACCGAGGGCGTCGGCTCGCAGCTGCCCGAGGAACTGACGGACCTGGCGGCCGCGGTGCGGGCCATCGAGCGCGGTGAGCGTCCGGCGGCCGTGCCCCGGGGCCGCACCTCCCCGGCGCGGCCCGCCCCGGAGCGCCCGGTGACGCCCGCGCCGGCCCCCGCCGCGATGGCGCCGGCGCCCGTCCCCGCCCTGCTGAGCGGCGACGCGGTGGCCGCGGCGCGCACGGTGCTCGCCGCGGGCGGCGCGCCGGAGGGGCTGGCGGAGGCCGCCGTGGCGGCGCTCGGCGAACGGGCCGGGGAGGCGCTGCGCGACGACCCGTGGCAGGTGCTGTCCGTGCCCGGCGTGCGGGTGGACCAGGCCGACGGCTTCGCCAAGGCCCTGCTGGGCGGCGCCGCCGACCCGGAGGACGAGCGCCGGGCGCGCGCCCTGGTCGTCCGGCTGCTGGAGCAGGCGGCCGAGCAGGGCCACACGGCGGTGGAATGGTCCGTGCTCGGCGCGGCCCTGGGCCGGCACGCGGTCACCGCCGCCGACGACGCGCTCAAGGCGGCCGTCACCGACGGTGTGGCGCTGCTCTTCCACGTCCCCGACGACAGCGCCGGACCGGCCCGCGCCGCGGGTGCCGGTACCGACGCCGACGAGGACGCCGAGCAGCCGGTGCGGCTGCTGCTCGGCCTGGACCGGTGGGCGATGGCGGAGGAGAGCCTCGCCGACGGCCTCATGCGGCTGCTCAACACCTTCTCCCCCGACGAGGGGCCGGACTGGGAAGGCGCGGCAGCCACGGCGCCCTCGCCGTCCGCCGGCGCGCTCGTGCGCGCCGCAGCCGAGAGCGGGCTCGTGGTGCACCAGGGCGCCGAGGAGGCCCGTGCCGAACCCGCCGCCCTCGTGGCGGCCGCCCGGGCACTCGGCCTGCGCGCCTACGCCGCCGCGGCCACCGAGGACGGCCGCAGGCGGCTGGCCGGGGCGGGCGCGGGCGAGGACGCGGTGGCCACCGTCGCGGGCCTGCTCGCCGGCCAGGAGGGCCCCGGACGGGACGAGGACGGGACGCTGGCGCTCGACCTGCTGGCGGTCCTGGACGCGCCCCTGCTGGACGTGGAGACGGCCGCCACTCTCGTCGAGGCCGTGCCCGACGGCGCGCGGCTGGTCCTCTCCGGCGACCCGATGGCGCTGTGGTCCGCCGGTCCCGGGCGGGTGTTCGCGGACCTGGCGGCCGCCAAGGTGTGCCCGCAGGTCGCCTCGCGCACACCGGACCCGGGGCCGATCGGCGAGCTGGTCTCCGGGATCGGCATCGGTGAGCTCGCGCAGGTGGAGGCGCCGGACAAGGAGGTCGTGATCGTCCCGGTGCGCGACGCCGGCGAGGCGGTGCACCGCACGGTGCAGCTGGTCGCGGACTCCGTGCCCCGGGTCATCGGGGTGCCCGCCGGGAGCACCCAGGTCATCACCCCGGGCCACGGCGGCGCCGCCGGTACCCGGGTGCTCAACGCGGCGCTCAAGGAACGGCTGAACCCGGGCCCCGGCCGCTTCGGCGGTTTCGACCCCGGCGACCGGGTGCTCCTGGTCCCCGGCCCCGGCAGCGCCGTGCCGGGCACCGTGACCGGCGGCGGTGACGAGGGCCTGCACGTGGACTGCGACGGGACCGCCGTCGTCGTCGCGCCCGACGCCGTCGCCGCACAGGTGCGCCACGGCTGGGCGATCACCGCCCACCAGGCCGCCGGCCGCCGCTGGCCGGCCGCCGTCGTCGTGCTGCCGGGGGACGCCGCGCAGAGCCTGACCCGGGCCTGGGTCTACACCGCCTTCGGCCGGGGCGAACGGCACCTGTCCGTCGTGCACGGCGTCGACCAGGCACTGCCGCGCGCCGTCGCCGAGGTCCCGGCACGGGACCGCACCACGCGGTTGCGCGACATCCTGCGCGAGCAGGCGGCGTCGGCGTCGGCGCAGTAGCGCACGGCACGGGGGCCCGGGCGTACCGGGCCCCCGTGCGGGGCGTCATGCCTCTTCGCGGTCCTCGCCGAGCACGTCGCTCTCGTCGTCGAAGACCGCGCTGACGTCGAACCGGCAGATGAGATGGCGCGGATCGGCCTGCTCGAAGGGGGTGGCCAGCCACTCCCCCGGCTCGGCCGCCTCCACCGCGGTCACCCAGACCGTGGAGTCGCCCTCCTCCAGGCCGAACTCCTTGTGCCGCTCGGCGATCTCGTCGGGCTCGTACTCCCCGAACAGGGCCCCGATCGCGGCCGCGACATCGGTGCCGGCCTCGAGCCCCGCGTCGGCGACGCGTTCCGCCTGCTGCACCAGCCGCTCCGGATCACCCACGGTGTAGTCGCGGCGGATCAGGACGCTGATCGCCTCCGGCTCCTCCGGACCGTCGTACTCGGGCAGCGTGTCCCCGAGCGGCACCTCGAAGGGGGTGACCTCGTCATAGGTGTCGTAGAGCAGCTCGTCGTAGGCCTCGGCGGCCGAGGCCAGGGCCTCGAAGGCCTGGTAGACCGCGGGATCGTCCTCCCCGGTCCGGTGCTCGACGGCGGCCAGGTGGCGGTCCAGAGCGGCCTTCACCGCCTCGACGGCGGCTCGTACCTCGGCAACAGTGGGCTGCGCGGCATCAGACATGCGGAAGACGCTATCCGTACTGGGGCTCTCCCCGCACAATAGATGCGATGCCTGAATACGAATTCAGAGATGTGTACGTGCCTCGGGGCGTCTCCCGCAAGGAGGCCCAGCGGCTTCTGACCGACCACGCGGAGTACGGGCATTGGGAGTTGGACCGTCTCCGCCTCTACCCGGACGGCAGCCGCCGGGTACGGCTGCGCCGAAGAATCATCCGCCAGGTCCGCGCCACATGGTGACGTACGCCACACATGAAGCGGGGCCCCGCATCGGCGGGGCCCCTTTCCTCATACGCCGCCCCATGGGGGAGACAGAGGCGTTCAGCGACGGACCGCGCGGGCGCGGCGGAAGAGCACGGCACCGCCGAGCAGCAGACCGGCGCTGGTGAGCAGCGCGGTGCCGACGTCCTCGGTACCGGTCTGGGCCAGGCTCGGGCCGCCACCGCCCGGCACACCGGCCGGCTCCGGGTTGTTGTGCTCCGGGTAGTTGTCACGCGGCACGCTGCGGTGCGGCGGGCGCGGGTGGTGCCCGTGGCCCTTGCCGCCACCGCCGTAGTGGTGACCGCCGCCGTAGCCGCCGGCGTTCACGCAGGTGTTGCCGACGGCCGGGTTGAGCAGGCCGATGACGTTGACGGAGTTGCCGCAGGCGTTGACCGGGATGTTCACCGGCGCCTGAATCGCGTTCCCGGAGAGGATGCCGGGCGAGCCGACAGCCGCGCCGTGGGCCGACGCGCCGCCGTGCCCGTAGCCGCGCCCGTCGCGGTCGCCGCCGAAGCCGCGGCCCCCGTCGTTGCCGCCGAACCCGTGGCCGCCGTCGTTGCCGCGGCTGCCGAAGGCCGAGTCGACACCGCGGGTGGAGCCGCCGCGGCCGCCGCCGTCCTTGTCGCGGTAGCCGCCGCCGACGGGCTTGCGGAAGCCCTTCTTGTAGACCTTGACCTCGCGGTGGCCGGGGGAGCCGTTGACGCAGGTGTTGCCGGCCGCCGGGTTCAGCAGACCCACCACGTTGATCGTGTTGCCGCAGACGTTCACCGGGATGTTCACGGGAACCTGGATCGCGTTGCCGGAAGCGATGCCCGGCGAGCCGGCGGCGACGCCGGACGCGTTGGAGTCCGCGTAGGCGGCCATACCGCCGGTCACGGCGAGCACGCCGCCGGTCGCGACCGCGGTGAGCAGCCCCTTTTTCGCGACTTGTCGCATGGATTGTCCCTGCCTTGCTTTTCCAGATACGGAAACCGGCGGGCAGAGCCCGCCGGGGGAATGGTCGCCCCCCCGGACGTCAGAACTTGTGCCTCCCCCTAGCCGGGGCGGCCCCGGAAGCGCACGAGGCATTTCCGGGGCCGACCGGTTTCAGGCCTCGGAAGAGGCCTGAGAGAACGTCACTTGCCGTCCTTGTCGGCGTAGCCGTCCTTGTCGCGGTAGCCACCGATGGCCTTGTGGAAGCCACCCTTCTTGTAGACCCGGACCTCGCGGTGCCCGAAGGACCCGTTGATGCAGACGTTGCCCGCCGCCGGGTTGAGGAGGCCCACCACGTTGATGGTGTTGCCGCAGAGGTTGATCGGGATGTTCACCGGGACCTGGATCAGGTTTCCGGACAGAACGCCCGGGGACCCGGCGGCAACGCCGGACGCGTGCGAGTCCGCGTGGGCCATGCCGCCGGTGACGGCGAGCGCACCGCCGGCCGCGACCGCAGTGATCAGCGCCTTCTTTGCAACCTGTCGCATTGAGTTTCCTTGCCTTGCTTTTCCGGATACGGAAACCGGCGGGCGGTACCCGCCGGGGGAATGAGTGCCCCCCGGAGATGAAAACCGGCACTCCCCCAGCCGGGGCGGCCCCGAAGCCCGTTCAGAGCTTCGCGGGGCCGGCCGGGTCAGGCCCTGGAGAGGGCCCGACGCGATGTCACCTGTTGAAGCAGACGTTGCCGACGGCGGGGTTCAGCAGGCCCACGACGTTGATCGTGTTGCCGCACAGGTTGACCGGGATGTTCACCGGAACCTGGATCACGTTGCCCGACAGCACGCCCGGGGAGCCGACAGCGGCACCCTGAGCTCCGGAGTCGGCGACGGCCACGCCGGCACCCGCAGCCACGAGCCCACCGGTGACCACGGCAGCAGCGACGACCTTCTTGATCATTTTTCCTCCTCGTTGGCAAAACGGCCCCAACTTCGGACCGCACAGGAACCAACGAGTGGACACAAGGCGCGCTACTGCCGCTGGGATTCATTCACTCTTTTCGGCTAAGCGGCAGGAAATGTCGATAATTGGCGAGTCGTTTCAACTGCTCGCGAGGAAGCGGTCGAGCACGCGCACGCCGAACTTGAGACCGTCCACCGGCACCCGCTCGTCGACACCGTGGAACATCCCGGCGAAATCGAGGTCGGGCGGCAGCTGGAGCGGCGCGAAACCGAAGCAGCGGATGCCCAGGTCGTCGAAGGACTTGGCGTCGGTCCCGCCGGACAGGCAGTACGGCACGGCCCGCGCGATCGGGTCCTCGGCCTTCAGCGCCGCCTGCATGGCCTCGACGAGCGCGCCGTCGAACGTCGTCTCCAGCGCCTTGTCGGCGTGCACGTTCTCGCGCTTCACCCGGGGGCCGAGGATGCGGTCGAGGTCGGCCAGGAACTCCTCCTCGTAGCCGGGCAGGAAACGGCCGTCGACGTGCGCGGTGGCCTGGCCGGGGATCACGTTGACCTTGTAGCCGGCACCCAGCATGGTCGGCGCGGCGGTGTTGCGCAGCGTGGCCCCGATGAGCTTCGCGATGCCGCC
The DNA here is from genome assembly GCF_044751205.1 of Streptomyces sp. NPDC088732. Classification (NCBI taxonomy): domain Bacteria; kingdom Bacillati; phylum Actinomycetota; class Actinomycetes; order Kitasatosporales; family Streptomycetaceae; genus Streptomyces; species Streptomyces sp. NPDC088732. The sequence continues at coordinate 138,514 of NZ_JBIVLI010000011.1, forward strand.
CAGCTTGGCCAGCGTCGTCTCCATGTCCTCGGGGTCGAGTTCGATCCCGAGGGCGTCGCCCAGTTCGTCGAGGAAGCCGCGGACGGACTTGGTGACGCGCACCGGGAACTGGTGCCGCCCGAGCCGGCCGACCGCCTCGCACAACTCGGTGATCGCGTTGTCGGTGTTGGTCATGGAGCCGTGGCCGGCGGTGCCGTCCACGGTGAGCCGCATCCAGTGCATGCCCTTCTGGGCGGTCTCGATCAGGTAGAGCCGCACGTCCTCGTTGACCGTGAACGAGAAGCCGCCGACCTCGCCGATCGCCTCCGTGACGCCCTCGAAGAGCTCGGGGTGCTTGTCGACCAGGTAGCGGGCGCCGTACACGCCGCCGGCCTCCTCGTCGGCGAGGAAGGCGAGCACGATGTCGCGCGGCGGGCGGCGCCCGCTGCGGAGCATGTCGCGCACGACCGCCAGGGTCATCGCGTCCATGTCCTTCATGTCGACCGCGCCGCGGCCCCACACGCAGCCGTCGGCGATCTCGCCGGAGAACGGGTGGTGCGTCCAGTCGGCGGCGTTGGCGGGCACGACGTCGGTGTGGCCGTGGATGAGCAGGGCGGGCCGCGACGGGTCCTCGCCGGCGATGCGGGCGACGGTGGAGGCCCGGCCCTGGTGCGACTCGAAGATCTGTGGTTCGAGGCCGACCTCGGCGAGCTTCTCGGCGATGTACTCCGCGGCGGCCCGCTCACCGGGACCCGAGTGGTCGCCGTAGTTGCTGGTGTCGATCCGGATGAGGTCGCGGCAGAGGCCGGCGACCTCGTCCTCACCGGTGGTCGTACGGGCGTCCGAGCTCGACTCGCTCACGCTGTCTCCTTCGTTGGTCGATCTCCCCATCCTCCCCCGCACCCCCACCGGGCCGCGAGGCCCCCCGGGCCCCCTTCGCACGGGCGTCACGGGCGTCACGAGCGCCCCGGCGGGCGGGTTGATCGAGGGGCCCCGGATGTTTGCTATTGTTTTCCACGTCGCCGGGCCCGAGCGCCAGGCGGCGGACACCTTGTCCGGGTGGCGGAATGGCAGACGCGCTAGCTTGAGGTGCTAGTGCCCTTTATCGGGCGTGGGGGTTCAAGTCCCCCCTCGGACACCATGTGAAGCCTGTGGGCGGTACGGCCGGAGTACGGCGGTACCGCCCATCGGCGTTCGCGGGTCCGTGGCGCGTTCGGGTCCTGAACTCCCGGGCGCTCCGCATGCCGTCCGCTGCGGACCGTGGCACGCTGGTTCCGAAGAGTAAGGAGCCCACCATGGCCACTTCGCGAACGGACGGCTCCGCGGCTTCCGGACGGATCGTCCTCGCCGCCGTTCTGATGATCTTCGGTGGCATCTCGGCGATCCTCCAGGGCGCCTCCGCGATCGCCAAGGACACCGTCTTCGTCGTGACCGGCAACTACACCTTCCGGTTCGACCTGAGCGCCTGGGGCTGGATCCATCTCGTGCTCGGGGTGCTGATCGTGCTCGTCGGGCTGCTGCTCCTGCGGGGCGCGCTCTGGGCGCGCAAGGTGGGTGTGGCGCTCGTCGGGCTCGGGATGCTGGCGAACTTCATGTGGCTGCCGTACATCCCCTTCTGGGCGCTGGCGATGATCCTCCTCGACGGCGTCGCCCTGTGGGCGCTGTGCACCGCCCCGGGGCGCAGGCCCGCTGCGGTGTGAGTCCCGCCGCCATTCAGCCGACTGGTCGCACTGCGGGTGACAGCGGCCGGCGCAGGCGGCAGCGTTGCCCTCAGTACCGGTCCCCCGTACAGACGAGGACGCTCACCATGGCCGCTCTCCGCCGGCCCGGCCTCCACGCCGGCGCCCTGCTCCTGCTCCTCGGCACCGCGGCGTGCTCCGGTATGACCCATCAGGCCGTGGGCAACCTGGTCTACACGACCACCGACGGCAAACCGCAGCAGATCGAGAGCCCCTCGGTCGACGGCTGCCACCCGCTGACGGCCCCTGGCGCGAAGTCGGTCGACAACAACACCGTCAACGACGTGATCCTCTACACCCGCGAGGACTGCCACAACCTCACCGGGACCAGCGAGTTCTACCTCTCCTCGCAGACCAGCGACCCGGGTGTGCCCGGCCAGGCCCCCTGGAAGAGCTTCACCGTGGTCGGCGGAAGCCACTAGCACCAGGGACGGTCGCCATGACGGACGGGAACGACGACCCTGCCGCGGTGCCCGGCGGGCGCGAGTTCCTCTCACCGCGGGAGCGGGCCGCCATGGGCCGCGCCGCGCGGCGGACCACGCCCCGGTCGCGGCACGCGGAGTGGGCGCCCTCGCCGCTGAGGGCCGACCCGGTCGACGTGATCGAGGAGCAGTCCGCGCGCCGGGTGCCCGAACTGGTCCCGATCCGGTACGGCCGGATGTCCGAGTCGCCGTTCCGCTTCTACCGCGGCGCGGCGGCCGTCATGGCCGCCGATCTCGCGGGCACGCCGGTGACGGGGCTGCGCGCCCAGCTCTGCGGGGACGCGCACATGCTCAACTTCCGGCTGCTCGCCTCGCCCGAGCGGCGGCTGATGTTCGACATCAACGACTTCGACGAGACGCTGCCCGGCCCGTGGGAGTGGGACGTCAAGCGGCTGGCCGCCAGCCTCGTGATCGCGGGCCGGGCGGCCGGCTTCTCCACCGGGGAGCGGGCGGCGACCGTCCTGGCGGCCGTCGGGGGCTACCGCGAGTACATGCGCCGCTTCGCCCGGATGGGCGATCTCGACGTCTGGTACGCCCACTTCGAGGCGGACCGGCTCCAGGAGCGGTTCGCGCCGCTGCTCGGCGCGCGGGACCGCGCGCGCTGGGAGCGTTCGCAGGAACGGGCACGCTCGCACGACACGCTCCAGGCGTTCGAGAAGCTCACGCACGTGGTGGACGGCCGGCGGCGCATCGCGGCCGATCCTCCGCTGCTGACACCGCTGCGCGACCTGCCGGACGCGCTGGACGCCGGGGTGGAGCGCGAGCTGGCGCGGCTGATGGAGCGCTACGGCCACACCCTGCAGTCCGACCGCCGCGCGCTGCTGGAGCAGTACCGGGTCGCCGACATCGCCCGCAAGGTGGTGGGAGTGGGCAGCGTGGGGACGCGCTGCTGGATCGTCCTGCTGCTCGGCAAGGACGACGAGGACCCGCTGTTCCTCCAGGCCAAGGAGGCCGACGAGTCGGTGCTGGCCCGCCACGTGGGCGCGTGCCTCCAGCGGACGCAGGGCGAGCGCGTGGTGGCCGGGCAGCGGCTGATGCAGGCCACGAGCGACATCTTCCTGGGCTGGGAACGCGTGCACGGCATCGACGGCCGCCGGCGGGACTTCTATGTGCGCCAACTGCGCGACTGGAAGGGCATCGTGGTGGCCGAGACGATGTCGCCCCAGGTGATGGGCGTCTTCGGCCGGGTCTGCGGCGCCACGCTGGCCCGGGCGCACGCCCGCTCGGGCGACCGGATCGCGATCGCGGCCTATCTGGGCGGGGGCGACGTCTTCGACCGGGCGATGGCGGAGTTCGCCGAGCTGTACGCCGACCAGAACGAGCGCGACCACCAGTCCCTCCTGGACGCGGTCCGCACCGGCCGCGTCACCGCGCGGTCGGCCTGAGGCCCGGCTGCGCCGTGTGCCGGCACGCCCCGTCGGCGCGGCCGAAGGCCGGGATGTTCGGGCCCGGGGCACGCCGACCGACGCCCGGCACCGCTCCGGCCGGACACGGCCGAACGGCGGGTTGCCTGGGCCCTGCGGAAGCAGTTCGGCGCTGACGAGGCGACGACATGGGCCGTACGACCACCGGTACCGACCCCGCACTGCCCAGCCGGCCGCCCGACGCCCGGCCCGGCACGGCACGGCACCAACCGGACCGCCCCATCCACGGAGTCGGCGCCCCCGAACGCCCGGACGTCCGGACCGTGCCGCAGCAACTCGCCGACGACCAAGGCCACAACAACAGCCGGAACGACCACCGACGTCCGGCCCCGCTCCCACCGGACCGTACGGACCGCGCCCGGACCGCTCGGTCGACCTGACCGAACGCCGTGGCCGCGAGGCACAGCGACGACGGCCGGCACCACCATCGACGCCCGGCGCCGTTCCGGCCGGCCCCTCGGTCCACGCGGCCGAACGCCCGGACATCCTGGCCCCCGGCCATGCCTCCTCAACCGGTCCGTGGAGTCCTCGCCGTCGTCGGCTCGGCCGCCGGCGGCGTCGAGTCCCTGCGCGACGGCCTCGTGCTGCCCGCCCTCGCCCATGGCTGGCGGGTGGCCGTGACGCTCACTCACACCGCCGCCCGCCGGCCGCGCCCCGCCGCCGACTGCCGATTCGGTGATACCGAAGGCGACGACGGCCAGCACGACCGCTGACGCCCGGCGCCGCTCCGGCCGGACCGCCGGAACCGCCCGCGGGCCCCTCGGTCGACGCTGGCGCACGCCCGGACATCCTGGCCCCCGGGGTCGCAACTCGGTGATGCCGAAGGCGACGGCGACGGCGCGGCGTGCCGGGCCCCTCAGTCCACGCGGCCGAAGGCCGGGATGTCCGGGCCCTGCGGGAGCAGTTCGGTGGTGACGAAGGCGACGACGGCGGCCAGTACGACCACCGGCACGGACTCGGCGTTGCCCAGGAGCAGGACGACGAGGACGACCGTGCTGACGGGCAGCCGCATCGCCGCGGCGCAGGAGGCCGCCATTCCCGCGGCCATGGCGGGCACGAGGCCGAAGCCCGGCAGGGGGGCCAGGAGTGCGCCGCAGGCACCGCCGAGGAAGAGGGAGGGGAAGATGGGGCCACCGCGCAGGCTGCCCAAGCAGAGGGCGTACGCGAGGGACTTGAGGACCAGTACGGCGACCAGGGCGGTGACGGGCCACGCGTGGGGGTCGGAGGCGAGCTGCGGCAGCGTGCTCTGCCCGGACAGCGCGGCCTCGGCGGGTGAACGGCCGGTCAGCAGGGCGTAGGCGGCGACGCAGACGCCCGCGGCCACCGCGCAGGCGACGGTGTTGCGCAGGGGGCTGCGGGAGACGAAGACCGCCGCGTGCCGGCCTCCGACGACGATCCAGTGGACGGCGATCCCCACGACCAGGCCCATGAGGACGCCCCAGACGACGTCGCCGACGTCCAGCGCGGGCGGCCGGGGCAGTCCGATGTCCAGGCTGCCGGTCTTGAGGCCGGTCCAGCGTCCGAACCCGGTGAAGACGATGTCGCCGACGCCGGCGGCGAGCAGGGCGGGCAGCATGACGGCGAACAGCTGCGGTCCGCCGACGCCCGCGACCTCCATCAGCAGGACGGCCGCCACGAGCGGGTTGCCGAAGATCGTCGCGATCGCCGCGGCGGACCCGGCGGCGCCCAGCAGCACGGTTCCGGTCGGGGTGGGGGACGCGCGGACCAGGTTGCGGAAGACCAGCGCGATGCCGCCGCCGAAGGCGATCAGCGGTGCCTCGGGGCCGAGGACGGCGCCCAGCGGCAGGCTCGCCACGGCGGCCACGACGACCCCGGGCACCGCCGCCGCGGTGGCGCCGCCCGAGTGCAGGCCGGACGCGGGGATGTGGCCGCCGCCGCCCGGGATACGCGTGACGACCAGGCCGACGACCAGGCCGGCCACCGCCAGCAGCGGGATCGGCCACCACCACGGCGGCTGGGCGTGGCCGAGCTGCCGCGGCCAGTCCTGCCAGACCAGCTTCTGCAGTTCGTGGAGGGCGACGAGGAACCAGAAGGCGAGGAAGGACACGGGGATGCCGAGCACGGCGGAGGACAACAGCGCCCTGCGGTACTGCGGCTGACGCAGCAGGGTCCGCAACTGGTCGGCTTCCTGCGGCTGGTTCGCGGTCCCGGAGATCGCCTTCCCCTCTCGTGGCGGTGCGCTGTTTGCGTTGAATGCGGCTTTCGTGACATTACCGACGCGAGCCGTCCGGCGGCCTCAGGCACGCTGGGCGCTAGGGTGGGCCGACCGCGCGAGGAGGCGCGGCGCTGACGCGTATGGAGGTGCCATGGCCGCCCCCACCTGGGTCGCCGTGCCGGACGACTCCCTCTTCGGCGTGCACAACCTGCCGTACGGGGTGTTCACCACCGGGGACCGGCCGGGCGAGCGGCGGATCGGTGTGGCGATCGGCGACCACGTGCTCGACGCCGGGGCGGTGACGGCCGGGCAGGCCGCGCGGGCCGGAGACGGCGTGGCGGCGCTCCTGGCGGCGCCGTCGCTCAACGCGCTGCTGGCGGCGGGTCGGCCCGCGTGGACGGCGGTGCGTGCGCTGCTCACCGCGTGGCTGACCGATCCGGCCCACCGCCCGGCGGTCGAGCCGCACCTTCTGCCGCGGCCGGAGGTGACGCTGCATCTGCCGTTCGAGGTGGCGGACTACGTCGACTTCTACGCCTCGGAGCACCACGCGACCAACGTCGGCCGGATCTTCCGGCCCGACGGTGCGGCGCTGCCGCCCAACTGGAAACACCTGCCGATCGGTTACCACGGCCGCAGCGGCACCGTGGTGGTCTCCGGCACGCCCGTCGTGCGGCCGAGCGGCCAGCGGCGGGCGCCGGGCGAGGCGGTGCCGGACTTCGGTCCGACGCGGCGGCTGGACGTGGAGGCCGAGATCGGCTTCGTCGTCGGGGGCCCGACCGCGCAGGGCTCGCCCGTGCCGCTCGCCGACGCGGAGGAGCACGTCTTCGGCGTCTGCCTGGTCAACGACTGGTCCGCGCGCGACATCCAGGCGTGGGAGTACGTGCCGCTCGGCCCGTTCCTCGGCAAGTCCTTCGCGACCTCCGTCTCGCCCTGGGTCGTCCCCCTCGACGCCCTGGCCGCAGCGCGTGTCGCCCCGCCGGCCCGTGACGCGGCGCTGCTGCCCTACCTCGACGACCAGGACGGCTCCGCTCCGCCGCGCGGCCTGGACATCGCGCTGGAGGTGCGGCTGCGCGGGGAGGTGGTCTCGCGGCCGCCGTTCGCCACGATGTACTGGACGTACGCGCAGATGCTCGCCCACATGACGGTGAACGGCGCCTCCCTGCGGGCCGGGGACCTGTTCGCCTCGGGCACGGTCAGCGGGCCCGAGCGGGCGCAGCGCGGCGCGCTGATCGAGCTGTCGTGGAACGGCGAGGAGCCGCTGGTGCTCGCCGACGGGACGCGGCGGAGCTTCCTGGAGGACGGCGACGAGGTCGTAATCACGGCGACCGCTCCCGGGCCGGACGGCACACGGATCGGCTTCGGCGAGGTGACGGGCCGGGTGGCGGCCGCTCCGGCGGCGCGGTAAGGACGCGGCGGCGGGCGGGAATCGGGCCGTTCCGGGATCTGTCGGTGCGCCGGGCCGCTGTGATCTCCTGACCCTGTCGCTCCGCCGTCCGCACCCCGGCCCCGCAGGGAACCCATGCCCGAGACACCGCCCTCCGCCCCCTTGGGGGACACCGGTCGCGCGCCCGCCGCGCCGCTGCCGCGCGCGGTGCGGATCGGCTACGGCCTCGGCTCCCTGGGCACGGGCGCGTTCGGCACGGTACCGGGGCTGATCCTGCTGTACTACCTGACGAACGTGCTGGCCGTGCCGGCGGCGGTGGCGGGCGCGGCGGTCTTCCTGCCCAAGGCGTGGGACGTGCTGATCAACCCGCTGGTGGGGGCGGCCGCCGACCGCAGCCGGCTGCAAGGGGGTTCACGGCGGCCGTTCCTGCTGGCCGGGGCGCTGACCCTGCCGCCGCTGTTCGCGCTGGTCTTCGCGGCACCGCCGCTGCGGGGCGCGGCCGCGGCCGGGTACGTGGCGGTGTTCTTCCTGCTGGCCGCGACCGCCTACGCGGTCTTCCAGGTGCCGTACGTGACCATGCCCGCCGAGATGACCGAGGACACCGGTGAACGGGCCCGCGTGCTGGGCTGGCGGGTGGGGTTCCTGGGCGTGGCGATCCTGCTGTCGGGCGCTCTGGCCCCCGCGATCGCGCACGAGAGGGGCGACACCCCCGGGAGCTACCGGCTGATGGGGGTCGTGGTGGCGCTGCTCCTCCTGGCCGGGACGCTCGGCGCCTGGCACTTCACGCGGCAGGCCCCTTCGGTCGCCCGCAGCACCGCGGAGCCGTCCCTGCGGGCGCAGTTGGCGGTCGCCCGGGAGAACCCGGCGTTCGGCTTCCTGGTGGGCATGTGGGCGCTGCAGGCGCTCGCCGTCGGGACCATGCTGGCGGGGGTGCAGTACTTCGCCACGTACACCCTCGGCGCGGCGGGCGCCGTCACCCCGCTGTTCGCCTGCATGATCGGCCCGTTGGTGCTGGTGATGCCGCTGTGGAACCGGCTGGCCCGGGCGCGCGGCCCGAAGTACGCGCAAGCGTGCGCCTCGGCGCTGTTCGCCGGCGCGGCGGCGCTGCTCGCGCTGACCCCGTTGGCGGGCCCGGCGCTGGGTTATCCGGCGGTGGCGGCCGTGGGGATCGCCTACGCGGGGCTCCAGTTGCTTCCGCTGACGATGCTCGCCGACACCCTTGCCGCCGACGCGGTACGGACCGGGCGGCGCCGGGCGGCGACCTTCACGGGCCTGTGGACCGCCGCCGAGACCCTGGCGCTCGCCCTGGGGGCCGGGGTCTTCGCCCTGGTCCTGGCGGTGACCGGGTTCCGTTCCTCGGACGCCGCGCACCACGTCGACCAGCCCGCCGCCGCCCTGACCGGCATCACGTGGGGCATGAGCCTGCTGCCCGCCCTGCTCGCCGCGGCGAGCCTGCGGCTCCTGCGCGGCTACCGCGAGGACGCCCCGGCGGTGGCCGCGCCCGAATCCGACCGTTCCGCCGAGCTGTCAGAGGACACGAACGACCATGCCCACTGAGCCCGTTCCCTCCCCCGCGCTCCCGTCCGGCCGGCCCGCCGGTGAGGTGCTGTCCGCGCTGCGGGCCCTGCGCGCCCAGGACGCCCCGACCCGCGGCGGGCGCACGTTCGCCTATGTCTACGACTCCGGGCTGGCCGGGGTCGACGGGCTCGCCGCGGCCGCGTACGCGGAGTTCGCCACCGTCAACGGCCTGGACATGACCGTCTTCCCCAGCGTGGCCCGGCTGGAGAACGACGTCGTCGGCGCGGCCGTGGCACTGCTGGGCGCACCCGGTGCGCAGGGCAGCTTCACCAGCGGGGGCACCGAGTCGATCCTGCTGGCGGTGAAGACCGCCCGCGACCACGCCCGCGCCGTGCGCCAGGTGACGGAGCCCCAGCTCCTGCTGCCCTCGACCGCGCACGCCGCGTTCCACAAGGCCGCCTCCTACCTGGGCCTGGAGACGGTGACCGTTCCCGTGGACCGGGAGACCCTGCGGGCCGACGCTGCCGCCATGGCCGCCGCGGTCACCGGCCGCACCGCACTCGTCGTCGCCTCGGCGCCCTCGTACGCGCACGGGGTGGTCGACCCGGTGCCGGAGATCGCCGCCGCGGCGGCCGAACACGGGGTGCTCTGCCACGTGGACGCCTGCATCGGCGGCTGGCTGCTGCCCCATCTGCGGCGGGCGGGACGGGACGTGCCGCCGTTCGACCTGTCGGTGCCCGGGGTGACCTCGCTGTCGGTGGACCTCCACAAGTACGGCTACGCCGACAAGGGCGCCTCCGTGGTGCTGTACCGGGACGCGGAGCTGCGCCGCCACCAGTACTTCGCGCACGCGGGCTGGCCGGGCTACCCCGTGGTCAACCCGACGGTGCAGGGCACCAAGTCGGCCGGCCTGCTGGCGCAGGCGTGGGCCGTGCAGCGGCACATCGGCGAGGACGGCTACCGGGAGCTCGCCGAGCGGACCGCCGAGGCGGCCGACCGGCTGCTGCCGGGGCTGCGCGCCGTGGAGGGCGTACGGGTGCTGGGCGAACCGCGGGCCGCACTGGTCGCGTTCACCCTGCTCGGGGCGGACGGCACGCCCGACCTGAGCCTGCTGCTGCACCTGGCCGACGAGATGCGCGACCGCGGCTGGTACCTCCAGCCCCAGCTGTCCTTCGACGGGCTCCCGCCGAATCTGCACCTCACCCTGACCCCCGCGTCGGCCGGGCAGGTCGACGCCCTGCTCGCCGACCTGGACGCGGCCCTGAAGGCGGCGCGGGCCCTGGCCCCGGTGACCGTGGACCCGGCGCTCGCGCAGTTCGCGGCCGGACTCGACCCGGACGCCCTGGGGCCGGAGGAGATCGCGGGGGTCCTGGCCTTCGCGGGCCTCGGCGGCGGAACGGGCCTGCCGCGCCGTATGGCGCCGGTACTGATGCTGCTCGACGCCCTGCCGGGCCGGCTCAAGGAGCGGCTGCTGACGGAGTTCGTCGGCTCGGTCTTCCGGGTGTGAGGCCCCCGAGGGGGAGCGGACGCGTACCGGGTCCGTCGGTCGCAGCGGCCCGGTCGGAACCCGTTCGACGGTGACGCCGCCGGCCAGGGGCCGCCCGGCCGCCCCTGGGCGGAGCCTGCCCGCGGGAGCCCTGAGCGAGGGCGGTTGCCGACCGGTGCGCATCGTGCTGGGAGCGGCGGCCGACGATGTCCACGGGCGGGCGGTGCTCGACGGGTGCGCGGTGGTCACCCCGGTGGACCGACCGGGCGTCGGCGCGGGCGCCGTGTCACGGGTGGCGGCGGCGCCGACTTCCGCCGCGTACGACGGGAGGCGCGGCCGACGAGCCCCCAGTGGTCAGCGTTCGCGGCCCCGGGGCCTGAGCGGGGTGTCGGGCAGTCGCGGTGCCAGGAGCCGGTCGCCGGCGTAGCCGTGGACCGTGCCGAAGGCGGCGGTGCCGGTGTTCCACTCGTCACGGGCCCGGGCGATCTCCTCGCCCGAACGGGCCACGAAGTTCCACCACATGACGAGCCGCTCCTCGAACGGCTCGCCGCCCAGCAGCATCACCGAGCCGTCGCTGTCCGCGCGCAGCGGCAACTCGGCGCGGCCGCAGCCCAGACAGAGCATCGAGCCCGGTTCGACGGGCACCCCTTCGATGTCGATGCGGCCGGCCGTCGCCAGCACCGCGTACTCGAAGTCGCGCTCCAGCGGCAGCGCGACGTCCGTGCCCTCGGTGAGGGCCAGGTCCGCGCCGACCAGGGGCGTGAAGACGGAGCCGGGCGAGACGGCGGTGTCGAGCCCGCCCAGCAGGACGGTGGCGCGCAGCCCGCCGCGCCCGCCGGTGACGAGCGGGAGGTCGGCGTGGTGCTCGAAGGACGGCTCGCGGTGCCGCTGCGCGTCGGGGAGCGCCCCCCACAACTGCGCGCCGTGCAGCAGGCGGGCGTGCTCGCCTGCGGGGACTCCTCGGAGTGCGCGATCGCGCGGCCGGAGGTCATCAGGCCGAGTTCGCGCGGCCGTACGGTGCACAGACTGCCCAGGCTGTCGCGGTGCAGCACCTCGCCCTCGTGCAGCCGGCTGACCGTCTGCAGGCCGATGTGCGGGTGCGGCGGCACCTGCATGCCCGGCTCGCCCCGGCGATGTCGTCGGGACCGTAGTGGTCGACGAAGCACCAGGCGCCGACCATGCGGCGGCCCAGGTTCGGCAGCAGCCGGCGCACCTCGGTGCTCTCGCCGAGGGGGACGACACGGCCGGTGAGCAGGTCGCGCACGGGGGCGGCGGAGATGTCCTGGCGTCCGCCGCAGGCGGTGGGCAGGGGGCGCGTGTCGAGATTGCTCATGGGGTGATCACTCCTCCCGGCGGGGCGCCGGGAGCAGCGCGGCGGGGATGTCGGCCTCCAGGGCGCGCAGGTGCTCCCCCAGCCCCTTGGCCTGCGGGTCGGGACGGGTGGACGCGGCGACGCCCTCCCCGAGCAGGCCGTGGACGACGAAGTTGAGCGCGCGGAGATTGGCCAGCTCCCAGCGGCTCACGCGGAGCCCGGCGGCCTCCGGCACGAGCGCGCGGAGCCGTTCGACGTCGAGCCAGTCCCGCAGCCAGGCGTACGCGGCGTCGCTGCGGGCCCACAGACCGACGTTGGCGTCGCCGCCCTTGTCACCGGAGCGCGCCCCGACGAGCAGGCCCAGGGGGGCGCGTACGGTGGGCCCGCCCGGCGCGGTGACGGCAGGCCCGGGAACGGCGACGGGTACCGGCGCGGCATCGGACGACGGCGGGCGCGGCACGGGCACGCGCGTGCCGTCGTGGAGCACCACCTCGTGCCGGACCGCCTCGGCCGGGACCAGGGCGGGCCAGTGCACGCCGTACTCGGTGGCCTTGGGCGAGAAGTGCTCCATGTGCAGGCCGGGTGCGGTCGACAGGCCGGTGCCGACCACGGCGGAGAACAGGGCGCGGCCGGCCTTGTCCCTGTCGGCGTCCTTGACGGTGAGGGTGAGCCGGGCGCCGGACGCGGTCGGCTCCAGGTGGACGTCGTACGTGCCGAACCGCTCGGGCCCGCCGGTGGCGTCCAGCAGGGACGCCTCCGCGAACCGGGCCTTGGCCTCGATGTCGGGACCGGTCAGCACGAAGGTCGCCGTGTTGCGGTAGCCGCCGTGGTGGTTGACGCACACCTTGAGGGTGTCGGGAGCGGGCTCGCCGCGGGCGCCGCTCACCAGGACCCGGTCGGGGCCGAGTTGTTCGAGGGCGACGGTGTCGAAGCGGGTGACGACGTCCGGGTTGAGGTAGGCGGGGCGGTCGATCTCGTACAGCAGCTGGGCGGTGACCGTCTCGACGGTGACGGCGCCGGCGGTGCCCTCGTGCTTGGTGATGACGGCGGAGCCGTCGGGGCGCATCTCGGCGATGGGGAAGCCGGGGTGCACGGGGCGCTCGATCTCGGTGAAGAAGGAGTAGTTGCCGCCGGTCGCCTGGGCGCCGCACTCGATGATGTGCCCCGCGGTGACGGCCCCCGCCAGGCGGTCCCAGTCGTCGTGCGCCCAGTCGAAGGCCCAGGCCGCGGGGCCGACCACCAGCGAGGCGTCCGTGACGCGTCCGCAGATCACCACGTCGGCGCCGGCGCGCAGCGCCTGCGTGATGCCCCACGCGCCGAGGTAGGCGTTGGCGGTGACGGGCCGCACGCCGGCGTCGGCGAGACTGCGGCCGGTGGCGAGGTGCGCGAACCGGTGTCCCTGCGCCTGGAGTTCGGGCAGGCGCCCGATGAGGTCGTCGCCCTCGACGTACGCCACCGACGGGCTCAGCCCGGCGAGGGCGGCCAGTTCGCCGAGCTTGGCGGTCAGGCCGGCCGGGTTGAGGCCGCCCGCGTTGACGACGACCTTGATGCCGCGCTCCAGGCAGGTGCCGAGGACGTCCCCCATCTGGGCGAGGAACGAGACCGCGTACCCGCCCGCCGGGTCCCGCTGCCGGGCCTTCCACAGCAGCAGCATCGTGAGCTCGGCGAGGTAGTCGCCGGTCAGCACGTCGATGGGGCCGCCCTCGACCATCTCGCGGGCGGCCGCGAGGCGGTCCCCGTAGAAGCCGGAGCAGTTGGCGATCCGCAGGGTGTCTCGTCGCTGGGTCATGTCCCTCGCCGTCGGCGGTGTCTGTCTTCAGATGTGGTGACGCGGTGACGCGGTGGTGTTGGGGCGGGGCCGCCGGGGTCAGGCGGCCGTCGCGCGCAGGGAGTCCACGTGGCGGCGGATCTCCTCCGGCGAGAGGTAGATGTCGGTGACCTCGAAGTCCTTCAGGGCGGCCGGCCTGCGCGCCTGGAAGCCGGTGCGCACGAAGTCGTCGCCGGCGACGGCGTTGAGGAACCAGCCCGCCGCGGCCCGGAAGCGGGCCGGGAAGGTGCGCAGCGCGCCGAGGTGGTAGCCGCGGGCCACGACCTGCGCGGGCAGCCCGCTGAGCGGCACGCCCAGCGGCTTGGAGACCGCCTCGATGCCGCCGAGGTCGACGACCAGCCCCAGGTCCTTGTGCCGGTACTCCTCCAGCGGGCGGCCGCGCAGGGACGCGACCACGTTCTCGGCGACGGCCTTGCCCTGCCGCATGGCGTGCTGGGCGGTGGGCGGGCACACGGCGCCGCCGCCGGTCACGAGGTCCGGCACCGCCGCGGAGTCGCCGAGCGCGAACACCCCGTCGGCGCCGGGGATGCGCATCTCGGCGTCGGTGACGAGCCGGCCCTTGACGGTCTCCGTGCCGAGCGTCGTCACCAGCGGGCTGGAGACGACGCCCGCGGTCCAGATCAGGGTGCGGCAGGGCAGCTTGCGGCCGTCGGTGAAGGTGACGGTGTCGGGGGTGACCTCGGCGACGGACACGCCCAGCGACACGTCGACCCCGCGCTCGCGCATGATCTGGAGCGCCTTCAGGCCGAGCTTCTCACCGAGCTCGGGCATCAGCCGGGGGGCGATGTCGATCAGGTGCCACTTGATGAGCGTCGGGTCCAGGCGCGGGTAGCGCTTGGCGGCGGCGGTGGTGAGCCGCTGCAGGACGGCGGCGGTCTCGGTGCCGGCGTAGCCGCCGCCGACCACCACGAACTGGAGCCGCGACTCGCGCTCGGCCCGGTCGGTGGTGGCGGAGGCCAGGTCCAGCTGGGCGATGACGTGGTCGCGGATGTACGCCGCCTCGGCGAGGGTCTTCATGCCCCGGCCGTACTCGGTGAGGCCGGGGATGTCGAAGGTGCGGGTGACGCTGCCGGGGGCCAGGACGAGGTAGTCGTACTCCTCCACGAGCTCCTCGTCGGTGATCTTCTTGATGACCACCGCCTTGGCCGCCGGGTCCACGCCGATCGCCCGCCCGGGGATCACGGCGGTCCGGTGCAGCATGCGGCGCAGCGGGACCGCGACCGCCTGCGGGGTGAGGACGCCCGCGGCGACGTGCGGCAGCAGGGGCAGATAGAGCTGGTGGCTCCAGGGCGTCACCAGGCTGATGTCGGCCTCGTCCGGCGACAGCCGGCGCTCCAGACGGTGCGCGCACTCCATGCCCGCGAAGCCACCGCCGACGACCAGGATCCTGGGTCGGTTCATCACTCGCCTCCCGTGGGACCGTTCGGGCCCGATTCCCTACCCGCGGCGTGTGCGGATACGCCTTCGGCCACGCTCGCACAGGCCCCGTCGCGGCGCGAACGGAACACCGGGGCGGGCCAGCGGCACGCTACCGGCCGCGACCGGTGGACCAGAAGAGCCCGGCGGCACCCGCCCGGCGCGGTGGTCAGCCCGCGGTGCGGCGCCACGCGAGCAGCCGGTGGTAGGCCTCCAGGCCGTCGGGGACCCACGCGAGGCGGGGCAGCCGGTCCTCCAGCTCTCCCTCGGTGAGGAAGGCGTGCCAGGCCACCTCCTCCACCTGCGGGGCGACCGGCAGGTCGCAGCGCACCTCGTAGACCCGCGACCACCAGGTGTGGCCGGCGGCCGCGCCGGTCCCCTCGTAGAGGAAGCCGAACAACGGGGTCGGGCGCGGCAGCCCGCTGACGCCGAGTTCCTCCTCGGCCTCGCGCAGGGCGGCGTCGTCGTACGCCTCGCCCGCGCCGACGACACCGCCGACGAACATGTCGTACAGGGAGGGGAACACCAGCTTCTGCGCCGTCCTGCGGTGCACGAAGATCCGCTCCTCGGCGTCCCGGGCCAGGATGAACACGCAGCGGTGGCGCAGTCCGCGGGCGGTCGCCTCGCCGCGGGTGGCCCGGCCGACCACGTGGTCCCGCTCGTCCACGATGTCCAGCAGTTCGTCCGCCGGGCGCGGCGGGGTGTCCCTGCTGCCGGTGTCGCCCGTGTCGTCCGTGTCGCCCATGGAGCGCCTCCGCCGTGCCGTCCCCGCTGATCCCCGTACGGTGCCACGACCGCGGGCGTCACGCACCCCTCGCCCGGGCGGAAGCCCGTGGACGCCGGCGGTTGTCCCGGCGTGGGTAGGGTGAGCGGTGTGATCGACGCTGTCCGGAACACCGCGCGGGCGATCGGCCTGTGGTTCGCCCCGGAGCGGGTGCGAGCGGAGGGCACGACGCCCGACTACCGCTTCTCGCTGGCGAACGAGCGGACGTTCCTGGCCTGGCTGCGCACGGCCCTGGCGCTGGTGGGCGGCGGCTTCGCCGTGGACCAGTTCCTGCGGAACCTGCAGCGTCCCGTCCGGGTGACGCTGGCTGTCGTGCTGGTCGTGGGCGGGGCGATGTGCGCGGTGCGCGCGGTCAACCACTGGGTGCGCTGCGAGCGGGCGATGCGGCGCGGGGACGACCTGCCGGTCTCGCGGTTCCCGGCGCTGCTGGCGGTGGTGGTCGCCGCGATGGCGGTGGCGCTGCTGCTCACCGCCGTGCTGGGGCGGGCCGGCTGATGGACGCCGGCGACACCCCGGAGCGCGATCCCGGGCTGCAGCCGGAACGGACCCGGCTGGCGTGGCGGCGGACGACCCTCTCCTTCGCCGTGGCGGCGCTGCTGGCCGGGCGCCAGGCGCTGCTGCACGGCGTCTCGGCGGTCGTGATCGGCGGGTTGGCGCTGTGCGCGCTGGTGTGGCTGGCCTTCACGGCGGTCGCGCAGCGCCGGATCGCCGTGCTGGACGACGCCCGGCCGCCGGTGCTGACCGGGCCGTGGGCGGCCGGGGCCGTGCTGTGCGTCGTGGCCCTGGCCCTCTTCGGGTCGGCGACGCTGTTCCTGTGAGGTGGCGCGGAAGCTTGGGCACATCAAGCAAATGGTTCACAATGTCAAGTACCTGAGTAGACTCGCCGCATGAGCGCCCGGAACGCCCCGACCGCCCCGAATTCGCCGACCGCGCCGACTGCGCCGACTGCGCATCCGCCCTCCAAGATCCAGCTGCTGGAACTGCTCGCGGTCATCGGCACCGCCCAGTGGCAGGACTTCGCCGCGGCGGCGGCACGGCACGGGCTGACGTCCATGCAGGCGAAGGTGCTCTCCCAGTTGCACGGCCCGGTCCCGATGCGCGGTCTCGCCGAGCGGCTGGTGTGCGACGCGTCCAACATCACCGGCATCGTCGACCGCCTCGAGGCCCACGGGTTCGTGCGCCGCGAGGTGAGCCCGGCCGACCGCCGGGTGAAGAACGTGGTCGCCACCGATCTGGGCCGCGAGACGATGCGCCGGGTGCGCGACGAGATGCAGGCCACCCACGGGGCCCTCGACGTCCTCGACGCCGGGGAGCGGGAGGCGCTCTACGGCCTGCTGGAGCGGCTGCGCCCCGTCATGGAGGACCGCGCCCGCGGCTGACGGCGCAGCGGCGCGACCAGCGCCCGCACTTCGCGGTCGGCGAAGCCTGGCTCCGCGCCGATGACGCGGACCAGGCGCTCGCGCACCGCACGGCCGCGGCCCGCCTCGACGAGCGCGAGCGACTCGGCCAGCGCCGCCGGCAGTCCCGGGCGGTGCCAGGGCTCGGCGGCCCACTCGTCGAACCACCGCCGCGGTGGGAAGCAGGGCTGCAGCTTGTCCTGGTCGTTGCCGAGGTAGTCCCAGACCCAGCCGTCCAGTGACACGCTCGCGGCGTGCCCGGCGGGCAGGGCGCGGGCCCAGCCGCCTTCGCTGTGCTGCTGCCAGCGCCAGGTCTTCGGGCTGGTCCGCTCGCGGATCGTCACGCCGACGAAGCGCAGCTTGCGGCGGATCACCGGCCAGGGCTCGCGGCTCGCGGCCGCCCAGGCGGCGAGCGCGCCGTGCAGCACGTCGTACGTCGTGCCCCCGTGCACGACGTCGACCAGCGCCACCGGCCGTGTGCGGCGGGCCAGGTCGTACGGGGCGAGTCCGGCGGCCGCCAGGTGCTCGCGCAGCCGGCGGGTGTGCGCCGGGCCCCAACCGGCCCGGGACAGCCGCAGCGACAGCGGGAGGCGCAGCAGCCGCCCGTCCCAGGAGGAGCCCTCGAAGGCGCCGCTGAGCAGGTCGTACATGCTGTCCAGGGAGCGCCCGACGAAGCACAGGTCGGCCCCGCCGGAGCGGGCCAGCACCTTGCCGGCGCAGTCCGTGAGCTGGGGCAGGAACCACAGCCGGGGCGGCTCGGCCCCGTCGGTCAGCGCGCCCAGGCGGTCCGGGCGGCGTCCGTCGCGGGCCCGCGACAGCGTCCAGCGGTAGGGCTGCGGCGGTGCGGGACGCGCGCCCGGCGGTGAGGTCATGCCGGCCAGTCGACCATGTCCCGTCCCGGCCGGTCATCCGGTTTTCCCTTCGTCCGGTACCGGGGATTCCGCTGCCGGCGCACACGACCGTAGATTCACTCCCGACACTTCAATGTCCTGGGGAGGAAAGCCTGATGACGATCCGTCATCACATGAGCGACGGGTGGCCGGCCGGCTGCCGGGGGCGGCGGCGGTGCGGGGCATGTTCTTGATCACCGGCATCCCGGCGTCGGGCAAGTCCACCGTGGCGCAGGCACTGGCCGAGCGGCTGCCGAGGTCGGCGCACATCCGCGGGGGCGCGTTCCGGCGGATGATCGTGGGCGGCCGCGCGGAACCGGTCCCCGCGGACCACGACGACGAGGGCCCCGGCGAGGAGACGCTGCGGCAACTGCGGCTGCGGCACTCCCTGGCCGCCGCGAGCGCCGACGCCTACGCCGCCGCCGGCTTCACGCCCGTGCTCCAGGACGTGATTCTCGGCGACGAACTGCCGCGCACGATCGCGCTGCTGCGCACCAGGCCGCTGCACGTCGTCGTCCTCGTCCCGCCTCCGGGCGCGGTCGCCGCGCGGGAGGCCGCACGTGCCAAGCGGGTCTACGACGACGTCGTCACCCCCGCCCGGCTGGACCGCGCGCTGCGCTCGGGCACGCCCCGGATCGGCCTGTGGCTGGACACCGGCGAGCAGACCCCGGAGCAGACGGTCGACACGATCCTGCGCCATGCCGGGCCCACGGGCTGAGCCCTGCGGCGGCGGGGTGGCTTCAGGGCGCGAGGATGTCCAGTTCGCGCAGGGCGCCCACGCAGATCTCCCGCATCAGCCGCTCGGCGGCCCCGGCGTCCCGGGAGCGGACGGCCTCGGCGACCCGCACGTGGAGGGTGACCGCCTCGGGGTCGGGGGCGCTGAACATCAGGTGGTGCTCGGTGCGGCCGGTCAGGACCTCGGCGACCACGTCGCCGAGCCGGGCGAACATCTCGTTGCCCGAGGCCCGGAGCATCGTGCGGTGGAACGCGATGTCGTGGACGAGGTACGCGTCCAGGTCGGCCGCGCGGCCGGCCGCGGCCATCTCGGCGGCGAGGACGGTGAGTTCGCGGCACTGGGCCGGGTCGGCGGCGGCTGCCGCGAGCCCGGCGGCGACCGGCTCCACGGCGGTGCGCAGCGTGGTCAGCGAGCGCAACTGGCGGGGCCGGTCGGCACCCGCCAGGCGCCAGCGGATGACGGCGGGGTCGAAGACGTTCCACTCCTCGGTGGGGCGCACCGTGATGCCGACCCGGCGCCGGGACTCGACCAGGTGCATGGCCTCCAGCACCCTGACCGCCTCGCGCACGACGGTGCGGGAGACGCCGAAGTCGCGCTCGAGCGCGTCGATGCGCAGCACGGTGCCGGGCGGGTGGACGCCGGACGCGATGGCGGGGCCGAGTTCCGCCAGGACCCGGGCGTGCAGGCCGCCGTTCTCTCCCTGCCGATCCATGGCCGACAGCCTATGCGGCATCGATTCGTATGACGATTTTATGTCGGCCTCTTGAATAAGTAGTACCTATGGCGTTTCCTGAAGGCCGTCACCCGCACGAGGAGGTAGCAGTGATGACCGAGGACGGCCCGCGTCTCCCCCTGGTGGTGGTCATGGGGGTCTCCGGATCGGGCAAGTCCACCGTCGGCGGGCTGCTCGCCGAGCGGCTCGGCGTCCCGTACGCCGAGGCCGACGACTTCCACCCGCCGGCCAACATCGCCAAGATGTCGGCCGGGCATCCGCTGGACGACGAGGACCGCGCCCCCTGGCTGGACGCCATAGCGGCCTGGATCACCGGGCGCGGCGGCCACGGCGGCGTCGTCAGCTGCTCCGCCCTGCGCCGCCGCTACCGTGACCGGCTCCGCCGGGATACGCCCGGCCTGTTCTTCCTCCACCTCGACGGCTCCGAGGAGCTGATCGCCGCCCGCCTGGCCGCGCGGATGCAGCACTTCATGCCGGCCGGGCTGCTGCGCTCGCAGTTCGAGGCGCTGGAACCGCTCGAACCCGACGAGGCCGGGGCGGTCGTGGCGATCGACGGCGGCCCGCGGCAGATCAGCGAGCGCGCCCTGGCGGCCCTCCCCCACTGAGCCGTTCCCCCGCTGCTGCCGCTGGTCCCGCAGCCGCTCCGCCGGGGGCGGCCCCACCCCGTCCGGCCTGCGCCCTCCCCTGTTAGGTTCCTCGCGGACCACCAGGAAAGGGCACAACCATGTCATCTCCGTCACCGTCGTCGTCGCCGTCGCAGACCGACGCCCCGTACACCTCCCGGCTCGCGCCGGGCGTGCACGCCTACGTCCAGCCGGACGGCGGGTGGTGCCTGAACAACGCCGGGTTCATCAGCGACGGCCGCACGACGCTGCTGGTGGACACCGCCGCCACCGAGCGGCGCGCCCTGCTGCTCCGCGACGCGCTGACCGCGGCGGGTGTGCCGCAGCCCGACCACGTGGTCAACACCCACCACCACGGCGACCACACCTACGGCAACAGCGTCTTCACCCCGGGCGCCCGGATCGTCGGCCACACGGCGTGCGTCAAGGAGCAGCTGGCCGCCGGGCTCCAGCTGCACGCCATCTGGCCGGACGTGGACTACGGCGAGGTGCCCGTCACCCCCGCCACGGTCACCTACGACGACGAGCTGACCCTGCACGTCGGCGACGAGGAGGTACGGCTGCTGCACCCCGGGGTCGCCCACACGCTCGGCGACACCGTGGTGTGGCTGCCCGGCCCGCGGGTGGTCTTCACCGGCGACCTGGTCTTCAACGGCGGGGCGCCCTTCGTCCCGATGGGCTCGCTCGCGGGCTCGCTGCGCGGGCTCGAACTGCTGCGGTCGCTGGACGCCGAGATCGTCGTGCCGGGCCACGGGCAGGTCTGCGACCCGTCGGTGTACGACACGACCGAGGGCTATCTGCGCTTCGTGACGGAGCTCGCGGCGGACGGCCACAAGGCCGGCCGGGAACCGCTGGAGGTCGCGCGGGCCGCCGATCCCGGCGAGTTCGCGTCGTTGCGCGAGCCGGAGCGGCTGGTCGCCAATCTGCACCGCGCGTACGCGGAGCTGGACGGGCTGCCGCCCGGCTCGCCGCTGGACCTGGTGCGGATCATCACCGACATGGCGGTGCTGAACGGCGGCCGGGTCCCGGAGTGCCTGGCCTGAGGCCCTGGCTCACCAGCGCGGAATGGCGGGGGTGACCCAGCCGGGCTCGGCACGGCGCATGGCCTTGGCGTCGTCGCGGTCGCGCAGGCCGCCGTCGTCGTCGAGCCAGCGGCGGTGCAGGGTCTCCAGGGCCGTCCGGTCGAGTTCCACGCCGAGGCCGGGGGCGTCGGACACGGCCAGCCGGCCGCCGCGGAACTCGTGGCGCAGGGTGATGACGTCTTCGGTCTGCCACGGGTAGTGCGAGTCGCAGGCGTGGTGCAGATTGGGCACCGTGGCCGCGACATGCGTCATCGCGGCGAGGCTGATGCCGAGGTGGGTGTTGGAGTGCATCGACACGCCCACCCCGAACGTGCGGCAGATCGCGGCGAGTTCACGGGTGTTGCGCAGCCCGCCCCAGTAGTGGTGGTCGGAGAGCACGACCTGGACGGCGTCCTGGGCGAAGGCGTCGGGGATCTCCCCGAAGGTGGTGACGCACATGTTGGTGGCCAGCGGCAGATCGGTGCCGGCGGCGACCTCGGCCATGCGGGCGGTGGTGGAGGTGGGGTCCTCCAGGTACTCCAGGACGTCCCCGAGCTCGTCGGCGACGCGCAGCGAGGTCTCCACCGACCACGCGCCGTTGGGGTCCAGGCGCAGCGGCATGCCGGGGAAGGCCGCGGCCAGCGCCCGGATCGCGGCGATCTCCTCGTCGGGCGGGAAGACGCCGCCCTTGAGCTTGAACGACGTGAAGCCGTACTCGCGGACGAAGCGCCGGGCCTGCGCCACGATGCCGGCCGGGTCGAGCGCCGCGCCCCAGTCGTCCTTGAGGCCCTGCCCGTCCGGGTGCTCGGCCCAGCGGTAGAAGAGGTAGGCGCTGTAGTCGACGGTGTCGCGCACCTTGCCGCCGAGCAGCGCGTGCACGGGGAGCCCGAGCACCTTGCCGAGTGCGTCCAGGCAGGCCACCTCGAAGCCGGACACCACCGACAGCAGCACCTTGTCGGCGGTCAGCACGCCGCGCAGTCCGCCGGCGTCCACGGCGTCCGAGGTGTCCTGGGGCGGCGCGCACACCAGTCCGGCGAGCGGCGACAGGTTGTTCAGGTCGCTGACCTCGCATCCGGGCAGCGCGTCGGCGAGCTGGCGGGCGGGCTCCAGGTAGCGGGCGTCGCCGTAGGTCTCGCCGATGCCGGTGACGCCGCTCTCGGTGGTGACCTCGATGATCAACCGGGGCGTGAACGGCTGGTGAACGCCTTGGGTGTTGAGGATCGGCGGGTCGGAGACCAGGACAGGGGTGAGTCTTACGTCCGTGATCGTCAGGTCCCTGCGGTGTGTCATCAACGCCCACCCTCGTCGTTCACATACATGTTTGAGATGCGTCTACCAGAATCGGACCCTAGGTCCCCTCCCCAAAGTCGTCAAGAACGCACAGGTCCGGACACGGTTCGCGGGGCGGGCCCGCGGGGCGGCCGGGCACGGCGGGCGGGATCATGGCTGCGGGCACCGCGGCGGCACCGCGTGCGGGCGCCCAGGCGCGCGCCCGCCGGTTCCGGCGGCGGACTGGACGACATACCGACTGGTCGGCATGATGTCGGGGACAGGGACGGCAGTGGCGAGGAGCATGATGAGCGGTACGGAGAACCCACCGGGGCTCGACCTGGACCGGCTGCGGCGGTACCTGGACGCGCAGCGGCCCGGCCTGCTGCGCGGCCCGCTCGACGGCGAGCTGATCGAGGGCGGGCGGTCCAACCTGACGTACGCCGTCAGCGACGGCACCGCGCGCTGGGTGGTCCGGCGGCCCCCGCTGGGCCATGTGCTGGCGACCGCGCACGACATGGGCCGCGAGCACCGCGTGATCAGCGCCCTGCGCGACACCCCCGTGCCCGTCCCAGGCACCGTGATCCTCTGCGAGGACCCGGAGGTCCTGGGGGCGCCCTTCTACGTCATGGACTTCGTGGAGGGCACGCCGTACCGCACCGAGAAGCAGCTCACCGCGCTCGGCCCCGACCGCACCCGCGCCATCGTGCTCGCCCTGGTGGACACCCTCGTCGCCCTGCACGCCGTCGACCCCGGTGCGGCCGGGCTCGGGGACTTCGGCCGCCCCGACGGATTCCTGGAGCGCCAGCTGCGCCGCTGGGGCAAGCAGCTCGACGCCTCGCGCAGCCGCGACCTGCCCCGCATCGACGAGCTCGCGGCCGCCCTGGGCGCGCGGCTGCCCGCCTCCGGGCCGCCCGCGGTCGTCCACGGCGACTACCGGCTCGACAACGTGCTGGTCGGCTCCGACGACACCGTCAGGGCCGTCCTCGACTGGGAGATGTCCACCCTCGGCGACCCGCTCACCGACCTCGGCCTGCTGCTGATGTACGGCGAGCTGCGCCCCACCCCCGGCACGCCGGTGTCCGTCACCGGCGGCGCCCCGGGCCACCCCTCCGCCGCCGAGCTGCTGGAGCGCTACGCCGCCGGATCGGGGCGCGACGTGTCCTCGGTGGCCTGGTACACGGCCTTCGCGTACTTCAAGCTCGCCGTGATCCTGGAGGGCATCCACTACCGCTACACCCTCGGCCGGACCGTCGGCGCCGGCTTCGACCGGATCGGCGCCATCGTCCCGGCCTTCATCGACAACGGCCTGCGCACCCTTCAGGAAGGCTGACCATGGACTTCGCGTACGACGCCAGGACCGAGGAACTGCGCGAGCGGCTGCTCGCCTTCATGGACGAGCACGTGTACCCGGCCGAGCCGGTCTTCCGCCGCCAGCGCGAGGAGGCCGAGGGCGACGCGGTCTGGTCGGCGCCGCCGGTCGTCGGGGAACTCAAGGCGAAGGCGCGGGAGCTGGGCCTGTGGAACCTCTTCCTGCCCGGTGAGCGCGGCGCGGGACTGACCAACCTCCAGTACGCGCCGCTGGCCGAGATCACCGGCCGCAGCCCGCACCTGGCCCCGCCCGCCCTCAACTGCGCCGCGCCGGACACCGGGAACATGGAGGTGCTCAGCGAGTTCGGCACCGAGGAGCAGCGCAAGACCTGGCTGGAACCGCTGCTCGCCGGGGAGATCCGCTCGGCCTTCGCGATGACCGAGCCGGACGTGGCCTCCTCGGACGCGACGAACATCGAGACCCGGATCGTGCGCGACGGCGCCGACTACGTCATCAACGGCCGCAAGTGGTACATCTCCGGCGCGATGAACCCGCTCTGCGCGATCTTCATCGTCATGGGCAAGACCGATCCCACCGCCGACCGGCACCGCCAGCAGAGCATGATCCTCGTGCCGCGCGACACGCCCGGCCTCGAAGTACGGCGCGGCATGCGGGTGTTCGGCTACGACGACGGGGACCACGGCGGCCATGCCGAGGTGGTCTTCCACGACGTGCGGGTGCCCGCGGAGAACCTGGTCGGCGAGGAGGGCGGCGGCTTCGCCATCGCGCAGGCGCGGCTCGGACCGGGCCGGATCCACCACTGCATGCGGCTGATCGGCATGGCCGAGCGCGCGGTGGAGCTGATGTGCCGGCGGGCCACCGGGCGCGTCGCGTTCGGCAAGCCGCTGGCCGCGCAGGGCGTCGTCCAGGAGTGGATCGCCGAAGCCCGCGTGGAGATCGAGCAACTGCGGCTCCTGGTGCTCAAGACCGCCTGGCTGATGGACACCGTCGGCAACCGCGGGGCGCACACCGAGATCCAGTCCATCAAGATCGCCACCCCGGCGAAGGTGGGCCTGATCCTCGACCGCGCCATCCAGGTGCACGGCGCGGGCGGCGTCAGCCAGGACTTCCCGCTGGCCGAACTGTACGCGGCGGCCCGCACGCTGCGCCTGGCCGACGGGCCCGACGAGGTGCACAAGCGGTCGCTCGCGCGGCGCGAACTCAAGCGGTACGCCCCCCAGGAGGGCTGAGCGGCACGCCCACGGCAGGGCGCCCCCGGGTCCCGTACCCGGGGGCGCCCCCTTGTGCGGGAGCGGTGCGCCGCCGGTGCGCGGCCGGTCAGCGCGGAGCGCGACGGTGTTCTCACGGACGGGCCGCAGGGGCCCGGCACCGCGGACCGAGGAGCCCGATATGACCGCATCCATCGCACCCACCGCGTCCATCGCATCCACCGCGCTGAGCGGCAGGACGGCGCTGGTGACCGGTGGTTCGCGCGGCATCGGCCGCGCCGTGGCACGCCGCCTGGCCGCCGAGGGCGCCCTGGTCGCCGTCCACTACGGCAGCGGCAAGGAGGCCGCCGACGAGACGGTGGCCCTGATCAACGAGGCCGGGGGCCGGGCGTTCCCGGTCGGCGCCGACTTCGCCGCCGCCGACGCGGCGGACCGCCTCTTCGGCCAACTGGCCGCGGGGCTGGGCGAGCGCGGGCTCGACATCCTGGTCGGCAACGCGGGCATCGCGTCCACCAGCCCGATCGCCGCCGTCACCGAGGAGGAGTTCGACCGCCTCTTCACGATCAACGTCCGCACCCCGTTCCTGGTGACCCGGCGGGCGATCCCCCTGCTCAACGACGGCGGCCGCATCGTCACCATCGCCTCCACCGCCACCCGCGTCGCGGTCTCCACGCAGATCGCGTACACCATGGCCAAGGCGGCGCTGGAGAGCATGACCCCGTCGCTGGCGAACGAACTGGGCGGCCGCGGCATCACCGTGAACACCGTCGCGCCCGGCGTGATCCGCACCGACATGACCGCGGGGCACACCGCCGTCCCGGAGGCCGCCGCCCAGCTCGCCGCCATCACCGCGCTCGGCCGGCTCGGCGAACCCGAGGACGTGGCCCGCACGGTGGCCTTCCTGGCCGGCCCCGACGGCGCGTACGTCACCGGCCAGCGCATCGACGTCTGCGGCGGGCTGTGGCTCGGGCCGATCATCCCCGGGCAGTGAGGTCCGGGGTTCCCCCGGCGGTCCGCCGCCGACGGCCGGACGCACCCCGGTCGACGCGTTCGCCGGTCCCCCGGTGGGGACCGGCGAACGTACGGCTTCGGCCGGGGCCGTGTGCCGGGCACTCGGGATCCCGGCCGCGGAGGTGGAGCGGCAGCCCACGTCCGGCGGCGAGATCGTGGTGGGCGTCGGGCTGTCCGCTCGCCGGCCATGCTCTCCCGCCACCGCGTCGGGGGTGGGCCGACCGAGGCGTTCCTGTCCCGAGCGGGCCGGGCCCCGGGTTCCGGGCGGCCGTGGCGGCCGCGGGTCGGCAAGTTGGAACGCGCTCGCGCGGAGTGCGGACGGCACACCGTCGGGGACTGGACGCCGAGCCCCCGGCGGGGCAGCCGGGCCACGCGGCCCGGGCACCCGCGCCCGACCGTGTTCGGCGTCCTCCTCCCCCACACACAGGGACCCGCCGCGCCTGCGGTGAGGCCGGGCCGGGCTACGCGGCTCGGCTGCCCGCGCCGACCGTCTCGGCCTCCGGGATCAGGCGGACCTCTCCGGCGCCGGGGCCGGCGCGGCGGGTGGCGCGCAGCAGGCGGGTCGCGGAGAGCACGGTGGCGGCCACCAGCAGCAGGTTGCGCGCCGTCAGCACCGCGATCGCCAGGACGGAGCCGTCGAGCAGGTCGCGGAAGAGCAGCGGGAAGTCCAGGGTGGTCAGCACGGTCGCGGCGACCAGGAGGACCGCGACCGGACGCTGCGAGGTCCCGCGGTGCAGCAGGCAGACGGAGGCCAGCCCGATCAGCCAGATCAGGTACTGCGGGCTCAGGACGCGGCTGGTGACGACGAAGAGCAGGACCGCCGTCAGCGCGGCGTCGGGCAGCACCCAGGGCGCCCTGCGGTCGGCCCGCCGCCACCACCACAGCAGCCAGCAGAAGGCGAGGACCGAGCAGGCCTCGCTGACCCAGACCGCCTCGCGGATCCACGGGCCGACGAACTCCATGGAGCCGTCGCGCAGCGTCCACTGGCCCGACCAGCCGAAGTGCCGCGCGATGTGGAACGGCAGCGCCGCCGTCGCCTCGACCTCGATGCCGCGTTCGCGCTGCGCGGCCAGGAAGTCGAAGGCCCCGGGCATGGCGACGGCGAAGCCGAGCGCGACGGCCGCGGCGGTGGCGGCCGCCGTGAGCAGCGCGGTGCGGGCGCGCGGGCCGGCCCGCAAGCCGCTGAGCAGCAGCAGCGGCCAGGCCTTGACCATGGCGCCGAGCCCGACGAGCACGCCGAAGGCGAGGTCGGCCCAGCGGCGCCGGGTGCCCGCGGCTATCAGCGCGCCCATGGCCATGGCGGTCACGAAGACGTCGAAGCGGCTCCAGGGCAGGGTGATCAGCAGGGGCAGGCCGCCGATCCACAGCCATGCGGCCGCCGTGCCCGGTCCCTTGCGGAGCAGCACGGCGGTCACGGCGGCGTCGCACAGGGCGCAGCACACGATGAACGCGTGGCCGTAGTCCAGCACTGGCACCAGGCTCGGGGCGAGCAGCGGGAGCGCGGCGCCGGGCGGGTACTGCCAGGTGACGTCGGCGACGGGGAAGACTCCGGTGCGCAGCACCGCGTACCACCCCGTGTAGACCTGCGAGACCGACGGGTCGAGGTCTCCGAGGCCGCTGAACGGGCCGAGGCGCAGCGACGCCCCCACGAGCAGCAGCCGGGTCACCGCCCAGGCCGTCCACTGCCCGCGTGCGTCAAGGCACCACCGCATCGTTTCGTTTCTCCCCTGTTCGGCGGTCCGGCCTCTGGAGAAGAGACGATGGAAACGGCGCAGAGGTTGCTCGGCGGTAATCAGTTGTTGACGACCACCAGTCGTCCCGTGGTCGTCCCGTCCGCGACGCGCTGGACGGCGTCGGCGGCGCCGGTCAGCGGGACGCGCTCGCTCACCAGGGGTCTGATCGCGCCCTCGGCGGCCAGCCGGGTCAGTTCCTCGTGGCAGCACCGGACGGCGGCCGGGTCGTGGGTGTTGTACAGGCCCCAATGGAGGCCGACGACAGAGTAGTTCTTCACCAGGGCGTGGTTGAGCCCGGGGCTGGGGATGGTGCCGCTGGTGAAGCCGACGACGACGATGCGGCCCTCGAAGGCGATGCACTTGGTGGAGCGGGTGTACGCGTCGCCGCCGACCGGGTCGTACACCACGTCGGCGCCGCGGCCGCCGGTGGCCTCCTTGACGACGGCCACGAAGTCCTCGCTGTGCCGGTCGACGACGACGTCGGCGCCGAGTTCCCGGGCGGTCTTGGCCTTCTCCGGGCCGCCGACGACACCGATCACGGTGGCTCCCGCGGCCTTGCCGAGCTGGACGGCGGCGCTGCCCACCCCGCCCGCCGCGGCGTGCACGAGCAGGGTCTCGCCGGCCCGGAGCGCGGCGCGCCGGTGCAGGCCGAACCAGCCGGTCTGGTAGCCGATGTGGAGGGCGGCGGCCTCCGCGTCGTCCAGCGCCTCCGGCGCGGGCAGCACGCCGGCCGCGGGGACGACGGCCCGCTCGGCGAAGGCTCCGCCGGGCAGCGCGGCGGGGGTGATGACACGGTCGCCGGGGCGGTGTCCTTCCACGCCCTCGCCGACGGCGGCTATCTCGCCGCAGAACTCGACGCCGGGGGTGAACGGCAGCGGCGGGCGCACCTGGTAGTGGCCGCGGCACAGCAGCGCGTCGGGGAAGTTGACGGCGGCCGCGCGCACCGTGAGCAGCAGCTGGCCGGGGCCGGGCTGCGGGTCGGGGACGTCCTCGAGGCGCATCGCCTCGCGCGGCTCCCCGTTCTCGTGCACTCGCCATGCCTTCATGCGGTCGGCTCCCGGCTCCTGTTCAGGGCTGCCGCACGGAGTGCAGCAGCATGTCGGCGAAATCGGCGGCGACCTGGTCGGCGGACAGCGGTCCGTCCTCGCGGTACCAGGTGCCGAGGTGGTGCACCGCGCCGAAGAAGAAGTCGACGACGAGGTCGGGCCGGGCCTCCGCCCGGAACACCCCCTCGCGCTGTCCCTCCTCCACCAGGGCGCGGAACTTCTCGTGGTAGCGGCGGCGGTCGGCGCGCACCGCCTTCTGCTTCTCCGGGCTCAGCTGGTGGATGGACCGGAAGAAGATCTTGGTGTCGTCGAGGTTCTGGATGCTGGTGACGACGACGTCGGCGGCGGCCTCGACCAGGCGCCGCTGCACCGGCTCGTCCCGGTCGGCGATCGACTCCAGGCGCTCCATCTGCAGCCGCAGCACCCGGCCGTAGATCTCGTGCAGGAGGTCGTCCTTGCTGCCGAAGTAGTGGTAGAGCGCGCCCTTGGTCACCCCGGCGGCCTCGACGATCTCCTGCACGGACGTCCGGTCGTAGCCGCGCTCGGCGAAGAGCCGGGTGGCCTCGGCGAGCAGCCGCTGCGGGACAGCGGTGGCGGCCGCCTTGGGTGGTGTCGTACTCCGTGCCATGGCCTGCCCTTTCTCCGTTCCGGTGCGCGGGACAGCGTACCGAGCGGTATGTCGTCAGTCCGCGCGTGCCCGCAACTCCCGGCGCAGGATCTTGCCCGTGGCGGTCTTGGGCAGCTCGGGGAGGATTTCGACGGCGCGGGGGTACTTGTAGGCCGCGAGGCGGTCCTTGCAGTGGGCGATCAGCTCCTCCGCCGAGGCGGCGACGTCCGGGCGCAGGCTGACGTACGCCTTCACCGACTCGCCGCGGTAGGTGTCGGGGACGCCCACGACGGCGGCCTCGCGCACCGCGGGGTGCGTGTAGAGCGCGTCCTCGACCTCGCGCGGCCACACCTTGAAGCCGGAGGCGTTGATCATGTCCTTCTTGCGGTCGACGACGTAGACCCAGCCGTCCTCGTCCATGAAGCCGATGTCGCCGGTACGCAGTTCGCCGCCGGGCAGGGCCGCGGCGGAGGCCTCGGGGAGCCGCCAGTAGCCGGGGACGACCATCGGGCCGCGCACCGCGATCTCGCCGTGCTCGCCGAACGGCACGTCCGCGCCCTGGTCGTCGACGATCCGCACGAGGGTGTCGGGACCGGGGACGCCGACCGAGAGCGTGCCGGAGACCGGGTCGACCGGCGCCTCCAGGCCGGGCGGGGTGCTGGTGGCCGGGGCGGTGCACTCGGTGAGGCCGTAGCCGTTGCGCAGGTAGTGGCCGAAGCGCGCCCGGAAGGCCTCCACCAGGGCCGGCGGCAGCGGCGCGCCGCCGGAGTACAGCAGCTGGAAGGAGGCGAAGTCCTCGGGCACGGCGTCCGGGTGGGCCATCAGCGCCATGTAGGCGGTGGACGGCCCGACCATGTAGGCGGGCCGGTGCTCGCGGAGCGCGTCGAGGACGACGCCCGCCTCGAAGCGGTACGCGAGGGCGACCGTCGCGCCCGCGGCGATGCCGGCGGCGAGCTGGCAGACCATGCCGGTGATGTGGAACAGCGGTGCCAGCGCGAAGATCGTCGCACCGTCGGGCAGCACGCTGTGGGCGCGCTGCCGGTCGGCGTTGAAGCTGATGTTGCCGTGCGTGTTCATCGCGCCCTTGGGCACGCCGCTGGTGCCCGAGGTGTAGCTGATCAGCGCGACGTCCTCGCCGGTGAGCCCGGGATCGGGCAGGGCGGGTCCGACGGTGCCGGCGTGGGCGGCGGAGAGCAGGTCCTCCGCATCCTCGGCGGCGTACCGCTGCTTCGGCAGGACCCGGTGGTCGTCGCGTGTCTGCAGGTCGAGCTCGCTGGTGGTCAGCGCGATGCGCACCGGGGAGTCGGCGGCCGTCTCGCGGATGTACGCGTCCCAGGCCCGCTCGGAGCACACCAGCGCGGCCACCTCGGCGTCCCGCAGGATGTGGCCGAGCTCGTGCTCCTTGTACATCGGGTTGACCGGGACGACGCTGCCGCCGGCCTTCCAGGCGGCGAGCAGCGCGACGGCGAACTGCGGGATGTTCTGGAGGACGATCGCGAGCCGGTCGCCGCGCGCGAAGCCGCGTCCGACGAGGTGGCGGGCGAGGCCGTCGGAGAGCTCGTCGAGCTCGCGGTAGGCGATCCGGGCGTCGAAGTACGCGAGCGCGGTGCGGCCTGGCACGCGGTCCACGGTGGCGCGGAAGGCGTGCAGCAGTGTCGGCGGCGGGTCGGGGAGGGCGCGCAGCTCCTCCCGGAAGTACTGGAGCCAGGGCTTGCTGTCGTACGAGGTCATGCCGCGCCGCCCTCCTCCAGCTTGCGCTGCACCCGGTTCATGGCGTCGATCCAGTGGTCGGTGTCCCCGGCCCGGGCGGCGTAGTACCCGGCGGCCTCGGGGTGCGGCAGGATCAGGAAGCGCTCGTCCGCGATGCCCTGGAGCACGGCGTCCGCGACCTGCTCCGGCTCGATGGCCCCGGGGCCGAGGACGAGTTCCCCGACGGGGCCGGCCGAGCGCAGCATGTCGGTGCGCACGCCCTGCGGGCAGACGGCGTGGACGCGGACGCCGCGGTGACGGTAGGTGACGGCCAGCCATTCGGCGAAGGCGAGGGCGCCGTGCTTGGTGACGGAGTACGCGGCGTCTCCCACCATGGTGAGCAGTCCGGCGGCGGACACGGTGGCCACGAAGCGGCCCTCACCGCGCTCCAGCCACTCGGGGAGCAGTTCGCGCGCCGCCCGGACGTGCGCCATCACGTTGACGTCCCAGACCCGCTGCCAGACCTCGTCGTCCGCCTCGGGGCCGGCCATGGCGCCGGTGCCGGCGTTGGCGCAGAAGACGTCGATGCGGCCGCCCAGCGCCTCGCGGGCGGGCCCGACCACGCCGGAGGCGTCACCGATCACGCAGCTGCCGCCGATCTCCTCGGCGACGGCCTCGGCGGCGGCCTTGTTCAGGTCGTTGACGACGACTCGGGCGCCCTCCGAGGCGAATCTGCGGGCGAGCGCCGCACCGATCCCGCCTCCCGCACCGGTGACGACCACCCGGGCATCGCGCAGCGCTTCCATCGCGTCTCCTTCGACTCGTACGGCTCCCTTCGCATACTAAGCGGTCGGTCACAGAGAGGGAAGGTCATGCCTGCGGTATCGCCGGACATCGCCCGTGCCGGCGGAGCCCGCTCCCGCGGCGCGCACGGGCCGGGGCCCGGCCGAAACGGCCGGGCCCCGGATCGCGTACGGGCGGTCGCCACCGCTCAGCGGTGCACGGCGAACTCCACGACCTGCTGGTAGGTCGGGCGGTTCTGCCAGCTGATCTTGCCGTGCTTGATGCCGCCCAGCGGCCGCTGGATCACCGTGTCGGCACACCACTGGTCGCCGGCCGAGCAGTTCTCGTCGCCCGGGTAGACCTGGGCGGCGGTCTTCGCGGCGGCCTGCTTCAACGTGGTGATCAGCACGTCCCGGCACCCGCTCAGCGAGCCGCCGCCGCAGTAGTTCCTGGCCAGTCCGCCCTGGACGGGCTCACCGAGGACCGCGCGGATGTCCTTGTCGACATAGGACCACCAGCCGTACTGGAAGGCGCTCCCGGCGTGCGCACCGGTCGGTCCGTGCCCGGCCGAAGGGGACTCGTCGACGGTCAGGTTGGCGGTGAGCGCCGCGTACAGCCCGCTGCCGAGGCCCGGTTCGAACTCGGCCTTGACCAGCAGTGGCCACCAGGCGTCCATGATGCGCACCGCGTCGGCGTTGGCGTAGGTGTGCGAACCCGCCGAGGTCTCCCTGCGCTTGGCGCCCGCGGTCACCCAGTCGCCCAGCTTCGTGACGGCGGCCTCCGCCGCGGGGTCGGAGACGGCGCTGCTGCGGATCACCCTCAGCAGGTTGGGCAGCACGTCCTCGCCGCGCAGATCGGTCAGCGCCGCGTCCGCCATCGCCCGGGTGAGCTGCGCCCGGGTGACCCCGCCCGCGGCGACGAGCTGCTTCACCCGGTCGTCGAGCAGGTCCCCGCGGTGCACGGAGCCGTTGCCGAAGCCGGCCGCGTCGTACCCCTTGGCCTGCCGGTTGTTCCAGGAGACGTAGTAGTCCTGGTCGACGGACTGCGGGTGCTCGGCGGGCGGCGTGTAGTCGGCCGTGTTGTGCGCCGGGTCGAAGCCCTGCCACTCGTACGCCGTCTCGGCGCGCACCGGGAAGGTCGCGTCGACACCGGGCTGCCGGACCGGGTTGTCGCCGCTGTTGTAGTACGCCGTGTGCTGCGAGTCGGCGTAGAACCAGTTGAAGGTGTAGTTGATGTGCTGCACGGCCTCCTCGAAGGAGGCGGGCCCGGTGACCGCGGACGGGTCGTTGAGCATCTGGAAGCCCACCACCGAGTCGGCCTCGTGCATGTAGGAACTGCGCAGGCTGGTGAACGCCACCTTCTTGCCGCCGACGGTCCCGCGGTACTCCACGGTGCCGTACTTGGTCCGGTAGACCTGCATCCGGTACGAGCCGGCGGCCGTGCCGTCGGCGGTCGTCGGCGTCCAGGAGTTGCTGCGCTCCAGCTTCTCCATGGGCGTGCAGGTGCCGTGGTAGAGGTAGTGCACGTCGTCCTGGCACAGCTCGACGGCGTAGGTGTCCGTGATGTCCTGCGCGGAGGTCGTCGCGCTCCACGCGAAGTCCGGGCCGCGGCCCAGCTCCACGTACATGCTCAGGCCCGCGAAGGAGGCGCCGCGGGCGCTGATGCCCGGGCCCTGGATCTCCTGGAGCATGAGCAGCTGCGGCGCGAAGTAGCCGGTCTGCGGGCCGAAGACGGCGACCGGGTGGCCGCTCGCGGTGTGCGCGCCGCTGACGAGCAGGGCGTTGGACATCCCCCGGGTGTTGGCCGACAGGGCCGTTTGCGCCGCGCTCTTGGACGCGGCGGCGGCCTTGGCGGTCGCGCCGGTGCCGGTGCGGTCGTAGACCAGCGGCTCCTCGCTCACCGAGCCGGCGTCGGGCATCGCCGTGCCGCGCGGGCTGTCGGGGCGCACGGCGTACGGGAAGCTCTCGCCGTTGTGGACGGTGAGCGCCGCCTCGGGATCGTCGCGCTCGCGGAAGGACTCCCAGACCTTGGTGCCGTCCTCGACGCCGTACTTCTCCTGCGCCGCCAGCAGCGACAGCGCGTTGGTCACCTCGCCGCCGCCGCCCGTGCCGAACAGGGCGCCGATGACGGAGGCGAGCGCCACCAGGTCGGTGGGCTTGAACTTCTCGATGGTGCCGGCGTTGGTGATCGCGTCCTTGTGGCCGGTCAGCACGTACTCGCCGGGGAAGTAGCGGCCGCTGTCGGAGGCGGCGATGTAGGCGTTGACGCCGTCGACGTACGCCGTGACGTCGGCGTACGCCTGCTGGCCGCGGGCGCCGTTGTGGGAGGCGATCCAGTCGATCTGGGTCTGCAGATCGGCCTCGGTGTAGGGGGCGGCCCGCCAGAACTGCTGCTCCAGGCCCTGGTTGGCGAGCGCGCCGCCGGCGAACGAGGTCAGCTGGCCCCGGCCGACGTGCCGGAACAGGTCCATCATCCACAGGCGGTCCTGCGCCGCGGCGTACCCGGCGCCGAACTCGGTGCCGTAGCGGGTCGTGCCGGAGATGTGCGGGACGCCGGTCTTCTTGTCGCGCGTGATCGTCACATCGCTGCGGGGCGAGACGGTGGACGCCACCTGCCCCGAAGGCACGCCGAAGGACGCGTCGTTGAAGAAGTTGTTGATCGTGGCGTTCGTCAGGGTCTGGTACCCGGTGGCCAGGTTGGCATAGGGACCGAGCTGGTCCTCCGCGTGGTCGGGCTGGGTGCCGAAGATCTGGTTGAGCAGGATCTGGGCGAGAGTGGCGTTGCCGTTCTCCCCCGGCGGCAGGATGTCGGAACACTGCCCCTGGCAGTAGTCGTTGGGGGTGGCGGCGGCCGCGGGGGCCGCCCATGGGAGTGGCGCGAGGAGACTCGCCCCCAGCGCGAGCACCGCGGCGGCGGCACTCGCTCTCAGCTTTGACCTGAACCTGTCAATACGTGCGCGCATGACCGCTCCTCCCGAAGGCCGGTGTGACGCAGATTACTTCGAAGTTGACCCGCGAGTAAGGTGAACATGCGTCACGTTTTGACATCGCGAGATCGGCTGGAATTCACCGTCCCGGGGATGGATCCGGAACGCCGTCCGTTACGTCCATTCGACAGCGAAGCGAACCCGATGACGGAGGTGGCATGCCATGGCCGGATTCCGAAGTCTCGCGAGACAGGTACGCGACCCGCGGTGGTCCCCCACCCAGCGCCGCACCTACCTGCGGCGATGCCTGGAGCGCTTCGCGCCGTACGGGCACCGGGCCACCTGGGACCACCTCTGCGCCCGCGCCGGGTTCGCCCCCCAGGACCGCGAACCCGATCCGGCCCGGCTGCTGTCCGCCCTCGCGGAACTGGAGGAGGCACGGGCCGTCTGGCTCGCCTACGAAAGGGAGTTCGCCGCCCGCCGCAAAGCGGAGAAGTTCTCCGGCATCCGGCAGCCCGGCGCCCTCGACGACTGGCACCGGCGCACCTGGGGCGGCAACGGGGTCGCCTGGTGCGACGATCCGCTCCTCCACCCCTCCGACCGGCTCGCGGACGTCCTGCGCCGCATCATCGCGGCGATCGACGCGGGAGCGGGACGGGCGTGCCCCGTCTGCGCGCGGGAACGGCTCCAGTGGCGCGACCGCCTCAACCACTACCCCGGGGCGGGACCGGTGTGCGCGCACTGCGGCATCGTGGTGCCGCTGCCGGTCCTGACGGGGGCCGCACGGGGGGAGCTTCTCGCCGCAGCGGGGTGACGGGGCGTCACGGCCTCCGCCTTTTTTCCCCGCCCTCCCACCCGTGTGCCCCGTGAAGTCTGGGCGCCCCGACGCGTGTTGTGTGGGGGCCGGGTTCGGGGCCTCCGGGGCTGCACGTCCTGGACTGGATATTTACGTGCGTTTCCAGTGCCTTCGACTGTTCACCCCGGATACCGCACACAAATATGCCGAACGTCCAGGACATCCACCCCTCCGACCCCGCCCCCTCCGTCTCGTCCCGCGCCTGATCCCCGGTGGGTGGGTATGGACGGCACCGTGCTCGGGCACCCGTAAGCGGCGCGCCGTCCGCATGCCCAACGCTCACGCGGTCGGTAGCTCACTGGTCGCGGTGAGGCCCTCGACGAAGGACCGGAAATCCGGGGCAAGGACCAGCTCGTCCTGTCGATCCGCGTCGAACCACGTCACTGTTGGTTCCGCGTGCCGGCCGGATGCCCGGCAGTCGAGCGCAATCCAGTAATGCCCGTCGCCGGAGAGGAGCACGAGAGGTGCGGGAAGACCCCATTCCTCGACCAGGTACGGACTGTCCACCAGTGACACCGTGTGTTCGCGGTCACCGATGCCCATCAAGTGGTCGAACGGAACGTGATCGGCACTCCAGGAGGTCGGCCGGTCTGTCGGAAAGGCGTCCCGGTCGGCCGCGCATTCGCCCCCGTTCTGGGCGCGCAGCAGGTCAACGAGCGAAGTGGGGAGCGTGACATCGAGCAACAGCTCGGCGCCACGCACTGCCTCATCGGTCAGCGGCGGGTGCACAGCGTAACCGCTGCCGGGTTTCCAGAAACCGGCCTGCACATCTTCGAAGCGTGCCATGGGCGGCATCGTAGGGGGTGTCCGGCGGCGACCCAGGCAGGTGCGGTGCCCCCGGACCGCCTCCATACCCCCCGCCGGGGATCAGGCGCGATACGAGACCTGAGGGGGCGGGGTCGTAGGGGTGGCGTTCTGGACTGTGGAGCATATTTGGGTGCATGACCCGGAGTGCGCAGCGGAGAGTGCCTGAGGCACCTAAATGTGCTGTCCAGAATGGCAGCCCCGGAGGGCCCGAACCCGGCCCCCACACCACTTGCGCCGGGGCACCTGACTTCACAGGGTGCACGGGAGGGAGGGCGGGTCTGGCACGGAGGGGCGCGCGGTGCGACGATGCCCACGCCCCGACCGACGTGGACAGGACGGTACCGGCATGGCCGAACTGCACGATCTGACCGCACTGGAGCAAGCCGCCGCGATCCGGGCCGGGGAGGTGTCCCCGGTGGAACTCGCCGATCACTATCTGGCCCGTGTCGACCGCCTCAACGACACCGTCGGCGCGTACCTCACGGTCACCCCCGAGATCGCCCGCAAGCAGGCCGCCGACGCCGAGTCGGAGGCGCTGGCGGCCCGCCGCGAGGACCGCGTGCGGGAGTTGTCGCCGCTGCACGGCGTGCCCGTGCCCGTGAAGGACCTGAACTTCGTGGCGGGCGTGCGCTGCACGCTCGGCTCGCGGGCGTACGCCGACCACGTTCCGGACGTCGACGACCACGTGGCGGCGCGGCTGCGCGCCGCGGGAACAGTCCTGCTGGGCAAGACGAACACCCCGGAGTTCGGGCTGCCCTGCTACACCGAGAACGAGCTGGCCCCGCCCGCCCGCACCCCGTGGGACCTGGCGCGGTCCGCCGGCGGCTCCAGCGGCGGCGCGGCGGCCGCGGTCTCCGCGGGGCTGGCGCCGATCGCGCAGGGCAGCGACGGCGGCGGCTCCATCCGCATCCCCGCTTCGGTGTGCGGTCTGTTCGGCATCAAGCCGAGCCGCGGCCGGGTGAGCTCCGGGCCGGTGCAGCACGATGTGAGCGGGCTGAGCACGAGCGGCCCGCTCGCCCGCACCGTCGCGGACGCCGCGGCGCTGCTGGACGTGCTCGCGGGCGGGATGCCGGGCGACCCGTACGGCGCCCCGTCGCTGCCGCCGGGCGAGACGTTCGCCTCGTACGCCGCCCGGGAGCCGGGCACGCTGCGCGTGGTGGGGCTGCCCGTGCCGCCCGTGCCGGGGGTCGAGCTGCACCCCGACTGCCGTGCGGCGTACGACGGCACGGCGGAGCTGCTGCGTGAACTGGGCCACCAGGTCGACGAGGTCGAGCTGCCCGTCGACGACGGGCTACGGGACGCCTTCACCCGCGTGTGGGGTGTGATGGCCGCCGTCTACCCGGTCGCACCGGAGCGGGAGGAGCTGCTGATGCCGCTCACCCGGCACCTGCGTGCCGAGGGCGCCGCGGTCCCGGGGCCGGACTTCGCGGCGGCGCTGTACGCGTTCCGCGCCCTGGGGCAGTTGATCGCGGACGCGCTGCTGTCCTCGTACGACCTGGTGCTGACCCCGACGCTGGCGCAGCCGCCCGCGCCCGTGGGCCCGGCGGGGCTGCGCCACGACGCCGATCCGGCCGCGGAGTTCGCGGGGCTGGCGGCCTTCACCCCGTTCACCCCGGTCTTCAACGCGACGGGGCAGCCGGCGGTGAGCGTGCCGCTGCACTGGACCGGGGAGGGCCTGCCGATCGGGGTGATGTTCGGGGGCCGCTACGGCGACGAGGCGACGCTCATCTCTCTGTCGGCGCAGCTGGAGGCGGCCCGTCCGTGGGCGGGGCGCAGGCCGGAACTCTGGTAGCGGGTGCGGTGCGCGGCGGTTGCCCGGCGAGCAGCCGCCGCGCGCCCGGCCCCTGTTCGCCGAGCACGTCCCCCGGGTTGGACAGGGCGCAGCGGTCCAGGGAGAGGCAGCCGCAGCCGATGCAGTCGTCGAGACTGTCGCGCAGGCGGACGAGCTGCTCGATGCGGGCGTCGAGTTCGGACCGCCAGCCCGCGGACAGCCGCGCCCAGTCGGCACGGTCCGGGGTGCGTCCGGCGGGCAGGCCGTCCAGGGCCTCGCGGATCGCCGCGAGGGGCATGCCGACCCGCTGGGAGGCGCGGATGAAGGCGACGCGGCGGAGGGTGTCGCGGGTGTAGCGGCGCTGGTTGCCGGCGGTGCGGCGGCTGCGGATCAGGCCCTTGGACTCGTAGAAGTGGAGTGCCGAGACCGCCGCGCCGCTGCGTGCGCTGAGCTGGCCGACGGTCAGTTCGCGGGTGTCCGTGGGGATGGCGGTCATGCCCCGACTCTACGAGAGCGTGGTGAGTTTCTTGCGGCGCGGGACGCTCGCCCGCCACAGCCGGGTGCAGGAGACCGCGGTGGCGGCGACGAGCAGGGCGTTGCGGATCGCGACGACGCTGGTGCCCTGCCAGGAGTTGCTGACGACCTCCTCGAAGAACAGGGGGTAGTCCACGGTGGTGACGGCGGTGGCGACCAGCAGCAGGGCGGTCACCGGGCGCTGGGTGGTCTGACGCATCGTCAGGCAGACGGCGCCGAGCCCGATCAGCCAGATCAGGTACTGCGGGCTGATGACGCGGCTGGTAACGGTGAAGAGCAGCACGGCGGTCATCGCGGCGTCGTACGGGGTGGCCGGGGTCCAGCGGACCGCCCGCAGGCGCCACACCAGCAGCCACACCAGGGCGGCGCCGGTGAGGACGAGGGAGGTGGTGGCCACCCAGTTCACGTACGGGCCGATGAACTCCATGGAGCCGTAGTGCGCCCGTACGCGGCCGGACCAGCCGAGCAGTCCCGCGACATGGAGAACGGTGCCGCCGAGCGACTCGACCTCGACACCGCGGTGGTGCTGCGCGTCGACGAAGCCGGTGGCGCCGCAGAAGAACACGGTCAGCACGGCGAGGAGCGCGGCTGCCGACGTGCCGAGCGCGGTCCAGGCCTGGCGGGTCGTACGGCCGCGCGGGGTGCCGAGCACGGTGAGGGCGGGCCAGAGCTTGATCATGGCGGCGAGCCCGACGAGCGCGCCGCCCAGCCGCGGCCGCGCGGGCACCGCGAGCAGGGCGCACACCGCGACGGCGGTGACCAGGAGGTCGTAGCGCGAGTAGGGCAGGTGCATCAGCAGGGGCAGTCCCAGCACCCACATCCATGCCCCGGTGATGCTGCGGCCCGGCCGGTTCCACCCGGCGCGCACGAGGGCGGCGAGGACGAGCGCGTCACCGAGGAGCGAGAGCAGCACGAAGCCCTGGAGGTAACTGACGCCCGGCAGCAGGGCGGGGGTCAGCATCACCAGGGCGGCGCCGGGCGGGTACTGCCATGTGACGTCGCGGACGGGGTACGTTCCGCGTTCGAAGCCGTGACTCCAGTGCTGGTAGAGGTGGTAGACCTCGCGGGCGATGTCCCCGTGGCCGGCGCGCAGCAGTGCGAGCATGACCACCCGGCTGGAGAGCCAGTACGCGCCGAGCGCGACCCAGGCCTGCGGCCAGGTGGACGGGCGCAGCAGGACGCGGCGGTCGCCGGGGAGGGTCGGCCCGCTGCCGTACCGGACCTCCGTGGTGTCCCAGTCGTGCGGGCTGGTCTCCGTCCGGGCCTCGGCCACTGCCGCCTCCTCCATCGCCATAACGCCACATTCGGGGCATATGGCTAAGCAAGATAGCCACAAACCAGACATGTGCTTCGCGATACGCGCCGGAGGACGGGGCGTTGACAGGGATCCGCCCGTCGCAGCATGCTGAGCAAGCGCTTGGACAGTACGGGAGGCATGACATGGGACAGCCCAGGATCTTCACGTCGGTGGACGAACTGAAGGCCGCCGTCGGCGAGGAACTCGGCACCACCGAATGGCTGGAGGTCGACCAGAAGCGAATCGACCTCTTCGCGGACGCCACCGGCGACCACCAGTGGATCCACGTGGATCCGGAGAAGGCGGCCCAGGGCCCCTTCGGCACCACCATCGCGCACGGCTATCTGACGCTCTCGCTCATCCCCTCCTTCACGCCCGAACTGATGCGCGTCGAAGGCGTGACGATGGGCGTCAACTACGGCGTCAACAAGGTGCGCTTCCCCTCACCCGTGCCGGTGGGTTCGCGGCTGCGCGCCACGGGCCAGGTGGCCGAGGTCACCGAAGTACCGGGCGGGGCGCAGCTCGTCGTCCGCATCACCGTCGAACGCGAGGGCGGCAACAAGCCGGTCTGCGTCGCCGAGACCGTCGTGCGCTTCTACCTCTGACCGACGGCCCGCGGCCTCATCCCCTGCCGGGGCCGGCCGGACCGTACCCGGCCATGCGCAGGGCGAGATCGGCGTAGAGCGCGCCGATCTCGTCCGGCGTGCGCCGCCCGCCGGGGTTGAACCAGCGCGCCACGTCGATGCACAGGGACAGCAGCGCGACGGTCGTACCGGGCACGTCGGGAACGTCGAACTCCCCCGCGCGCACGCCGTCGCGCAGGATCGAGCGGACCGCCTCCTCGCTCTGCCGGCGCAGTTCCACGACCTCGGTGTAGTGCTCGGGGCCGAGCGCGCCCAACTCGTACTGCACGACACGGCCGGTGGTGTGGTGCTCGGCGTGCCAGCGGACGAACGCCCGCACGGCCTCCGCCAGGCGCGCCGCCGGGGAGCCCTCGCCGTCCGCGGCCCCCTGGAGCAGCCCGAGGGAGAGGCGGTGGCCGACCACGCTGATCTGGTAGAGCAGCTCTTCCTTGGTCTTGTAGTGGATGTAGAGCGCCGCCGGGCTCATGCCGGCGCGGCCGGCGATGTCCCGGGTGGTCGTCGCGTGGTAGCCGCGCTCGGCGAACGCCTCGACCGCGGCGATCACCAGCCGCCGGGCGGCATCAGGGGTGATACCGGTCCAGGCCTCGGTCCGCTCCGACTGCTCCGCCTCCACGTCCATGGCGGACACCCTACATGCCCGCTGAGCAAGCGCTTAGATACCAAGCGGTCGGTCGAACGGGGAGCGGAGGCGGCGGCCGGGCCCCTCAGAACGCCGAGACACCGGTCAGGTCGCGGCCGATGAGCAGCTTCTGGATCTGGCTGGTGCCCTCGTAGAGGGTCATGACGCGGGCGTCGCGCAGCAGCTTGCCGACTGGGTACTCGTCGATGTAGCCGTAGCCGCCGAACACCTGGAGCGCGTTGTTGGCGCAGCGCACCGCCGCCTCGCTGGCGAACAGCTTGGCCTTGGACGACTCCGCCGCGAAGGGCTGCCCGCGGTCGATCAGATCGGCGACGCGCCAGGTCAGCAGGCGGGCGGCGTCCACGTCGAGGGCGATGTCGGCGATCAGCTCCTGCACCAGCTGGTGCGCGGCGATCGGCCGCCCGAACTGCTCGCGCTCCTTGGCGTAGCCCACGGCGGCGTCCAGGGCCGCCTGGGCGATGCCCACGCAGCCGGCGGCCACCGACATCCGGCCCTTGGCCAGCGCCGCCATCGCCACCGAGAAGCCCTTGCCCTCGGGCGCGAGCATCGCGGCGTCCGGGACGCGCACGTCCTCCAGCACCAGCTCGGCGGTCGCCTGGCCGCGCAGGCCGAGCTTGCCGTGGATCTCGCGGCGGGTGAGGCCAGGGGTGTCGGTGGGCACGAGGAAGGCGCTGATGCCCTTGTGGGCCGGGGTGTCATTGGTGCGGGCGAAAAGCAGCACGACATCGGCCCAGGTGCCGTTCGTGATGAACATCTTCGAGCCGTTGATCACCCAGTCCCCGCCGTCCCGCCTGGCCCGGGTGGTGAGGTGGGCGGCGTCCGAGCCGGTGCCGGGCTCGGTGAGGCCGAAGCAGCCGACGGCCTCGCCGGAGGTCAGCCGGGGCAGCCAGGCGCGCTTCTGCTCCTCGCTGCCCCAGTGGGCGACGGACTTGGCCACCAGGCCGAGGGAGACCGAGACGATGCCGCGCACGGAGGAGTCGCCGCGGCCCAGTTCCTCGGTGACCAGGCAGTACGCGAGGTGGTCGCCGCCCGAGCCGCCGTACTCCTCCGGAACGGTCAGGCCGAGGAAGCCCACCGCGCCCAGCTTCTTCACGATGCCGCGGTCCACGCTCTCGGCGCGGTCCCAGGCCGTCGCGTGCGGCACGATCTCGCGCTCGGTGAATTCTGCGGCCAGGCGGCGGACCGCGGCCTGCTCCTCGGACAGCTCAAGATTCACGACGCACCTCGGGGTGGGATCCACTCATAAATTAGCAGTGCTAGTTTCTTGCTCGCAGCTCTACTATGTGCCGCATGGCCCGCCCCCGCAAGCCCCTGCTCAGCCGCGAGCGCATCGTCGCCGCGGCGCTCGCGCTGGTGGACGCCGAGGGGCTGGCGGCCGTCTCCACCCGGCGGCTCGCCGCGGAACTGGGGGTGAGCGGGCCGAGCCTGTACAACCACTTCCCGACCAAGGACGAGATCCTGGACGCGGTCGCCGACGCCGTCGTCGCCGAGGTGGACCTCGCGATGTTCGAGGACGGCCGCGACTGGCCCGACGCGCTCGTGGCCTGGGCCCGGTCCTACCGCGCCGCCCTCGGGGCCCACCCCCACATCGTGCCGTTCCTCGCCCAGGGCCCCGGACGCCGCCCGGCCGGGCTCCGCATGGCCGACGCCGTCTTCGGCGGCATGACCGCGGCGGGGTGGCCGCCCGCCCACGCGACCCGGGTGGGCGCGCTCATGCGGTACTTCGTGGCGGGGTCGGCGCTGGGCTCCTTCGCGCGGGGCTTCGTCGACGACCCGACGGCGTACGACCCGTCGGACTACCCGCACCTCGGCCAGGCCCACCTGCTGGCGGAACGTCAGCAGCGCGTGGACGAGGGCGCGTTCGAGACGGGGCTGCGGGCCCTGGTGGACGGGCTGGCCGTGCAGTTCGCCGCACTGCCGCGCTGACCGGCGCGGGCCCGGGCCGCTGTCGGTGGCGGGTGCGACGATCGGCCCATGACGGACACGACCTTCGACTGGCGCTCGTTCCTCGTGCGGTGGAGCGAGGAATGGGCCGACGCGCAGGACCCGGACTCCCTCACCGAGGACGACGCGCGGGCCCTGCGCGACCGCTGGCTGGGCTTCGCCCCGGCGGACGCCGAACGCCTGGCGGAGGCGGAACGCCGGCTGGGACGCCGACTGCCGCCGTCCTACCGGGCGTTCCTGGAGGTGAGCGACGGGTGGCGGCACGCGGGCGGGTTCGTCTCGCTGCTGGCGGGCACGCGGACGGCGCGCTGGCATCAGGACTCGGACGGCCTCGCCAAGGTCTGGCGGGAGGCCATCGGCCGCGACCCCTCGCCGAAGGCGGTGATGGAGATCGGCCTCTGGACGGACGGCCTCCAACTCGACGAGGTGTCCGACCTGGCGTACGTGCTGCTGCATCCGCTCGACGTCGGCACCGACGGCGAGTGGGCCCTGTACCACTATCGGAGCTGGGCAGCTGCGCCGCCGCGGCGATACGCGTCCTTCCAGGAGTTCATGGCGGACATGTACCGGGAGTTCCATCAGCTGTCCGCCGTTCGCAGCGTGCGCGACGGACGGGAGTTCGCCAACGCGACGACACGGGCACTGGACGCCACCGTGGACAGCGCCCGGCGTGACGCGCTGGCCGGTCGGTACGAACGGGCCGAGATCGCTCTCTCAAAAGCCGAGGGATTCGGGCGGCCGCGGGCGAAGGCACTGCGCGACCAGATACGGCGGCTGCAGCGCACCAGGGACAGGCCCGACTTCGCGGGACGCGCCCTCGATCCCGGGTACGCGCCGGAGTTGTTGCCCGTGCTCGCCGACGAGCACGTCCGGGGCGGAGGTGACGAGGCCTCGTGGGACTTCGTCGTACGGGGTGCGTCCGACGAGGTCCGCGCCCTGGGCGAGGAGTTGCTGCGGCGGATGCGGGAGGGGACCTTCCGGTACACGGTGCCAGGTGCATACGGGGAGGCCGTGGACCGGGCGCGGGAGCAGGCGCGGTGGGGCGGGACCGATGCCGCCTGGCGCACTCTGCGTGCCGCGCTGCCGGCCTGGGAGCCGCCGGGTCCGGATCTGCTCGCCCCGCTGGGTCTGCTCGCGGACCCGGTCCTCGGTCCGCTGATCACGCCGGACCGCGGACGGGAACTGCTGGCCACCCCGCGCGCCGGCGAGCCCGGTGCACAACCGGAGCCGGTCCCCGACACCGATCCGGACGGCCTCGTGTGGATGGCCTCCACGTACCAGCGGGGATACCGCTTCGTCCTCGTGGAGGGCGTGGAACCCGACGAACTGCCCGGCCTTCTCAGCGAGGACGGGAGCAGCGGGTTCCACGAGCCCGCGGCCCTCAGGAGGCTGCGCACGCAACCGCGGAACCGCGGCAGTTCGTCCTACGACGACAAGGCGTTCATGGCCGTCGGCCGCGCCGGAGAGAACTGGTGCTTCGCCTTCGACGGACAGCCGAATCTCTTCAACGGGCGGCGGTTCGTCTCACCGGCGGTCGCCGCGTCCCGGGCCGGGCGCGCCGTCGTGGTCTGGGGTGCCCCGGGCAGGACGTACGGGCCGACGTCCGACGTCTTCCATCTGTCGGTCGCCGAGCAGGGCGAGGAGTCGTACGCGTTCACCGTGCACGGCACCGAGGTCCGGC
Organism: Streptomyces sp. NPDC088732; assembly: GCF_044751205.1. Classification (NCBI taxonomy): domain Bacteria; kingdom Bacillati; phylum Actinomycetota; class Actinomycetes; order Kitasatosporales; family Streptomycetaceae; genus Streptomyces; species Streptomyces sp. NPDC088732. The sequence goes on from NZ_JBIVLI010000011.1 coordinate 183,261, forward strand.
GGAGCGGCAGTGTGCCGCCGGGCCTCGATCCGGATCGTCTCTTCTCGCCCGAGGACTTCCCCAGGGAGGGTGAACTGCGCGCCCTGGGGGCCATCGCTGCCGCGTTCGGGGTGACGCTGCCGCGCTTCGCCCTGACGCCGGGCTACCTGCCCACCTTCACCACCCGGTCGTGGACGCGGCCTCCGGGCCCGGGCGAGAGATACGTGACGGTGACCGTCGGTCAGGGGTGAGCGGGCCTCAGAAGACCACCAGGGCCCGCCCGCCGCGGCCCGCGAGCATCGCGTCGAACGCGTCGGGAATGCCCTCCAGGGCGATGCGCTCGGTGACCATCGCGGACAGGTCGAGGCGGCCCGCGCGGATGTGGTCCGCGAGGACCGGCAGGTCGCGGGCCGGGTCGCTGTTGCCGTAGACGCAGCCCGAGAGCGTGCGGCCGAAGTGGAAGATCTCCAGGGCGGAGAAGGAGACCATGTCCTGCTTGCCGCCGATGCCGACGACCGTCGTGCGCCCGCCACGCCGTGTGGAGGACCATGCGGCGCGGATGGTCTCCGAGCGGCCCACGCACTCGATGGCGACGTCCGCGCCGTGGCCGCCGGTCAGGGCGCGGACGCGCTTGGCGAGGTCGTCGCCCGCGACCAGGAACCCGGTCGCGCCGGCCGCCCGGGCCAGTTCCTCCTTGGCCGGGGAGACGTCGACGGCGAGGATCGTTCCCGCGCCGGCGATGCGGGCGGCCTGGAGCACGGCGAGGCCGACCCCGCCGACACCGATGACGACGACGGACTCGCCGGGACGGACGGCGGCGGAGTGGTGGACGGCGCCGTAGCCGGTGAGCACGGCGCAGCCCAGGAGGGCGGCCTCGGTGAGCGGGACGCCGTCGGGCAGCGGGAGCACGGCGGCGGCCGGGACCACGGTCTCCTCGGCGAAGGCGGCCGTGCCGAGGCCCGGGTAGAGCTCGTCGCCCCCGGCGGCGAGCTTGGCGTACGGCGCGGCGGCCGCCGCGCCCGCGTTGGCGCAGAGCCAGGGCTCGCCCAGGCCGCAGTAGTGGCAGGTACCGCAGGAGGGCGCCCAGTTGAGGACCACGGGGTCGCCCGGGGCGAGGCCGGTGACGTCCTCGCCGACGGAGACGACCGTGCCCGCGCCCTCGTGGCCGAGGACGGCGGGCACGGGCTGGCGGAGCGTCCCGTTGGACAGCGACAGGTCGGAGTGGCACACGCCGGCCGCCGCGAGGCGCACCCGGACCTGGCCGGGGCCGGGGTCGGGCAGCTCGATGTCGGCGATGGCCAGGGGCGCGTTGACGGCGGACAGGACGGCGGCGCGGACCACGGTGTTTTCTCCTGCGCTCAGGGGTTCGGGGGCGACGGTCGGTCGGGTGGGGTCAGAACTGGAGGGACTTGGTCTGGAGGTACTCGGCCAGTCCGTGCGGGCCGAGTTCGCGGCCGACGCCCGACTGCTTGTAACCGCCGAAGGGGGCCAGCGGGTTGAAGCGGCCGCCGTTGATGTCGACCTGGCCGGTCTCCATGCGCCGGGCGAAGGCGACGGCCTCGGCGTCGTCGCCCGCCCAGACCGCGCCCGCGAGGCCGTAGACGGTGCCGTTGGCGATGCGCAGGGCGTCGTCCTCGTCCTCGTACGCCAGGATCGACAGGACCGGGCCGAAGATCTCCTCCTGCGCGATGGTCATGTCGGGGCGTACGTCGGCGAAGATCGTGGGGCTGACCCAGTAGCCCAGCGCGCGGGGCGCTTCGGGGCCGCCGGCGACGAGGCGGGCGCCCTCGGCGAGGCCCTGCTCGATGTAGCCGCGGACGCGGGCCTGCTGCTTGGCGTTGACGACGGGGCCGATGCGCTCCCCGGGGACGTACTTCGCGGTGGCGGCCGCGGCGAGGGCGACGGCCTCGTCGTACTGGTCGCGGTGGACGAGCATGCGGGTCCAGGCGCTGCACGTCTGGCCGGTGTTGGACATGACATTGGCGACGCCGACGTTGACGGCCTTGGCGAGGTCGGCGCTCGGGAGGATGACGTTGGCGGACTTGCCGCCGAGTTCCAGGGCGACCCGCTTGACCGCGGCGCCGGCGGTGGCGGCGATCTGCTTGCCGACGGCGGTGGAGCCGGTGAAGGAGACCAGGTCGACGTCCTCGTGCGCGGCGAGCGCCTGCCCGGCGACCGGGCCGAGACCGGTGACGAGGTTGAACACCCCGGCGGGCAGGCCCGCTTCGTGGACGGCCTCGGCGAAGAGCTGGGCGACCAGCGGCGTGTCCTCGGCGGGCTTGAGCACGACGGTGCAGCCGGCGGCGAGGGCGGGGGCGGCCTTGGCGACGATCTGGTGCAGCGGGTAGTTCCAGGGTGTGATCGCGCCGACGACGCCGACCGGCTCGTGGAAGACGGTGGAGTTGCCGATCCGCTCCTCGAAGGCGTGGCTCGCGGCGAGTTCGGCGTACGAGCCGGCGACCTTGACGGGGAGGTCGGCGTGGACGGCCTGGGCGAAGGCCAGGGGCGAGCCGAGTTCGGCGGCGACGGTCTCGGCGATCTCCTCGCGGCGGGCGGCGAGCACGTCGCGCAGCGCGCCGATCCGGGCGGCCCGGTCGGCGGGCGCCGTGGCGGCCCAGCCGGGGAAGGCGGCGCGCGCGGCGCGCACCGCGGCGTCCACGTCGGCGGCGGTGCCGGCGGGCACGGTGGCGAACACCTGCTCGTCGGCGGGGTTGACGACAGCGATCGTCTCCGTGCCGGCGGCGGGCCGCCAGTCGCCGTCGATGTACATCCCGTCGTGCGGCTTCATCCGTTGTCCTCCCGGGCGGCGGTGCCTTGGCCCGCCCAAACTAGCGCCGATAGTTTTTTGGTGCCAGGGCGGCACTCCGTGCAGTGGATCACGCGGGGGCGACCCGGGCGGGGAGGCCGTCGCGCACGGGCGGGTGAAGCGGGCCGCCGTCCGCCGTCCCATCCTTCCGGGTGAACGGGGACGCCCCTGTCGGCACACCATACCGACCGGTAGGCATGTGGGGTAGCGATCCCGCACCGTCCGGCGGAACCCGCGGCGGACCGGCACTCTCAGGCGTCCAGGACGCGGCCGAGGTAGGCCCGCAGCAGTTCCTTGGTCTCGGCGACGAGGACGGCGTCGCCCTCGGGGTCGGTACGGAAGGCCAGCTTCAGCAGCGCGTCGGCCGCCTCGACACCGACCACGAAGGCGGTGCGCAGCCGTTCCTCGCCGGCCGTCACGCCGAGCCGGCCCGCGAGCAGCGACCGCAGGCCGTCGGCGAGTTGGTGGTTGGCCTCGTCGTTGGCGGCGGTGCCCGGGGCGGGTCCGGCGAAGCTGACGAGGGCGAAGCCGGGCACCGTGCGGCGCATGGCGACGTAGTGGTCGACGACGACGTCGACCAAGTCGACCAGGCCGACCAGGCCGACCGGGCCGACCAGGCCGACCGGGCCGACCAGGCGGCGCCGGTCGCCGGAGTTCACTTCAGGAGGTGCTTCCCCGGACGGCCGCGCGGTGACGGCGAACGCCCCGGGCCCTGCGGCGTCGAGGAGGGCGGTGACACCGGCGAGGTACTTCTCCAGGTTGCGGCGGGCCAGCGCGTCGGCCATCGCGCGCTTGTTGGAGAAGAAGCGGTAGACCGAGCCGATCGGGACCCCGGCGCGGGCGGCCACGGCACGGGTGCTCAACTCCTCGTAACCGCCCTCGTCGAGGACCGCCGCCGCCACGTCGAGGATCCGGGCGAGGCGTTCGGCACTGCGCTGCTGGACGGGGACCCGCCGGAGACCGCTGCCGCTGCTCTGCACGGGACTCATCATGCCGGTCGGACAGGTTTTCCACAGGTGCCCGACGACCCCTTGCGGGCCGGATTCCTCTGCTTGACCATAGGAATCGTGACCAGCACTGAGATCAAGGACCTGGAGTACCTTCCGGGCTTCGGCAACGAGCACGTCAGCGAGGCCGTGCCGGGCGCTGTCCCGGTGGGCCGCAACTCCCCGCAGCGCGCCCCGCTCGGGTTGTACGCGGAGCAGCTGAGCGGCACCGCGTTCACCGAGCCGCGGCACCACAACCGCCGCTCGTGGCTGTACCGCATCCGCCCCTCGGCCGCTCATCCGCCCTTCCGGCGGATCGCGAACGGCGCGCTGCGCAGCGCGCCGTTCCAGGAGACCGAGGCCGATCCCAACCGGCTGCGCTGGAGTCCGCTGCCGATACCGCAGGGCCCGGCGGACTTCGTGGACGGCCTGGTCACGGTCGGCGGCAACGGCGACGTGCTGCGCCGCGAGGGCATCGGCATCCACTGGTACGCCGCCAACCGCTCGATGGACGCCCGGGTGTTCTCCTCCTCCGACGGCGAGCTGCTGATCGTGCCGGAGCGCGGCGGCCTGCTGCTGCGCACCGAACTCGGCCTGCTGGCCGCCGAGCCGGGGCACGTCGCGCTCGTCCCGCGCGGGGTGCGCTTCCGCGTCGAGCTGCTGGACGCCGACGCGCGCGGCTATGTCTGCGAGAACTACGGGCAGCACTTCCGCCTCCCCGACCTCGGCCCCATCGGGGCGAACGGACTGGCGCACGCCCGGGACTTCATGGCACCCGTCGCCGCGTACGAGGACCGCGAGGAGCCGGTGGAGGTGGTCAACAAGTTCGGCGGCAACCTCTGGGCCGCCGAGTACGACCACTCGCCGCTGGACGTCGTGGGCTGGCACGGCAACCTGGTGCCGTACGTGTACGACCTGCGCCGCTTCAATGTGCTCGGCTCGGTCAGCTGGGACCACCCCGACCCGTCGATCTACACGGTGCTGACCTCGCCGTCCGACACCCCGGGCCTGGCCAACGCCGACTTCGTGGTCTTCGCGCCGCGCTGGCTGGTCGGCGAGGACACCTTCCGGCCGCCGTACTTCCACCGCAATGTGATGAGCGAGTTCATGGGGCTCGTGGAGGGGGCGTACGACGCCAAGGCCGAGGGCTTCGTGCCCGGCGGCGCCTCGCTGCACAACATGATGTCGGCGCACGGCCCGGACCGGACGACCTTCGACAGGGCCAGCGGTGCGGAGCTGGTACCGCAGAAGATCGACGACGGGCTGGCGTTCATGTTCGAGACGCGCTGGCCGGTCGTGCCCACGGCGCAGGCGCTGGCGGCGGAGCATCTGCAGCGGGGGTACGACGACGTGTGGCGGGGGCTTGAGCGACACTTCAGGCCATGACGACGAGCCCCGGCCTCTTCGCCCCCGACTCGCTGGTCCTGAACCGCAAGCTCCCCTTGTGGTACCAGGTGTCGCAGTCGCTGCGCGCCTCGATACTCGGCCGCCGGCCGGACGCCCCGCTGCGGCTGCCGACCGAGGACGTCCTGGCGGGGCACTACGGGGTGAGCGTGCTGACCATGCGGCAGGCGCTCAAAGAGCTGGAGGAGGAGGGGCTGATCAGCCGGCACCGCCGGCGCGGCACGTTCATCGAGCCGGCGGCGCGGCGCGGTGCCCCGGTCCGGCTGCTGGGCTCGGTCGACGCGATCGTGGCCCAGCAGTCCGGGGAGCGCACGAGCGTGCTCGGGCACGGCCCCGAACCGGTACCCGCGGAGTACGCCGAGTACTTCCCCGGGGTGGCCGGGACGATGGCGTACCGCAGGCTGCGGTGCGACGAGAGCGGTGAGCCGGTCAACTGGGCGGAGAACTTCGTGCTGCCCGAGCTGGCGGAGCGGATCGACCTGGCGGACCTCGCCCGCTGGCCGATGACGAAGGTGCTGCGGGACGCCCTGGGGGTGCGGATCAGCCGGATCACCGACACCGTGGAGGCCCGCCTCGCCGACCCGGACACCGCGCGCCTGCTGCGGGTGCCGCTGCTCAGCCCGATCCTGCACTGCACGGGGGTGAGCTACGACGAGTCGGGACGCGTCGTCGACGTCGTGCGCATCCACTACCGCGGGGACCGCTTCTCCTTCACCGTCACGATGGAGGCACCCTGAGGGGCCTTCGAGGACACGTGAGATCCGCCCCGTCGCGGGAGAACGGTCCAGGGGCGGGCTGACTGCCTGCCCCAGGACTCGCGGGTCGGCCGACCGGTCCGGGGGTGCTATGACGGAGCGCTGATCACCGTCAGGTACTCCTCGGTGCGGAAGCCGACCGACCGGTACACGGACTCGCCCTTCTCCGACGCGTACAGGTAGGCCGTACCGGCACCTGCGGCGAAGCCCGAACGGACCAGTTCCAGCGTGACGGCGCTTGCGAATCCACGCCGCCTGTGGCCCGGCAGCGTGGCGATGTTGAAGATACCTGTCAGGTCACCAGAGGTAGCCGTCATGCCCGTTCCCACGGGCACACCGTCCAGCTCCGCAAGGTAGAACGTCATCCCGTCGACCGTCGCCAGGGAAGGATCGGCGAAAACCCGCAGCATCTCGTACGGCACTTCGAAGCCCTCCGCCACGGTCCTGGCGTACAGGTCCAGTTCGTCGCGCGGCACGGCCCGTATGCGCAGACCGTCAACGACCGGCTCCTTCGGCAACCCTTGGTCGCAGTGGCGGATCATGAGGGGCTGCCGCTCGAACCGGGTCAGCCCGTGCCGCGCGGCGGCCTCGGCGACCATCGGACTCGGAACCCCTCGGACGTGGATGCTCCAGGGAAAATCCCACGGGCTCCCCGCGGCCGCCAACGCCGTGATCTCGTCGGCGCTCGGCTCCAGGCTCGGACTGATCATCGCGTTCAGCGGCGCGATCGCTGCGCCGGTGATTGCGAGCACGGCACCCTGCGGACCTCTGCTCGCACGTCCGGTAACAGCGGTGGCAAGGGTCTCGAACATGGCGGCATAAGCCGACACGAAAGCAATCGACCGGTCGTCTTTTTGACTCATGAGGAGACCTTAAACAATGCCGCACAAGAGACGGAGACAGGGATCTCGATGACCGGTCCCCGGCAGCCCGCTCCACACCTTCCCCCTGTCAGCAGCGCTTTCCGTCCGACCGCAAAATGCCACGGCTCAGGCCGCGAATGGGGGATCTCGAGGAGGAACACAGTGCGCGCCGCAGGCCGTGACATTCCACTTGCCATCAGAACCAGGCACTCCGCACGTTATCCCGGAATCGCCGAACGCACAAAAAACTTTCACTTGATGAAAATCAAATGCGCTGCCTCTCGCGCGAAGTGTTTCCGAAGCAATGAAGTCGGTCCGCCTCGGCAACCAAGATCACCCGTTCAACCGGCGGCTTCACAGGTGGGCCAGGCCCGACATGCCGCGATCCCCGCAACCCCCTGGCCCTCCTCGGCCTCGCCACCGCCTTCTGCTGCGGCAAACGGCTCGTCCGCCTCACCGCACAGGACGCGGTCTCAGTAGCATGCTCGCGGTGAGCGATGAAGCGCCGACGCTGGCAGACCTGATGCCGTGGTCCACCGCGCCCCTGCGCCTGGGGCGCTCCTGGGTGCTGGCTCCCGAGGCCGCCACTCTCACCGCCCGCTGGGACCGGCTGCTGCGCGCCGAGGGGGACGAGCGTGAGCGCCTGTTCCAGCCGTCTCGGGCGCGTACGACGCACACCGGCGTCGCCCAGCTGCCCGGCCACCCCGTGTCCACCGCGCGGCTGGAGCGCGAGGACGGGCCGTGCGCCGAGCCGGTACGGGTGCTGCACGGCCCGTACGACCAGCAGTGGCTGCTGCCCGACCAGCGGCTGATCGACGCCGCCCGCCCGGAGCTGTGGCGCGTCGCGGACGACACCCACCAGCTGTACGCGGTCGAGCTCGCCCGGCTGCCGCAGGTCCCGGGGCCACCGCTGACCTTCTCGGCGCTGCTGCCCGACGGGCACTCCCCCGCCGGCCGGCCCGGCCGCGTCCGTCCGCTCTTCCGCCGCCCCGGCGGGGCCGACCCCAACTTCGCGCCCGGGCTGCTCGCCCATCTCGCGGCCCGGCTCGGCGTGCCGGTCCCGGCGCAGGACATGCTGGCCTGGATCGCCGCGACGGGCACGGCCGGCGGCCCGGTCGAGGTGCCGCTGACCGCCGACCCGGAGCTGTGGGCGCAGGGCGTCGCGCTCGGCCGCCGGCTGCTCTGGCTGCACACACGCGGTGCACGGTACGCCGATCCGGCGGCGGACCGGCCCGCGGGCCATCCCCGGCTGCCGGGCGGCCGGCGGCCGTACGTGCGGGCCGCCCTGCCGGACGTGCCGCGGGAGCCGCCCTCCTGGGACGCGCAGGAGGAGGCGCTGGTGGTCGGGGACGGGCGGATCGCCCCGGTGCCGGAGGCGGCCTGGGAGTTCCACGCGGGCGGCACCCGGGTGCTGGAGACCTGGTTCGCCCTGCGTACGGAGCCGGGGGCGGCGGGCACGCTGGACGCCGTTCGCCCGGCGTACTGGCCGCGCGCCCGCACGACCGAACTGCTGGAGCTGATCAGCGTGCTGGCGCTGCTGGCGGAGGAGCGGCCGCGCCGCAGGGCCCTGGCCGCACGGGTGGCCGTGGGCCCCCTCGTCGGGGCCGGGGAGTTGCGGGCGGCGCGTGTCCTGCCGGTGCCGGAGGCGGCGCGGCGTCCGGCGTCCGTGCTCGATCACCACGAGGAGGGCCCGGACGGGCAGTTCGTGCTGCTCTGACCCGCCGGGCCGCTCGCCGTCTCGACATGACTATGTGACCATCTGGCCACAAGTCGACATGACAACAGGCCCGGAGGAACACACCGACACGTCGCATGGGCGGCGTGGTGCCGGGACGGTGTGTTCGCCCGAGCCTGTTCGCGTACGCAAGCGTCAGGGACGCCCTCGGGTCAGCCGCGGCCCCCGAAGAGCGAGCGCCGCAGCCGCCGCAGCGGTGCGAACAGCGACACACGGGCTCCACGGTTCGCGTTCGTCCGCACGTGGTCGCGCGAGGTCAGCTCACGCATCAGCAGCGTGGCCTCCTCCGCCTCCCGCTGCGGCGCGGCCGGACCGGCCAGCACCGAAAGATGGCGGTCGAGCCGCGCACTGGACGTGCTGCTCCCGCAGGTGATGGCAGGCACTCGCGCCCTGCCTCGCATTGCTATCTGATCCATGACACTCCCCACCCATTCGAGGGCACCCGGCACCGGGCAGGGTAACCCTATCGTCCCGTGGCGTCACCTACGCATCCCCGTTACCGGATTCACCTGTACGTCAAGGGGGTTGACGGTCATGCGTCGATTCCGAGGGCCAGCAGGGGCAGTTGGGCCACCGGGTCCGCGGTGGGCTGCGGCGATCCGCCACTCGGCTCAATCGTCACGGTGAAGGCGTACGACCTCCCGTCCAGCCCGGAGGCGACCAGCGGCCCGGGCGTGTCGCCCGCGCCCGGACCGTCCTCGAGCACCCCGATCGAGCGGTACGCCTCGGGGCGCTCGCTGACCAGCCACACCTGGTAGACCCGCCCCTCGGCCGGACGGGGCAGGCCCTGCACCGTCACCACCGCCCGCCGCAGCGCCCGCGAGCAGACCGCGGTCATGCCGCGGCCGTGGTCGTCGCTCGTGTAGGCGGGCCGTGCGTCGCTCGCGGTCAGCACCTCGGTGACCGCCCGCGTACGCGCCCGTTCCCGCTCCAACTGCTCCCCGCTGCGGTGGAGCAGGACGCCCAGCACCGCGGCGAGGGCGAGCGCGGCGGCCGCGGCCGATGCCGCCAGGCGGACCGCCGGGGGCCTGCCCCAGCGCCACCGGTGGTGCGCTCCGGGGCGTGCGCCCCTTTCCCACCGCGGACCGCCGGTGTGCTCCAGGACGACCTCCCCCGGAGCCGTCACCACGTCCGCCGGCGCGGCGCCGCCCAGCCACACCGTGCCCGCCCCGCCCGGTCCGCCCGATCGTTCCAGTCCGCCCACCCGCTGCGCGCAGGCGTCGCAGCGCAGCAGATGGGCCTCGAACCGGCGCGCTTCGCGGGGCCCCAGGGCGTCCAGGGCGTAGGGCTCGGCCAGTTCGTGCACGGAGCGTCTCATCTCGCTCCCCTGCTTTCCTTCGGGCGCCGGGCCGGCACCCGGCGCCCGCTCCGGTCCGGCGCGGGCTCCGGCGCCCGTACCGCCTCCGGCCCCAACTCCGCGGCCGAGCACTCCGGTTGGCCCCATTATCACGTGACAAATCTGTGACGCAAATTCATCGGGCTCCGCCAATCCGCCCCGCCCCCCGGTCCCGAACACCTCTCGCAGGACCTCTTCCAAGGGGGAGGGGCCGCACTCGCGAAGGACCGACGCGATGACCGCAGAACTCAGGAACAGGCTCATGGCCCGGATCGGGCGATCCCGTGCGATCGCCCTGATCACGGCGGGCACCCTGGCCGCGGGGGGGCTCGCCGCGGCGGGCGCCACCGTGCTGGCACCGGACGCCGCGGAGGCCTCCAGCCACCGGGAGGCGCCGCTGATCTCGGGCCAGCCGCAGTACGACACCACGGACGTCTACGCGTTCGTCAGCCCCGACCGCCCGGACACCACCACGCTGGTGGCGAACTGGATCCCGTTCGAGGACCCGGCCGGCGGCCCGAACTTCTACAAGTTCGCCGACGACGCCCAGTACGACATCCACATCGACAACGACGGCGACGCCCAGGGCGACTACCTCTACCGGTGGACGTTCCAGGACCACGTCCGCAACAAGAAGACGTTCCTCTACAACACCGGCCCGGTCACCAGCCTCGGCGACCCGGACCTGAACTTCTTCCAGACGTACGACATCGACCTGTTCCGGCTGCACAACCAGCACGTGACCGGCCGCTACAAGGTCGCGAACGACGTGCCGGTGGCGCCGTCCAACGTCGGCAAGGCGTCGATGCCGGACTACAACGCCCTGCGGCAGCAGGCCGTCAAGGAGCTGGGCCGCGGCACGACGGCCTTCGCCGGCCAGTCCGACGACCCCTTCTTCCTGGACCTGCGGGTCTTCGACCTGCTCTACGGAGGCAATCTCTCCGAGGTCGGCGACGACACCCTCAAGGGCTACAACGTCAACACGATCGCCCTCCAGGTCCCGACCGCCGCGATACGCCAGTCCGCGAAGCAGCCGGTCGTCGGCATCTGGTCCACCACCCAGCGGCGCACCGCGAACGGGGACTGGGCGCAGGTCTCCCGGCTCGGCATGCCCCTGGTGAACGAGGTGGTCAACCCCCTCAAGGACAAGGACAGGTTCAACGCCTCGTCGCCCTGGAACGACGCGCAGTTCCTCAAGAACGTGACCGAGCCCGAGCTGCCGAAGCTCATCGAGGGCATCTACAAGATCAAGGCTCCGGCCACCCCGCGCAACGACCTCGTCCAGGTCTTCCTCACCGGCGTGCCCAAGCTCAACCAGCCGCCGCACGTCCGCCCGTCGGAGATGCTGCGGCTCAACACGGCGGTCCCGCCCGCCGCCCAGCCCAAGCGGCTCGGCGTCCTCGACGGCGACACCGCCGGCTTCCCGAACGGGCGCCGGCTGACCGACGACGTCGTGGACATCGCGCTCCAGGTAGTCGAAGGCGAACTCGTCGGTGCCAAGAACGACCTCGGGGACGCGGTCAACGCCAACGACCAGGCCTTCGGGGCGAACTTCCCCTATGTCGCCCTGCCGAGCTCCGGTTCGGACGGCCCGCTGGCGAAGGCGGCGACGACCGACTCGTCCCGGACCGACGGGGTGACCCAGCTCAACGCCGGCGGCCTGATGCAGGGTCCCGGCGGCGGCGACAACACCGTCCTGATCGCCTCCGCCGCCTCCGGCGGCGCGGGTGTGCTGCTCGTCGGCGCCGCACTGGTGTGGTGGCGGGCGCGCCGCCGCCCGGTCCGCGCCCGGGCCCACCGGGCCTGACCGCCGGTCCCGCTCCCGGCCGGGACGTGACTCCCCTCGCCCCGGCCGGGGCTCCCACCCCCCGAAAGGCAGGCAGCCATGGACGCACCGCCCCTGGGCCGGCTGCGCACCGCCGTCCTCTTCACCGCGCTGGCGCTGGGCCTGGCGCTGGCGCTCACCGCGGGTGCGCTGGTGCTCGGCGGCTCCCCCGGCCGGGCCGGCGACCGGACCGGCCCGGCGGCGGCAGCCGCGCGGACCGGTGACGCCCCGCTGGACCGGCTCGCGGCAGGAGACCTCGCGGGCGGCATCGCGGGGCTCCAGGAGCACCTGCGCGCCCAGCCGGAGGACGCCTCCGGCTGGGCGGTGCTCGGAGCGGCCTACGTCGAGCAGGCCCGCACCTCCGGCGACCCCACCCGCTACCCGCAGGCCGCGGCGGCACTCGCCCGCTCGCTGCGGATCACCCCCGACGGCAACGACGCCGCGCTCGCCGGGCAGGCCGCCCTCGCCGCCGCCCGCCACGACTTCCGCACCGCCCTGAGCGCCGCCGACCGCGCCCTGCGCACCAACCCCTGGAACGAACGCGCGCTGGCGGTCCGGGTGGACGCCCTGGTCGAACTCGGCCGGTACGGCGCCGCGCTGGCCGCCGCCGAGCACGCCGACGCGCTGCGGCCCGGCATCCCCGTCTTCACCCGCCTCGCGTACGTCCACGAACTGCGGGGGGACGCCGCGGGCGCCCGCCGTGTCCTGACCCGGGCCCTGGACTCCGCGAGCACACCCGGCGACACCGCCTACGTCGCCACGGCGCTGGGCCAGCTCGCGTGGAGCCAGGGCCACTACGCGGAGGCACTGGGCCAGTACGCCACCGCCCTGCGCGCGTCCCCCGGCTACCTGCCGGCGATCGAGGGCCGCGGCCGGACGTACGCCGCGCGCGGCGACCGCGCCAGGGCCGTCCGCGACCTGGCCGAGGTCGTGCGCCGCTACCCGCTCCCCGCCCAACTCGCCGAGCTGGGCGAGCTGTACGAGGCCGCCGGGCAGCCGGGCAGGGCCCGGGAGCAGTTCGCGGTGGTCGGCACCTGGATCGCGCTCGCCAAGGCGAACGGCGTCGCGACGGACCTGGACGCGGCCCTGGTCGCCGCGGACCACGGCGACGCGCGCGAGGCGCTGCGCGCCGCCCGCGCGGAGTGGGCGCGCCGGCAGACCGTGCACACCGCCGACGCCCTCGCCTGGGCCCTGCACGTCAACGGCCGCGACCGGGAGGCCCTGCCGTACGCGGAGCGCTCCTCCGCGCCCGGCTACCGCAACGCGGCCTTCCTGTACCACCGCGGTGTCATCGAGGCCGCCCTCGGCAAGCGGCAGGAGGCTCACGCGTCGCTGGCCGCCGCCCTGCGCCTGAACCCCGGTTTCTCCCCGACCGGCGCCCCCGCCGCCCGCGCGGCCCTCGCTCGCACCGAAGGAGACCCGTCATGATCCGGCGCAGGACGGCCGCGGCGGCCGCTGTGGCGGCAGCCGCCGCCGCGCTGGCGATACTGCCTGCCGGGCAGGCGCAGGCGCACCCGCTCGGCAACTTCACCGTCAACCGCTACGACGGACTGGTCGTCGCGCCCGGCACGCTGCGTGTCGACCACGTCGAGGACCTCGCGGAGATCCCCGCCGCCCAAGCGGTCCCGGCCGTCGACCGGAACGGCGACAACACCCTGGCGAAGCCGGAGTTGGCGGCCTGGGCGCGCGAGCGCTGCGGCGCCGCGGCGGACGGCGCGCGGGCCGCGGCGGACGGGCGGGGCGTCCCGGTCCGGGTGGACGCGGCGAGCGCCGCCGTACGGCCGGGGCAGGCGGGGCTGACGACGCTGCGCGTGGAGTGCCGGCTGACGGCGCCCCTGCCCCGCGCCGGGTCGGTCGCGCTGACGTACCGTCCGGCCGACATCGGCACCGGGCCCGGCTGGCGGGAGATCACGGCGCGCGGCGACCGCATGACGCTCGCCGCCGCCGACGTGCCCGGCGCTTCGGTGTCACGGCGTCTGACGGCCTACCCGGGGGACCTGCTGTCCTCCCCCGCCGACGAGCGGTCGGCGCGGCTGCGCGTGACGCCCGGCGGGCCGGCGCTCGGCGCCGCGGCGGACCCGGGCACCGCGGCGCCCGGGAGCGGTGTGCTGCCTCGCGGCGCGGACCGCTGGACACAGGCGCTCACCGGGCTGGTGTCCCGGCACGCGCTCACCCCGGGCTTCGCCGCGCTGGCCCTGCTCACGGCGCTGGCGCTGGGCGCGATGCACGCGCTCGCCCCCGGTCACGGGAAGACGCTGATGGCCGCCGCGGCGGCGGCGGGCGGCCGCCGTTCGCGGCGCGACATGGTCGCCCTCGGCGCGTCGGTGACGGTCACGCACACGCTCGGGGTGTTCGGGCTGGGCCTGCTGGTGACGACGGGGTCGGCCGCCGCGCCCTCGGTCATCGCCTGGCTGGGCATCGCCAGCGGCGTCCTGGTCGCCTTCGCAGGGGCGGCGCTGCTCCGCAGGGCGTGGCGGCTGCGGGGCCGGAACCACGGGCACGATCACGGCCACTCCCACGGCCCCACGCACGCCCCGCACCACCACCCCCGCACACCCCCAGGCACCGCCACAGCCACAGCCGTCCTGACCGCCGAGGCCCCGGCGCCGGCAGCCCACCCGCACCCGCACCCCCACCCGCACATCCACGAGGCCCGGCCCACCCTCCGCGGCACGATCCTGCTCGGCTTCGCGGGCGGTCTGGTTCCCAGCCCGTCAGCCGTCGTCGTGCTCGTCGGCGCCGCGGCGCTCGGCCAGGCGTGGTTCGGCTTCCTGCTGGTGCTGGCGTACGGCGCGGGCCTGGCCGCCACGCTCACGGCGGCGGGTTTCGCCGTGGTACGCCTGGGCCGGCTGGCCGGTCGGGCGTCGCTGCGGCAAGGGCTGTTCCGGGGTCGGGTGTTGACGGCGGCGCGTCGTCTGGTGCCGCTGGCGACCGCGTCGGTGGTGCTGGTGCTCGGCTGCGGCCTGGTGCTCAGGGGCGCGGCGGCGACCCTCGGTTGAGACGGCGGGGGAGGTTCCCGTCTAAAGGGTTCGCCCGGTGGGAAGTTCGGTCATGCTGGGCAGCGGGCGCGACGAAGGGGGGAACCGCCGATGACACGGGTCGTGGCGGAGCGCTACCGGTTGATCGGCGAACTCGGCCGCGGCGGCATGGGCGTGGTCTGGCTCGCCCGTGACGAGCTGCTGGGCCGCGAGGTGGCGATCAAGGAGGTCAAGGCGCCGCCGGGGTTCGACGAGCACGACACCGCGCGCCTCTACGCGAGGCTGGAGCAGGAGGGCCGCGCCGCCGCGCGGGTGGAGCACCCGAACGTGGTCAAGGTCTACGACGTGGCGATGGCGGACGGCAACCCGTGGATCGTCATGGAGCTGGTCCGCGGTCTGACGCTGGCCGACGTGCTCGACGCCGAGGGGCCCATGGCGCCGCGCCGGGCGGCGGACATCGGGTCCAAGGTGCTGGCCGCGCTGCGGGTCGCGCACGCCGCCGGTGTGCTGCACCGGGACGTCAAGCCCGGCAATGTGCTGATCGGCAACGACGGCCGGGTGGTGCTCAGCGACTTCGGCATCGCGATGATCGAGGGCACCTCGGCGCTCACCCGTACCGGCGAACTGGTCGGCTCGCCCGAGTTCCTGGCGCCGGAGCGCGCGCTGGGGCGCCGCCCCGGCCCGGCGTCCGACCTGTGGTCGCTGGGCGTGCTGCTGTACGTCGCGGTGGAGGGCGGTTCGCCCTTCCGGCGCGACACGGCGCTGAGCACGATGCGCGCGGTCGTGGACGAACCGCTGCCGCCGCCCCGGCGGGCGGGCCCGCTCGGGCCGCTGATCGCGGGGCTGCTGGAGAAGGACCCGGCGGCCCGGCTGCCCGCCGCGGAGGCGGGGCGGCAGCTGGACGCCGTGGCGTCCGGGCGCTCGCCGGGACCGGGCACGGTCGCCGCGGCCTACGCGCCGACCGAGGCCGCCCTGACCGTCACCGCGCCGCAGCCGTTGCGCGACCGGGAGCGGGAGCGCACGCCGGTGCGCACGACGCCCCTCGGTGCGCCCCCTGGTGACGGGCCGCCGGCCGCCGGCGCGACCGGGCGGCCCCGGCGCGCGGTCGTGGCGCTGGTGGCCGGGGTGCTCGCCCTGGTGCTGGGAGCGGGCGGCGCCGCGTACGCGCTGCTGAACGACGACGGGGGCGGCGCGGCCGGCTCCGGGTCGGCGGCCACGACGGGCGGTACCAACGACGCGGTCGTGACCTCCCCCGCGGTGACGACGGACGGCGGGGCCTCCTCACCGGCCGCCTCCTCGCCGTCCGGCGGCACGGGCTCCGCGTCGCCCTCCGGCAGTCACGGCGCGGGCTCGGGGACGTCCTCCGGCACGTCGCACCCGCCGGTCCGGGTGAACGTCCATGTCTCCGTCCACGCGGTGCGGGACAGCTGGACGGGCACCTGCCCGCCGCCGGAGGCGGAGGCGCCGGCCTTCTCCGCGGTCGTGACGGTGGACCGGACCCCCGCGAGGGTCTCGTACCGCTGGCGGACGGTGAGCGGGACCGGCGGGGACCCGGTCTGGCGGACGCTGGACTTCCCGGCCGGCGGGGACAGCAGCCGCACGGTCGAGCACGTCGAGCTGTCCTACCTGCCGGACGCCACCTGGGAGGACTCGATGACGCTGGAGATCGGCGCTCCGGTGGCGCTGGTGTCGGAACGCGTCCCGTTCACCGTCACGTGCCGCGCGACCTCCCCGTCGGTGTCCTCGTCGTCGTCGCCGTCCCCCACGGGCACGGCCGCCTCTCCCTGACCACCCCGCGTACGGGGGCCGGGCGCCGGCCCCGTAGGGCACGGGTGCGCCGCGGGTCAGGCGGCCGCGGTGAACACCGGGAGATAGCCGCCGGACTGGCCGGCGGCGGTGGGGTGGTACGACTCGTAGACCGGGATCGTCAGGCTGTGCAGCCACGCCGATCCGGCGCACAGTTCGTGGCCGCCGAAGGTGCCGCGGACGTCGCCGAAGGCGAAGCCGTGGTCGGCGGCGCGCTTGGCGGTGACGGTGTCGAGGAGGTCGGCGGCGGCGTTGATCGCCTTGCGCTTGGCCTGGGTGAGGCCGATGCAGGACGTCCCCAGCCGGTAGAAGTGGGGATAGCCGACGACGACCACGCGGGCCGCCGGCGCCCGGTCGGCGATGGCGTCGTAGACCGCGTCCAGGCGGGCCGGGAGCCGGTTCTCGATGTAGTCGCGGGCCTGGTCGATCCGGTCCAGGCAGGCGCTGGACACGCTGAGCAGGCAGGTGGTCATGACGCCGACAAAGCCTGCGTCGTTGCCGCCGACGGTGACGCTGACCAGCGTCGTGGCGGCGTTCAGCGGCCCGAGCTGACGGTTGATCACATCGGTGGTGGTGGCACCGGAACAGGCGGTGAAAGAGAACCCGGACGGAGTATGCGTGTCGGCCCACAGGCGGGGGTACGCCCTGCTGCTGCGGTAGCAGCCGCCGCTGGAGGTCTGGTACCTCCCCGCGCCGACGCCCGAGGCGTAGGAGTCGCCGAGGGCCACGTACACGGGGCCCGCGGCGTGTGCCGGGCCGGCACCGGTCAGGGCGAGTGCGGCGGCGAGGACGAACGCGGACGCGGCTGACGCGAATCGGGACAGTCTCATGCAATCTCCCTTAGCAGGATCCCCGCCGCGCCGCGCGTCCCGCCTGACACCCCGCCAGCGACGTGCCGGTGCCGAAGCGGTGGACGCCCCGGGCCTGCGCGTCCCAGGGGGGCGCCCCGCCGTATCGAACAAACCGCCGCCCGCCGCCGGGCAGTTCGGGGGAAATCGTCCACCTCTGCCCGGCCCGCCACCCGGTCCGGTCGGGGCGGCCGCTTCTGTTCCCTCCTTCCTTGACGCCCGCGCCCGAATTGAGCGACATTGAACGTCTGCATCCGGCGTTTTGGGGGGCAAAGTCGCCAATGCAACCAACGCACACAGACAACGCGTCCGGTCACCCGATCGGCAAGGAATCACTACCGCTGCTCGCGGGCGCCGCCGTGGGAGTCGGCGGGGTCGGCGCGGTGCTCGCGCTCGCGGACATCGCCTCGCCCGTCCGGGCGCCGTTCACCTTCTTCTTCCTGCTCGCCGCGCCGGCCGCGGCACTCGCCGCCGGGCTGCGCGGCCTCGACCCGCTCAGCCGGTCGGTGGTCGCCGTGGGCGGCACCGTCGTGATCGACCTGATCGTGGCGCAGGGGATGCTCGCGCTGCACATGTGGTCGGTGCGCGGCGGGGTCGCCGCCGTGGCGGCGGTCAGTGCCGTGCTGTTCCTGCTGCCGCTCCTGCGGCACTCCCGTGGCCGGGCCGAGAGAAGGCGGACTCCGTAAAGTGGACATCACCGTGTACCGCCCCGGCGAGCTCACCGCCGCCGACCGGGCGGCCTGGACCCGCGTGCAGAGCCAGGCGGTCGCCATGGGCAGCCCGCAGCTCGGCAATCCCTTCCTGTCACCCGGCTTCACCTTCGCCGTGGCCCACCACCACCGGGGCGTGCGCGTCGCGGTGGTCCGCGAGGACGGCGACCCGGTCGCCTTCTTCCCGTTCCAGCGCTCGGCGGCCGGCGTGGGCCGGGCGATCGGGCTGGGGCTGTCGGACTGCCAGGGGCTCGTGCACCGGCCCGGGTTCCAGTGGGACGCCCGGGAGCTGCTGCGCGCCTGCGGGCTGGCCGTCTGGGAGTTCGACCACCTCGTGGAGGGCCAGAAGCCCTTCGAGGAGGGCGCGACCGGCACGTACGCCTCGCCCGTCATGGACGTCGAACAGGGCTACGAGGCGTATCTCGGCCATCTTCGCAGCCACTCGCCCAAGTTCGTGCGCACGACGCTCGCCAAGGAGCGCAAGCTCGGCCGGGACGTCGGCGAGGTGCGCTACGTGCACGACGAGCGCGACGTCGGCGCGCTGCGCACGCTGATGGGGTGGAAGTCGGCGCAGTACCGAAGAACCGGGCGCAGCGACCGCTTCGCGCGGCCCTGGATCGTCGACCTGGTGGAGCATCTCTTCCACACGCGCGAGGAGTCCTTCAGCGGCCTGCTGTCGGTGCTGTACGCGGGCGACCGGCCGATCGCCGCACACTTCGGGATGCGCACGCCGGCGGTGCTGGCCTGCTGGTTCCCGGCGTACGACCCGCAGTTCTCGAAGTACTCGCCGGGGCTGGTGCTGCATCTGCGGATGGCGCAGGGAGCGGCGGCCGACGGGGTGGCCCATCTCGACCTCGGGCGCGGCCACAAGGAGTACAAGGAATCCCTGAAGACCCGCGACCTGACCGTCTCGGAGGGCTGGGTGACCCGGCCGCACCCGGTGGCGCTGGGCCACCGCGCCCGGCGTGCGCCGGTGCGCGCCCTGCGCAACGCGGTCACGGCGCACCCCGTCCTGCGCGAGCCGGCCGACCGATTCCTCAAGCGTATGGGGCGGTTGCGCGCCGGTGCACGATAACGGACATTGCGCCACAGGAATGATCAATAGCGTTCAACACGGTTGATCGGTATTGATCCACACTGATCAGGATCTACTAGCGCTCCACGGGACTCACCATGACCCTCCCGGACCGACCAGGACGACTATTCGCCAAATCCGTGAAACGGTATTCACTCTCACGAGTCTTGCCATAGAGTTCCAACCGTCAATATCGTCATACATCCACCCGCATCGACCTGTTCTGCAAAGCGGCTCAAGGGGAGGGCCGGACAGTCGCCACAGGGAGACCGCGGGGCGCGGTAGGGGGGTGCCGTGCTCGGTCACCGGAACGTGTGTGCCGAGTCGCGAGCCGCGCGGCCAGTCACGCATGTCCACTCACCCGGCCCGCCAGCACAGGGGACACCGCCATGCCCCGCATGCGCGGATTCCCGGGCGGGGTGAGACAACCCCCCTTTCGAACCGGCACACCAGAGGGCGCCCGGGGCGGGCGACCCACCGGACGAGAGGGAAAACAGACTCATGAGCTCGTCTCTGCGCCCGGCAGTCACCGGGCACGCGCAGCCGACCGCGGTCCTCGCGCCGGACCATTTCACGCCGGTCTCCACGCACTTGGCGATCGCTCCGCTCGTCAGCGTGGTCATCCCGGCGATGAACGAGGCGGAGAACCTGCCGCACGTCTTCGCGACCCTGCCGTCGTGGATCCACGAAGTGGTCCTCGTCGACGGGAACTCCACCGACGGCACCATCGAGGTCGCCCGTGAACTGCGGCCGGACGTCCGCATCGTGACACAGACCGGCAAGGGCAAGGGCGACGCCCTGATCAGCGGTTTCGCCGCCTGCACCGGCGAGATCATCGTGATGGTGGACGCCGACGGCTCGGCGGACGGGTCGGAGATCGTCTCCTATGTCTCCGCCCTGGTCGGGGGCGCCGACTTCGCCAAGGGCTCGCGCTTCGCCAACGGCGGCGGCACGGACGACATGACCCCCATCCGCAAGCTCGGCAACCGTGTCCTGTGCGCCGTGGTCAACGCCAAGTTCGGGGCCCGCTACACCGATCTGTGCTACGGCTACAACGCGTTCTGGCGGCACTGCCTGGACAAGATCACGCTGGACTGCACCGGCTTCGAGGTCGAGACCCTGATGAACATCAGAGTCGTCACGGCCGGCCTGAAGGTCCAGGAGATCCCCAGCCACGAGTACGTCCGCATCCACGGCGTGAGCAACCTGCGCGCGGTGCGCGACGGCTTACGGGTGCTGAAGGTCATCGTGCAGGAGAAGAACGAGCGCCGTGCCGCACGCCGCCAGGACGTCCGGTGACCGGACGGACCCCGGTGTCCGTGGTGATCTGCGTCTACACCGAGGACCGCTGGGGCGACATCCTCGCCGCCGTGGCCTCGGTGCGGGCGCAGAGCCTGCCCGCCCACGAGGTGCTGCTGGTCGTCGACCACAACCCCGCGCTCCGGGCCCGGCTGGTGGAGCACTACGCCGGAACGCCGGTGCGGGTGCTCGCCAACACCGGGCCGCGCGGACTGTCGGCCGGTCGCAACACCGGGATCGAGGCGTCCACCGGCGAGGCCGTCGCCTTCCTCGACGACGACGCGGTCGCCGAACGGGACTGGCTGCACTGGTTCGCCGACGCCTTGGAGGACCCGCTCGTCCTGGGCGTCGGTGGGCGCACCCGACCGGTCTGGGCCTCCGGGCACCGGCCGGCCTGGTTCCCCGAGGAGTTCGACTGGGTGGTGGGGGCGTCCTACCGGGGCCAGCCGCCCGGCCGGGCCCCGGTCCGCAACGTCCTCGGCGGCAACGCCGCGTTCCGCCGCACCGCCTTCGACATCGCGGGCGGCTTCGCGACCGGTATCGGACGCGACGGCGACAAACGCCCGCTGGGCTGCGAGGAGACGGAGTTCTGCATCCGCCTCGCGCAGGCCAAGCCCGGCGCGCTGCTGCTCATCGACGACCGCGCCGTGATCTGGCACCGCGTCCCCGCCGCCCGGGAGCGCTTCGCCTACTTCCGGACCCGCTGCTACGCGGAGGGGCTGTCCAAGGCGCTGGTCACCCGCAGCGTGGGCACCGAGGCGGGACTGGAGACCGAACGCCGTTACGCCACCCGCGTTCTGCCCGCCGGCGCCGCGCGCGGACTGCGCGACGCCTTGCGCGGCCGCCCCGGCGGCGCGGGGCGGGCCGGCGCCATCGTGACCGGTGTGGCGACCACGGCGGCCGGGTATGCCGTCGCCCGACTGCGCACCCGGGGGGAGGCCATGCCGTGAGACCGGCCGTCCCCCTGCCGTCCGTCCACCGCACACCGGGAGGTGCCCTCGTATGACCGAGTACGACGGACGGCGGGACGGCCCCGTGCCGATCCTGATGTACCACGCCGTCACCGACACGCCCGCCCGGGCGACCAGGGGGCTGTCCGTGACCCCCGCGGCCTTCGCAGAGCAGATGGCACTGCTGGAGGACCGCGGCTTCACCCCGCTCGGCACATCCGCGCTGGCGTCCGCCTGGCGCGAGGGGCGGCCGCTGCCGCGGCGCCCGGTGCTGATCACCTTCGACGACGGCTACGAGGGCGTGCACCGGCACGCCCTCCCTGTGCTCAAGGGCCTCGGCTTCGCCTCGACGCTCTTCGTCTCGACCGGCTGGCTGCGCGGCGCGTACGAACTGCCGGGCGCCGCGCTGGACACCATGCTCGACTGGGACCAGGTGCGCGAACTGCGCGACGCCGGCACCGAGATCGGCGGGCACAGCCACAGCCATCCGCAGCTGGACCAACTCGGCGACAAGCGGCTCTGGTTCGAGCTGCTGCGCTGCAAGGAGATCCTGCACGACGAACTGGGCGCGGCCCCGTCCTCCTTCGCCTACCCGTACGGCTACTCCACCCGCCGGGTGCGGCAGGCCGTGCGCACCGCCGGTTTCGGCGCGGCGCTCGCCGTGGGCAACGCCCTCGCCGACCCGCGGCGCCAGAGCCCCTACGCGCTGGCCCGGGTGACGGTCCGCCGCAGCACGGGGACCGAGGAGTTCGAGCGGCTGGTCGAAGGGCGCGCCGTCGCCCGCAACTTCGCGGTGGACCGGGTCCTGACCCAGGGGTACTCCCTGGTGCGCAGAGCCCGCAGGGGTGTGCGGAAGGTGCGCGAGAGCGGTGTCTGAGACGACCACCACGCCGGCCACGCCCACAGCGCCCGGGGACGAACCGGCGCCCGGGCAGGAGTCCGCCGGCGCGGCCGCCGGCGATCCCGGAACCGCGTCCGCCGCCGCCAAGCGCGGCGGGAACCAGCTGTTCCGCAACGCCTACGCACTGATGCTGAACACCGGTGTCTCCGCGGTCCTGGGCCTGGGCTACTGGCTGGTCGCGGCCCGCTACTACAGCGAGGACGCGGTCGGCCAGGGCTCGGCGGCCATCGCCGCCATGAAGTTCCTCGCCGGCCTGACCGCGGTGACCCTCACCGGGGCCCTGGCACGCTTCATCCCGGTCTCCGGGCGGCGCACCGGGCGCCTGATCTTCGGCACGTACGCCGGGAGTTCGGCGATCGTGGCCTTCGCGGCGGCGGTCTTCCTCTTCACCCTGGGCCTCTGGGGCCCCTCGTACCGTTTTCTGCACGGCACGGTCAACGGCCTCGGTTTCATCGCGGCGGTGATCGGCTGGTCGCTGCTGACCCTCCAGGACGGGGTGCTGACCGGGCTGCGGAAGGCGGTGTGGGTGCCCGTCGGCAACACCGTCTTCTCCGCCGCGAAACTGGCCCTGCTCGTGGGCCTGGCCGCCGCCGTGCCGACGGCCGGCGTGTTCGTGTCCTGGGTCGCCGCCATCGGCCTGTCGGTGGTGCCGCTGGGCTGGCTGGTCTTCCGCCGCCTGGTGCCCCGGCACGTCAAGGCCACGGCGGGGACCGTCGATCCGCCGACGGGCCGTCAGATGGGCCGCTTCGTCGCCGGTGACGCCACCGGCTCGTTCTTCGCGCTCGCCGTGGTGTACCTCGTCCCGGTCATCGTCGCCTCGCAGATCTCCGCCACGGACAACGCGTACTTCTACATCACGATGACGATCGGCGGCACGATCGACCTGCTGGCGATCAACATGGGGTCCTCGCTGACCGTGGAGGGCGCCCACGACCCGGGCCGGATCGCCGAGAACTGCCGGGCGGCGCTGCGCCGGATGGCCAGGATCATGGTGCCGATCACGCTCTTCATGGGCGTCTTCGCACCGCAGATCCTCGGAGTCTTCGGCGACGGCTACGCGCAGGAGGGCGCGCCGCTGCTGCGGCTGCTGGCGCTGTGCTCGCTGACCCGGGTGCTGATCGAGGTCTACTTCGGCGTCCTGCGGGCGCAGAGCCGCACCGGGCTGCTGGCCTTCCTCCAGGGGCTGCTGTGCCTGCTGGTGCTGGGATCCACCCTCGCGCTGCTGGGGCCGCTGGGCATCACCGGGGCCGGGTGGGCCGAGCTGGGCAGCCTCGTGGTGATCGCGGTGGTCTCCGTCTTCGGGCTGCGGCGGCTGATCGCCGCCCCCGCGGCGGCCCCGACCGAGGGGGATGCCGGCGAGGCGAGCGGGGCGAACGCTGTGCACGAGGCGGCGGCCGCCTCCGGACCGGCGCCCGAGCAGACGGCCGCGGCGGGCGAGGACCTGGAGATCGTCTACGGCACGCGCTGGGCCCGTGCCGCCGCGCTGGACAGCGACACCCTCCAACTGGGCGTCCACCTCGACTTCGACCACCCCGAGCGGCGTCCCTGGGTGACGCCGCCGAAGGGCACCGCGGTCCCGGAGCTGCCCGCGCCGCGCGCGGAGAAGTCCCTGGCCGCCGCGGCGCCCGCGTCCCCGCCCCCCGCGGCCGGACCACCCGCGCAGACACCGCCGGAGGCACCGGCGACGCCCGACGCGCCCACCGGCCGCCGGGCCCGGCTGCTCGAACTCGGCGTCTGGGGACTGCTGCTGGGCGCGCTGGCCCTGTACTGGCTGCCGCTGACCGGCATGGACGACGCCTCGCTCGACGCGATGAACGGCCTGGGCCTGATCTCCGTCCTCCCGCCGGCGACCCTGGCCGGAGCGGCGCTGCTGGTCGCGGCCTTCGCGGCCGGCCTGTGGCTGCGCGCGCCGCGCCGGTGGCTGCTCCTGGCGGTCCTGCTGGCGACGGTGGTGTCCCTGCACGCCGTGCCCGCGGTCCTGGAGGAGCAGCCGCGGTTCGCCACCGCGTGGCAGCACGCGGGCTTCATCGACTACATCGGCCGTACCGGGGACGCCGCGCCCGACATGGACGCCCGCTTCTCCTGGCCCGGCTTCTTCGCCGCGGTCACCTTCGTCACCCGCGCCATCGGGCTCACCGACCTCACCGAGGTGCTGCGCTGGTGGCCGCTGGCCGTGGAACTGCTGTACCTGGCACCGCTGATGCTGCTGCTGCGCGCGGTGCGCGCCGGATGGCGGGCGAAGTGGTGCGCGGTGTGGATGTTCGCGCTGTGCGGCTGGGTGGGGCAGGACTACTTCTCCCCCCAGTCGCTCAACTACCTGCTCTACCTGCTCTTCGCGGCCGTGCTCCTGGTCTGGTTCCGGTCCACCGGGGCGCCGCGCGGCAAGCTGCTGCCCGGTGAGGCCGAGGTGCCCCCGACGGGCCGGACCGACCGCGCGGTGCTGCTGGCCCTGCTGGTCGCGCTGTTCGCGGCGTCGGTGGTGAGCCACCAGCTCACGCCCTTCGTGATGCTGGGGGTGCTGACCGTGCTCGTGCTCGTCCGGCGGTCGACACCGCTCGGGCTGCCGCTGCTGTGCGGGGTGCTGCTGATCGGGTGGATCTGCTACCTGGCGGAGCCGTACTGGTCGGGCCACTTCGACGAACTCTTCGGCGGCATGGGCTCGCTCGGCGGCAATGTCTCCTCCAGCGTCTCCGGGCGCATCGAGGGCGGCAGCACGGTGCACAAGCTGGTGCTGTACGTGCGGGTCGCCCTGGCCGGCGGCGTCATGATGCTCGCGGCGGCCGGGTGGCTGCGCCGCCGCTGGGCCGGCTTCAGCGACCTGGCGCTGCTGGTGCTGCTGGTCGTGCCGTTCCTCGGCTTCGGCATGCAGTCCTACGGCGGCGAGATGGCCCTGCGGGTGTTCCTGTTCGCCCTGCCGGGGGCCGCCGTGCTGGGCGCGCTCGCGTTCTTCCCGCGGTCCTCCTCGGACCGCGGGTGGCGCGGGCCGGCCGCGGCGCTGCTGGCCGGCTGGGTGCTCATCGCGGGCTTCCTGGTGGCCCGCTGGGGCAACGAGCCGTTCGAGCGGGTCCGCACCGGCGAGGTCGCGGCCATGGAGTACGTGTACGCGCACGACAAGCCGACCGCGCACCTGGTGTGGCTGAGCACCGACCCGGTGAACGACGTGACGCCGAGCCTGCCGTGGAACGCCCGGGACATGGAGCGGGTGAGTTACGTGCCGGTCCTCGCGCCGCGCGACCCGGTGCTGGTCGATCCGCTGGTCGAGGCGCTCCAGGACGCGGGACCGAACGCGTACCTGATGGTCTCGCGCGGCCAGAACGCCTATCTCCAGCTCGACGCCGGGTTCTCCCGGACCTGGCCCGACAAACTGCTGCGCTCCCTCGACGCGCGCACCGAGCTGCGGCCGGTGGTGCGCAACGAGGACGCGACGGTCTACGAGCTGAGCGAGCAGCCCGCCGGCTGGGAGGCGCCCGAGCCCCGGCCCGGCCGGGTCTTCCCGGTGGTGACATGGAACACATGGACGGCGGCGGGCGTGCTCGCCGGCGTCTCGCTGCTGGTGCTGCTCGGCGCGCGCGAACTGGCGCGGGTCACCCTGCCGGAGGCCAGGCGGCGGCGCGGTATGCGCTGGTCGCTGGTGGCGGCCGCGCCGCTGCTGCTGGTGTTCCTTGCGGCGACGGCGGTCCGTTTCCTCACCCTGAGCTGACCGGCCGCCCGGCCTCCCCGGAGCAGCCCCGGGAACACCGCGCCGCCACGCGGCGTTCCCGGGGCCAAGGAGGTGCGAGCGATGGCGCACAAGGAGAACGGCACGACCCCGCGGGCACAGGTCACGGCACCGGAGGCCCCGGCAGAAGGGGCGGACACGGCGGCGCAGGCCCGGCGCGCCCGCTTCGGCCGGCTGCCGGAGCGCGTCCGACCGCAGGACGCGGTCCCCGCGGTGCGGGCCACGGTCCACGACCCGGACCGCGACGCCTACAACCCGGACGAGTGGCTGGTCCGCAACGTCGTCTGACGCCGGCCGCGGCCGCTACCTGCCGCGCCGCAGCCAGTGGATGCCGTAGGCGGGCAGGTCGAAGGAGCGGCCGTCCACCGCCGCCCGGATCGGGCGGTCGAGCGTGTTGACGACGAGCACCGCCTTGTCGTCGGCGAGCACGCGCACATTCGGCCGGTCGTCCTCGGCGACGGACACCGTACGGAAGCGTGTGCCCGGCGGGAAGGCGGCGCCGAAGCGCCGGAGCAGGTCCATCATGGGCAGTTGCCGGCCGCCGCCGGAGGACAGTTCGGTGCTGGTCCACAGGCAGCCGGGGCACGCCTTGCCGCGCTCCTGCGGGTTCCAGTAGAACGCCGCGTCGGCGCCGCCGCGGGCGAGCTCCATCATGGCGGCCGCCTGGACGGCGGTGCGGTGCCGTTCGTCCCAGCCGGTCGGTTTCCCGTCCGGTTCGACGTACCACTCGGCCCACCACAGCGGCAGCCCGCCGCTGCGCTGCTTGAGCCAGCGGCCGACGGCGGCGAACTTCTCGGTGGCGGCGAACTCGTCGGGCACCAGGGAGTCGTCGCGGTTGGTGCTGGAGCCGTCGGCGACCAGGAAGTCCGCGCCGGCCTTGTGGCGCAGCCAGTAGTCCACGGCGTCCAGGACGCGCCGGTCGGCCGCGCCCCAGGGGCCCTTGAGGGTGCCGGAGGCGTCGCCGTTGCCGTCGTCGCCGGGGGCGAAGCTGTCCATGACGAGGTAGGGGCCGCCGACGAGATTGTCCGGATTCACCTTCTTCACGGCCTGGTACACGCGGTTGTACAGATCGGTGTAGCCCTCGTAGTCCCAGCGCTGCTCGCCGTCGTTCCAGAAGCCCTTGAACTCGTTCCAGACGATGAAGTGCCGCACGTCCGGATAGCGGCGGGCGACGGTGGCGGCGAGGGCCGCGAAGTCGTCGAAGTGGCTTGGGTCGGGGGCGACTTCCAGCCGGGACCAGTCCGTACGCGCGCCCGGCGCGCCGCCCTTCATCCAGTCCGGGGCACAGCACAGCGTGATCACGGGGGTGCCGCCGCTGGCCCGGATGAGGTCGATGCGGTCGTCGAGCTCGCCGAAGTCGTACTTCCCCGGCGCCGGTTCGGGGTTGTCGGCGCCCCAGCCCATGATCGCCTGGTCCTGGGGCAGCGACCGCTCCGAGAGCAGTCCGGCCACCGCCCGCTTGGCCGGGGCCTCGCCGTGGTCGGCGCTGTACTCGGTGTGGGTCAGCCCGAAACCCAGCTCGGTGGAGGGCTTTCCGGTGGGTGTGCTGGACGGGCTGTGCACCCCGGCGCCCGGCCCGGCACTGCCGCGCCCGCCGTCGCCCGTACCGCCCCGCAGGTCGCACGTCGTCAGCAGCAGCGCCAGCGCGACCACACCGATCCCCAGAAGCGCGGTGATGCCTCGCCGCCCCGCCCCCGGTACTTTCGCACGCACGTCCCCATGGCGTCCCATCACCAGCCAGGGTAACCGCCGCGTTGCCCGGATCGGGCGGGTTTCACCGGGGGTTCGACGGGATTGCGCCGCTCCGCGAAAACCCTGTGCGCGTGCGGAGCCCGTGCCGGATCATGAGCGTCATGCCCGACGCAACGCCCCCGCATCGCGCCCTGTCCATCCGTCTCGGCATGAACGACGACGACTCGCCGTCCGACGCCATCGACGCCCTGTTCCTCAGCCGCTTCGTCACCGGCGAGCAGCCGTACTCGCGCGGCTCATCCGTGGAGCGCGTGAAGTCGGGACTGACCCTGCTGCCGGCCGGGGCCGAAGTGCTGCGCGCGGCACGCGACAAGGACCGCGGCGCCACCCTCGCCGAGGGCGACGGCTGGACGATCCTGGTCTCCCGCTGGCACCACCGCGCGGACGTGACGGTGACCGCCGTGAGCGAGGAGCTCGCGCAGCGCGTGCTGGCCGAGGCCGTCGAGGACGCCGAGGACCAGCCGGAACCGCAGCCCGACGACGTCACCATGGGCTTCTGGTACGTGGCCCCGCGCCGCGGGCCGCACCGCATCACCCGGCAGATCAGCGCCGCGCCCTGGGACGACGTCCGGGGCAACTACACCGCGCCGGTGGCCGAGGCCGTGGACGGGCTGATGAAGCTCACCGCGGACGACATCAGCGGCCGTCTGCTGCTCCTGCACGGGCCGCCGGGCACCGGCAAGACCTCCGCGCTGCGCACCCTGGCCCGCGCGTGGCGGGACTGGTGCCAGGTGGACTGCGTGCTCGACCCCGAGGTGCTCTTCAACGACGTCGGCTACCTGATGGAGATCGCCATCGGCGAGGACGACGCCGAGGGGCCCGGCCGCTGGCGGCTGCTGCTCCTGGAGGACTGCGACGAGCTCATCCGCGGCCAGGCCAAGCACCAGACGGGCCAGGCGCTGTCCCGGCTGCTCAACCTCACCGACGGGCTGCTCGGGCAGGGCCGCAACGTCCTGGTCGGCATCACCACCAACGAGGACCTGGAACGGCTGCACCCGGCGGTGGTCCGCCCCGGGCGCTGCCTGGCCCGGATCGAGGTCGGCCCGCTGACCCGCGCCGAGGCCACCAGCTGGCTCGGCACGTCCGAGGGCGTGGGCCGCGACGGCGCCACGCTGGCCGAGCTGTACGCGCTGCGCCGCGGGGCGTCCTCCGCCGGCGGCCCCGTGCTCCCCGCCCAGACCCCGGCCTCCTCCTCGGGGGGCCTCTACCTCTGATGCCCGCGGGTCGCCCGGACGGGACGAAGCGGAACATCCGCACCCGCACCGGTGCCGAACTGCGGCGCGGCCGCCGCCCCCGGGCGCACGGCTGCTGGGACCACCTGTACGCGGCGCCCCTGTGGCCGCTGCACGGCGCCAACCTGGGCACACTGCTGCGCACCTGCGACGCGGTGGGGGCGTGCCTGGTCGTCCCGCGCTTCCCCTGGGTACCGGAGGCGCTGGCCCGCGGCAACACGCTGCGGCGCCCCGCTTGTGTGCACTGGACCGGCGACCCGCTGGGCTGGCTCCAGCGGCAGCGCGACCGCGGGGCGCACATCGTGGGCGTCGAACTCGCCGACGAGGCCGTGCGGCTGGCGGACCTGCCGGCCGCACGGCGGACCACGGTCGCCGTCCTCGGCCACGAGCAGCACGGCATCCCGCCGGAGGCGCTCGACCTGCTCGACCTCGCCGTCGAGATCCCGATGGTGGGGACCGGCGCCAGCCTCAACGTCGCGGTCGCGGGCTCGCTGGCGCTGTACAAACTGGCCGGACTGCTGTGATCGGGACGACCCGCTAACCGTCGTACGCGGCGCGCAGCGCGTCCCGCACGGCGGCCTCGGCGGCGGCGCGGTCCAGGCCGAGGCGGTGGGCGCGCTCGGCGTAGGCCGTCGCCGCGGTGGCCGCCTCGCGGTCGGCGGCGTCGCCCGCGGCCGCCACGAACGTGCCGTTGCGGCCGCGGGTCTCGATCACGCCGTCCGACTCCAGGGCGCGGTACGCCTTGGCCACGGTGTTGGCGGCCAGGCCGAGTTCGTCGGCGAGTCCGCGCACCGTCGGCAGCCGGTAGCCGACCGGGAGGGCACCGGAACGGGCCTGGTCGGCGATCTGGGCGCGCAGTTGCTCGAACGGCGCGGCGGCCGCGGTGGGGCGGATGACGATCTTCAAACTCACTGTTGTTCGCTCTCCCGGTGGGTCACGGCACGGCGTTTGCCGCGGCCATTGTGCTGCAGCCGCTCGGCGCGAGGGCGACGGCACGGCCGGGGGCGTGCGGGTCGTGGGCGATGGTGTCGCCGGGCTCGTGCAGGTGCAGCACGAAGCGCTCGCCCGCGCGGTACGCCTCCAGGCCGGCCCGGCAGTACGCGACCATGTCGTCCGGCAGCGCGTCCAGCGGGAACCAGCCGAGCTCCGAGCACTTGTCCGGCTCGCGGTTGACCGGCTCCCGGCCGGTGCCGTCCGCGACGAAGAACCAGCCGATGCGGGCCTCGCCGCCGGGCGCACGGTGCTGCATGACCAGGGCGACGCCGGTCTCCTCGGGGCGCAGCACGACGCCCACCTCCTCGTACGCCTCCCGGAGCATCGCCTCCCGGACGTCCTCGCCGTCCTCGACATGGCCCGACGGAGCGTGCAGCAGGCCGTCGGCGTACCCGGTGTTGACACGGCGGCCGAGCAGCACGTGGTCGTCGCGCACCAGGATCAGGTGGACGTCGACGATCTCGCTGTGCCGCCGGGGCGGGGCCGGCCGCACCACGGCGGCGTAGCGCTCGTCCCGGACCGGGCGGCCCCACAGGGCGGTGTCGCGGGCGAGCTGCTCGATCTCCGTGTGCGCGGCGAACGGGCGTACCAGGGCGGCGAGTTCGGCCGCCGTGATCCCCACCGGCGCCGCCTCCCCCCAGCATCCCTCGACCAGCACGAGGCGGCCGCCGCGCCGCAGCAGTCCCGCCCAGCGGCGCAGCGCCGCCGCCGGGTCGGGCATCGCCCACAGCAGGTGCCGCACCAGCACGACGTCGAACCGCCCCGCCGGCACAGGCGGCCGCAAGGCGTCGCCGACGACCACCCGCGCGTCCGTCCCCGCCAGCTTCGCCCTGGCCAGGGCCACCATGCGCGGCGACCGGTCCACCCCGGTCACCCGGTGGCCCTGCTCCGCCGCCAGCGCCGCGAGACTGCCCGTCCCGCACCCCAGGTCCAGCACGTCCGCCGGCGCGTCCGGCAGCCACCCGCGCAGCCGCCCCGCCCACGCCGCCCGGACCTCCGGCTCCCGCAGCCCGTGGTCCGGCTCCTCGTCGAATCGGTCCGCCTCGGCGTCCCAGTACTCCCCGCTCTTTTCGTCCACCCGCCGATCCTGCCACCCCCCACTGACACCGCCCGGGGCGGCGCCGGACCGTACGGAGGCAGCCACTTCGGGCGTGCGGTGCGCCGTCACAGCGTCCACCAGCAATAAAGGCGCAGGCCCGCGGCGTGAGCCCGTCCGGCCAGGCCGGCCAGGGCCTCCAGGACCACCACTGCCGTCGCCGCATCGAGTCCGACAACCGCGCGCTTCGCGGACCATGCCTCGGCCGCGGCCGCGATGTCGTCCCCGGAGGTGGAGACCAGGGCGTCGCACAGCGTGTCCGACACGGCGAGGACGAACGGGCTGTCGATGTCCCCGGAGGACAGCAGCTGTCCCACCCTCGGGCGCCGGCTTGCCTCTTGATGACCGCAGCCGGTCATCACGGCCTCCACCTGGGCGATGGCATCGACCGGATCGATGTCCTTGAGGAAGATCACGTCCAGCCCCGCGCGGACCGGTCCGCCGGCCTCGATCACGGCAACGGCGGACTCGTCATCGGCGGCAGAGAAGTAGTCGGCGTCCGGCATGCCAACGGATTCTGGCATCCGCCACTGACGATCGACGTCCCCGGGCCCGGACCGGATCCTCACACGTCCGGGACTCGCCTTGCGGGGACCGACCACCGCCCGAACCGTCCCGCGGCAGCGACCGCTTCGGGTCCCGGGCCGCGAGAGCCCCACGCCCTGACACGGCACCGCTCGACGCCGCCCGGGCAGAAGGCTGTCGCAGGCGGTCGGCGGGGACGGGACGGTGCGGCGCACCCCCGCGCGCCCGCGGGGTCAGCGGAGGCCGAGGGTGCGGTAGCGGGCGCGGCGGGCGGCGAGGCGTTCGGGGCGTGGCAGGGTGCGGAGGGCGGCGAGTTCGGCGCCGAGGATCGCGCCGAGGCGGGTGAGGAAGGCCTCCGGAGCATCCGAGGCGTCCCCCGGGGTCTCCGCGCCGGAGGCCTCCTCGACGATGCGGTCGACGATGCCGCGCGCGAGCAGGTCGGCGGAGCGCACGCCTTGGCGGGCGGCGACCTCGAAGGCCCGTTCGGTGGTTCGGTAGAGGATGGCGGAGGCGCCCTCGGGCGGCAGGGGGGACAGCCAGGCGTGGCGGGCGGCCAGCACCCGGTCGGCGGGCAGCAGGGCGAGGGCTCCGCCGCCCGCGCCCTGGCCGAGGAGGAGGCAGAGCGTGGGCGCGGGCAGGGTCACCAGGTCCGCGAGGGAGCGGGCGATCTCACCGGCGAGGCCGCCTTCCTCGGCCTCCCGGGACAGCGCGGCGCCCGCGGTGTCGACGACGGTGAGCAGCGGCAGGTCCAGTTCGGCCGCGATGCGCATGCCGCGGCGGGCCATCCGCAGTCCGGCGGGGCCGAGGGCAGGGGGCCGTCCGTCGCCGGCGCCCCGCCGGTCGTGGCCGAGGACGACGCACGGGGTGCCGCCGATCCGGGCGAGCGCGAGCAGCAGTCCGGGGTCCCGCTCCCCCGCGCCGGTGCCGCTGAGCGGCGTGACGTCGCGGCCGGCCACCGCCAACAGGGCGCGCAGCCCGGGCCGTTCGGGCCGCCGTGAGCGGCGGATCGACTCCGCGGCCGGCACATCGGCGGTGGCGTCACCGGCCGGGACGGCGTCGTCTGCCGGGAGGTCCGCGTCGCCGCAGAGCACCGCCAGCGCCCGCGCCGCCGCCCCGGCGAGCCGCTCGGACGGCAGGACGGCGTCCACGATGCCGTGGGCCAGCAGGTTCTCCGCGACCTGCACGCCGGGTGGGAACGGCTCGCCGTACAGGGCCTCGTGGACACGGGGGCCGAGGA
Source organism: Streptomyces sp. NPDC088732 (assembly GCF_044751205.1). Taxonomy (NCBI): domain Bacteria; kingdom Bacillati; phylum Actinomycetota; class Actinomycetes; order Kitasatosporales; family Streptomycetaceae; genus Streptomyces; species Streptomyces sp. NPDC088732. Next base: position 216,070 of record NZ_JBIVLI010000011.1, read on the forward strand.
AGCCGATGAGCGCACCGGGTTCCGCGGAGGTGGCGTGGCCGAGCGAGCCCCAGGAGGCGAGGACGCCGCCCGTGGTGGGGTGGCGCAGGTGGACCAGGTAGGGCAGTCCCGCCGCCTTGTGGTCGGTGACGGCCGCGGCGACCTTCACCATCTGGAGGAACGCGATGGTGCCCTCCTGCATGCGCGTCCCGCCGGACGCCGGGGAGGCCAGCAGCGGCAGCCGTTCGCGGGTGGCGCGTTCGACCGCCCGTACCAGCCGCTCCCCGGCGGCCACGCCGATCGACCCGCCGAGGAAGCCGAACTCACCGACCACGACGGCCACCCGCCGGCCCCGTACGCGGCCCTCGCCGGTGACCACCGACTCGTCGAGCCCGGTCCGGGCGCGGGCCCTGTCGAGGTCGGCCCGGTACTCCTCGCCGTCCAGATACGGAGGAACAGGGGGAACGGGTTCATCCCACCGGCGCCAGGTTCCGGGGTCCAGGACGTCGTCGACGAGCCGGAGGGAGGCGGGGCGGCGGGGCGGTTCGGTCATGGGGACACCCTGCCATCCCGCCGAGGCGTTGGCCCGCAGGTCAACGCGCCGTTGTGGAGCGGTACTCGGGGCGGGCGCGAGCGCCGCCGGGCGCGCCGGGGTCACTCGTGTGGCCCACGTCCATCACCGGGTCGGCCGTCGTTGTGGGGATGTGGCTACAGTCAATCCCCAGAGCGCGCCTGAGGCGTCGTCCGGGAGCGCGACCCCCCGGACCGTCCCGGCGTCCGTCCGCCGCACGCACCCCCCGCGCACCTCGCCCGGTTTCCCCCTCGGGGAGTGGGTCTTCATCCCGCGGGCCGACCACTTCCTCGGCGGTTCCGGTGCCTCGGACGCCTACATCGAGCGCGGTGACGAGCGGGTCCCCCTCGTCCACTGCTCCTCGGAGCTGGAGCAGTTCACGAGGGAGATGGCCGGGATCGAGGGGGATTTCACCCGTCGCTGCTCCGGCATCGACCCGGCGGCGCCGTACTGAGGGGCCGTCCCCTCCCTCTTGGCCCCTTGCCCCCATGCCGTCTTGCCCGTTTGCCCCCGCCCGGCCCCGACAGGAATGCCTTCATGCCGCCTTTGCAGGACCGTTTCCGCCCTGAGAATGGTCTGCCGTACGAGGATCAGCTCCACGGTTCCACCATTTACAGCCCCCGCCAGTCCGGCCACGACGACACGTCGGGGCACGGGGTCTTCTCCGCCCCGGACTTCGATGTCCTCAACGGGGCGTGGGCGTCCGAGGAGGAGCTGGCGCAGTTGCTCGACCAGTCCGGGGAGGACGACGAGGAGGACGTCTTCCAGCACGCCCCGGACACCGCGACGCACGAGCTCCCCCTCACGCGCCGCCGGCACCGCAAGATCCGCCGGGCCGCGCTGCGCCGCCGGCTGACCCGGACCCAGACGCTGAGCTTCGTCGTCGCCGCGCTGGCGGCGACCATCGTGGCGATGGTGAGCGTGCTCGGCGGGATGATCGCGCACGACCCGCTGCGGAACATCGCGTCCGCCGACGGGTCCGCGGGCCTGGCCGACTGGTGGCCGCTGCTGGTGTACGGCCCGTGGATGGTGGCCTCGCTGTCGATCCTGCGCGCCGCCCTCCACCAGCGCCGCGCCCCGCACTCGTGGGCGGTCGTGCTGCTCTTCTCGGCGTTCGCCATCCTGTTCTGCATCGCCTGCGCCCCCAGGACGATCACCAACTGGACCGTCGCGGCGCTGCCCGCCATCGCGGCCCTGTCCTGCTTCCACCAGCTCGTCCGGCAGATCACGCTCACCCGGCCGCCGCGGCGCACCCCGCGCAGCCGGCGGCATTCCTGAGGCGCCACCGGCCGGCGGCCGCCATGGGGCTGCTTCCGGTCCCGTCCGGGACCGGAAGCAGTGGCGGAACCGGCCGGATCAGCTGAAGACGTCCGTGCAGTCGGTCCGCGTGGCGTGCGCCGGGTCGAGGGCGTTGGCCGTCTCGTGGAAGACGATGCGGTCGGTCAGCCCGATGAGGACGTGCTCGGACAGGTCGAGCGAGCACAGGTCCTGGAGCACCACGTTGTGGACGTCGGGTCCCGACAGGAACTGCGAGGTGTACGGCGTGACGACCTCGTCGTACCGGGTCGCGATCACCGTGTAGTGGATGCCGGGAAGGGTGTCGCCGCCGGCGTTCAGTTTGGTCAGGAAGGCCGATCCGGCCATCTGGTCCGTGAGGCCCTGGGGCAGGAGGCCGTCGATGGCGTCGGCGGCCCCGGGGAAGTAGGGCAGCAGGTTGAGCAGTCCGTTCAGGTCGGTGCCGTGGTTGTCGGCGCCGATCCCGACGAGGGCGTTGACCTTGCCGGCGCCGCCCAGGAACTTCATGTAGTAGCGCGGCATCATGCCGCCCTGGGAGTGCCCGACGATGTCGACCTTGCCCGCGCCGGTGGACGCGCGGACCCGGTCGACGTAGTCGGCGAGCTGCTGGGAGGACGCGGCGATGGAGCCGAGTCCGTAGAAGACCGGGACGCCGGGCAGCTGGCCGTAGTCGAGGGAGTAGACGCAGTAGCCGCGCGCGACGAGGTACGGGGCGAGGCCGAGCCAGTTGTCGATGGAGTTGCCGAAGGTGCCGTGGACCAGGACGACCGGGCGCGGGTGGGCGGCGGAGGGCTTGCACGACCAGTTGTTCCAGCCGCTGCTGGGGGCGGAGGCGGCGGCGGTACCGGCCAGGGCGGGCGTCACGGTGAGCGCCGCGGCGAGGGCGAGTGCGGACAGCAGCCGCAGCGTTGTCCGTCTGAAGTGCAGCATCGAGCGATCTCCTCGCAGGTGGGGGAAAAGCAGGGGGGACCGTTCCCTGACGACCTGTGATCCGGATCACAAGATTGCTGAGCTTCCGTCAATTTACGCACGGGTAACAAAAACCGGCCAGCTACTGGTCGGTAAAGAATGTGTCACGCTGACTTCACTGCCGTGTGATAAGAGGGACGGCATCGCGGACTACGACGCCTTGCGGAACGTGGCGGCCGGACGCACCGCGCCGAAGCCGAACCGGGCGTTCACCCGGTCCACGGCCGCCTCCGCCGTCAGGTGCGACGCGCGCATCGGGTCCAGCGAGAGCTGCTGGGCCACGCGGTCGGCGCCGGTGAGGTCCTCCGCGCGCAGCCCGATACCGGTCAGGCGCGCCCGTTGCAGCCCGGCCGCGTCCATCAACTGATAGGCCAGGAACCGCAGATCCTCCTCGTGCGCGGACGGCTCCGCGAGCCGCCGGGTCCTCTCCCACTGCCCGTCGCCGGCGAACCGCAGCGTCAGGGACAGGGACCTGGCGGCCTGTCGGCGGCCGCGCAGCACCGCCCCCAGCCGCACCACCAGGTCCAGGAGCGCGGCCCGGGCGGCGGGGCCGTCGAGTTCGTGCCGGGGGAACCGGTGCGTCACACCGGCCGACGGCGGCAGGTCCTTGGGGGCGACGGGACGGGGGTCCGTGCCGCGCGCCCGTTCCGCGGCCAGCCGGCCCGCGCGCCGGCCCAGGATCCGCTCGACGACGCCCGCCGGCACCGCGGCGACCGCCCCGATGGTGTGCAGTCCGTACGTGCGCAGCGCCTCGGCCTGCTTGGGGCCGACGCCGTGCAGCGCCTCGACCGGCAGCGGCGCCAGGAAGGCGTCCGCCTCGCCTTCGGGCACGGCCAGGACGCCGCCCGGGCCCGCCACGCGGTCCGAGGCCGTCGCCGCCACCGCCCATGTCTCCGCGACGCCGATCCGCAGGTCCGCGGCCAGCCAGGCCATCGCCCGCAGCCGTACCAGCCCCGCGATCCGCTCGGCGTCCGCGCCGAAGTACCGCTGCGCACCCCGCACCTGCACCAGAGCCGCCCGGGGCGGGACCGCCTGGACGACGGGGGAGAACTCGCGCAGCAGGTCCAGCACCGCCCGGTAGCGCTCCTCGGGCAGTGCCGGGGCGCAGCGCACGTGCAGGATGCTCGCCGTGCCGTCCGGCCGCCGCCCGGTGTCGCCGTTCGTCATCGTCCCGCGCTCCCCGGGCTGGAGTGCCAGAGCTTGCGGCCGGTGGGGACGCCCTCGCCGGCGGGGCGCAGGTCGGCCCAGGGGTGCATCTCGTAGCCGGTGGACATCCGCACCCGGCGGCCGTCGGGCGGCGCGACGGGGAGGCCCGCGGGCTCGTCCGCGGTCCCGCCCGGGGTCTCGGCCAGCCGGGCCGCGACCGCCTCCAGGCCGTCCTTTCCGCGCAGTTCGACGAGTTCGGCGAGGTTCCAGGCAGCGGAGCCGACGACGGACAGGCTCTGCGGGCCGCGGCGCTGGACCACCCCGCGGACCAGCAGCAGCCAGGAGTGGAAGACGGTGTGCGCGCAGGCCTCGTGGCTGTCGTCGAAGAAGGCGAGGTCGACCAGGCCGGTGCCGTCGTCGAGGGTGGTGAAGATGACCCGGCGCCCGGAGCGGATGGGCGGGGTCTGGGTGGCCGCCTTGGCGCCGGCGACTAGGACGGTCTCGCCGTGCCGCACCTCGCGCAGCCGGTGCGCCGGGATCGCGCCCAGCTCCTCCAGGAAGGCGAGGTGGTCCTCCATCAGGTGCCGGGAGGCGTCCATGCCGAGCACACCGAGCTCGGCGTGGAGCCGTTCGCCGGCGTCCATGTCGGGCAGGCCGGCCGGCGGGGACACCGCCGCCTCTCCCCCGGTGAGGGCGAGCTGGCCGTCGTACGCGGAGGCGCGGCCCTGCCGGTGCAGCTCGGCCACCTGGAGCAGCAGGTCGCGGCGGTTGCCGCCGAACGCGTCCAACGCGCCGACCTGCACCAGCCGTTCGGCCGCGGCCCGGCCGGGACGGGCCCGCTCCCACAGGTCCTGGAGCGAGGTGTAGGGCTGCCCAGCGGTGATCCGGGCGACCTCCGCCTCGCTGATGCCGTGCACCTCCGACAGCGCGAGCCGCAGTCCCCACACCCCGGGCATCCCGGCCCCCTCCCCTTCATCATCGGACACCAGTTCGATTCGATAGGCGGCGCCCGACCGGTTGACGTCCAGCGGCAGCACCGGCACCCCGCGCCGCCGGGCGTCCGCGAGCAGCAGCCGCTTGGGGTACATGCCCGGGTCGTGGGTGAGCACCCCGGCGTAGAAGGCCGCCGGATGGTGCGCCTTGAGCCAGGCCGACTGATAGGTGGGCACGGCGAAGGCGACGGCGTGCGCCTTGCAGAAGCCGTACGCGCCGAAGGCCGAGACGATCTCCCAGGTGTGCCGGACGACCTCGCGGGGGTAACCGCGCTCCCGCGCCCGGTCCGCGAACCAGGCCCGCACCCGGCCCTGCCGCGTCTCGTCCGACAGCGCCCGCCGGGCCTCGTCGGCGAACCCCCGGTCGCAGCCGGTCATCACGCGCATGATCTCGATCAACTGCTCGTGGAAGACGACGACTCCATAGGTCTCGCTCAGCACGTCCTTCAGATCGGGATGCGCGTAGTGGACGGGCTTGCGGCCGTGCCGGGCGTCGATGAAGGGCCGCACCATGTCCGCGGAGACCGGGCCCGGGCGGAACAGCGAGATGTCCACGACCAGGTCGTGGAAGGTGCTGGGCTGCAACCGCCCCACCAGGTCGCGCTGGCCGGGCGACTCGATCTGGAAGCAGCCCAGCGTCTCGGCGGAGCGGATCAGTTCGTAGGTGGCCGGATCGCCCGGCGGGACCTGCGCCGGGTCCTCCAGGTCGATCCGGCCGCCGCCGGTCCGCTCCACCTCGTCCAGGGCGTGCGCCATCGCGGACTGCATCCGCACCCCGAGCACGTCGAGCTTGAGCAGCCCGAGGTCCTCGACGTCGTCCTTGTCGAACTGCGACATCGGGAAGCCCTCACCGCTGGTCGGCATCACCGGCGTGCGGTCCAGCAGCCCGGCGTCCGACAGCAGCACCCCGCACGGGTGCATGGCGACCCCGCGCGGCAGCGCGTCCAGTGCCTCGACCAGCTCCCACAGCCGGCCGTGGTCCTCCCCCGCCACCTGCCGCAGCTCGGGCAGTTCGGCGAGCGCGGCCCGCGCGTCGCGCGCCCGGATGTGCGGGAAGGCCTTGGCCAGCCGGTCGGTCAGCTCCGGCGCCAGCCCCAGGGCGGCCCCCACGTCGCGGACGGCGTGCCGGACCCGGTAGGTCTCCGGCATGGCGACGGTGGCGACCCGCTCGCCACCGAAGCGGTCCAGGATGCGCCGGTAGACCTCCAGCCGGCGGGCGGACTCCACGTCGATGTCGATGTCGGGCAGGGAGGCCCGCCGCCCGGACAGGAAGCGCTCCATGAGCAGGCCGTGCTCGACGGGGTCGGCGGCGGCGATACCCAGCAGGTGGTTGACGAGCGAGCCCGCACCGGAGCCGCGCGCGGCGACCCGGATGCCCATCTCCCGCACGTCGGCGACCACTTGGCCGACGGTGAGGAAGTACGAGGCGAAGCCGAGCCGTTCGATGATCCGCAGTTCGTCCTCCAGCCGCGCCCAGTACCCCGGTTCGCGGTCGTGCCCGGTGCGGACCATCCCGGCGGCGCAGCGCGAGCGCAGGACGCGGTCGGCGGTGCGGGCGCCGGCCCCCACCGTCTCCGGCTCGGGGAAGTGGACCTGCCCGATCCCCAGGTCGTCCGCGGGGTCGACGGCGCAGGCCGCGGCGGTCTCCTCGGTGGCACGCAGCAGCCGGTGCGCGTCCTGGCGGCCGAACCCGGCCGCCTCCACGATCCGTTCGGCGGTGCGCGCCATGTCCCCCGCGTCCTTCAGCCAGCGGCCGCCGCCGTCCAGGCCCTCCGGCGTGCGGACGTCGACGGGCACGAGCCGGCGCGCCGAGTCCAGCACGTCGGCCACCTCCCCCTGCCCGGGGTCGGCGTAGCGGACGGCGTTGGTCAGCACGGGGGTCACCCCCTGCTCGACGGCGAAACCGACGATGCGCGCGGCCAGCCGCAGCGACCCCGGCCCGGTGCCGGTGCGGCCGTGGTGGGCGGCCTCCAGGCGCAGCGCGTCCCCGTACGCCGCGCGCCAGGGGCGCAGCAGCTTCGCGGCCCGGTCGGGACGGCCGGCGGCGAGCGCCCGGCCGACCTCGGAGTCCGCGCCCAGCAGGACGAACACCCCCTCCTGGCCCAGGTCCGCCCAGCCCAGCCCCGCCTCCCCGGCATGGGCGGCGCTGATCAGCCGGCACAGCGCGGCCCAACCGCGCCGGTCCCGGGCGAGGAAGACCGCCCGGTCGGCCGCCTCCGGGACGAAGGAGCCGCCGCGCACCGGGGTGCGCCGCCGGCCGCCGGGCGGGTGGGCGGCCGGCCCGTCGTACGCCGCGGGCACCGCGAGCGAGGCGCCGAACAGCGGCCGCACCCCGGCCCGCGCGCAGGCCTTGGCGAACCGCACGACGCCGGCCACGGTGTCCCGGTCGGTCAGCGCCAGCGCGTCCATGCCCCGCTCGGCGGCGCGCTCGGCCAGCCGTTCGGGGTGCGAGGCCCCGTACCGCAGCGAGAAGCCGGAGACGGTGTGCAGATGCGTGAATCCCGGCATACGCACCTCCGACCGCTCACGTCTCCCCCCTTCCGGACCCTCCGGTACCCACCATAGACCACTTCTCGAACACACGTACGAAGACATGCCGGAGACGTGCCGGATCCCTGTCCTCCACCACCGTCCGTGTGGTTTCCTGCACACGACGTCACCGCCGGCGCACACCCGAGGGGAAGCCGCCATGCCGATGCTGCTGGTCAAAGGGTCCTTCCAGATAACCGGCAGCGAGCCGGACGGCGACACCGTGGGCTTTGTCCCCACCCGCCACCCGGACTGGAACCGCGTCCCGGGAGCGGCCCGGCTCGACCTCACCAACTCCTGCCGGGGCAAGCTGCGCCTGGACGCCGTCGACGCCCTCGAGACCCACTACGGGCCGACCTCGGCACCGGCCCACCAGCCGCTGCCCTTCGCCCACGCGGCCCGGGACGAACTCCTGGCGTGGCTCGGCTTCACCGATGTGCGGCGCGCGCCGGACAGCGAACGGGTCGTCTCCGCCGTCCCCGAGAGCGTGCCGGGGTGGATCCTCACCGGCGGCGTCGACGTGCACGGCCGCTGCGTCGCCCTGGCCGGCCGCGGCCCGCTGCCGGAGGGCACCCGCAGCGGCCAGGACGTGTCGGTCGGCGTGCCGCTGCTGCGCCGGACGGTCAACCACCATCTGATCGAGCGGGGCCTGGCCTACCCGACCTTCTACAGCAACCTCTACGAGGACCTGCGCGAGGAACTGGCCGCCGTGACCCGGCAGGCCAGGACCGCGGGGGCGGGGCTGTGGCCGCAGGACGCGAGCACCGCGGGGGTGAAGGTCACCGGGCTCTCCTCGCTCACCGACGAGGCCGTGGTCGTCCCCAAGCTCTTCCGGCGCCTGTACGACCACCTGGCGTCCGGCGAGTTCTCCCTCTCCCCTTCGTCGTCCTTTCGCGCTTTCCTCGCCGGAGCGGCCGACACGTACCGGATCGCGTCCTCGGCCACACCGCGCGCGCAGGTGCGCGGGCTGCACCACGTCGTCGAGGTCACGGACGACGGCACGGTGCGCATGACCCGGCCGATCGAGGACCTGGTCTTCACCGAGGCATGACGGCCAAGGCCAGCTCCGCCGCCCAGCGCAGCAGTTCCTCGTCCTCCCCCGGGCGCCCGACGACCTGAAGCCCCAGCGGCAGGCCGTTCGCGGCGTACCCGGCGGGCAGACTCACGGCGGGCAGGCCCGCGTTGCTCCACGGCAGGCACATCACCGCGTCGCCGGTGCTGTCCAGGCCGAACGGGGCCGGGCCGGTGGCGGGCGGTGCCAGCCACGCGTCGATCCCCTCCATCGCGTCCAGCAACCGCCCCCGTACGTCCCGGCGTTCGCGCACGGCCCGCTCGTAGTCGCCGCGTCCGATCGCCTGCCCCTCGCGGATGGCGGCGACGGTCTGCTCGCGGTAGAGGTGCCCGTGGCGGGGGAACCAGCCGGCGTGCGTGCGGGCCACCTCGTAGCGGTTCATGATGAACAACTGCCGTACCACCGCCTCGAACTCGCCGGGCGCGTCCATCACCGGCACCTCGCGCACGGTCCAGCCCGCCGCCGCCAGGCGCGCGGTCTGCGCGGCGAAGGCCGCCCGCGCCTCCGCCCCGGCCCGGTCCAGGTACGGCCCGGCGGGCACGCCGAGCACCGGACGGCCGGCTCCGTCGCCGCCCGGCACCGGTGCCCGCCAGTCGTCGCACAGCACGGACGCGCCGAGCGCCGCGCCCGCGACGTCGGCGGCGAGCACGCCGACCGTGTCGAAACTCGGGGCGTTGGCGATCACCCCGTCCACCGGGATCCGCCCGAAGGTCGGCTTGAAGCCCACCACCCCGCAGAAGGCCGCGGGCCGGATCACCGAGCCCACGGTCTGCGTGCCGACGGCCAGCGGCACCATGCCCGCGGCGACGGCCGCCGCCGATCCGCTGCTCGAACCGCCCGGCGTGTGCGCGGTGTTGTGCGGATTACGGGTGGGTCCCGGCGCGGTCACCGCGAACTCGGCCGTCACCGTCTTCCCTGCGATCAGCGCCCCCGCCGCGCGCAACCGGTCCACCAGCGGTGCCTGCGGCCCCGCCAGCACCTCCGCCGGCACCCGCGACCCGGCACGGGTCTGCGTCCCCTCGCAGCGCACGATGTCCTTGACGCCCACCACGACCCCGGTCAGCACGCCCGGCGGCGCCGCGGCCGCCTCCGCCGCGAGCCGGCCCCGCCGGTCGGGCTCGGGCACGAACGCCCGCACCCGGGCGTCCAGCCGGTCGATACCGTCGGTGCAGTCACGCACCACCGCCGCGAGATCCACCTGGTCCGTCACGGCGGTTCAGGCTACGCCCCAACCTCTGGCCTTGCTCAAACCGGGCGTTCCGGCGTGCGCCGGCGGGCACACCACCTCCAGGGGGTGGTGGGAATGTCCTGGCTCGCATGGACGTGTTCCGGGATCGCGGTGGGACTGCTCGCCGCGGCGGCCGTACTGCTGCGCGCGCCGCGCGCTTCACTCGATGAGGTGACGGATCCGTACGAGGCGGCGTATCTGCGCGACGGCCCGCGCGGCGCCGCGACCGTGGCCCTGCTCGCGCTCCATCTGCGCGGCACCGTGGACGCGGGCCCGCACGGCACCGCGCGGATCTCCGGGGCGATGGCCGGGCTGTCGCACCCGCTGCAACTGGCGGTCTACAAGGCGCTGTACCGGCCCTCGGGCGTGAACGGCGTCACCACGTCCCGCTCCGTGCGGCGCGAGACCGACGCCCTGCGCGAGCGGCTGGCCGGCGCCGGGCTGGTCCGCCGCGGCCGCGGGCTGCGCACCGCGCGGATGCTGGCGTGCGCCGCCGCGGTGGCGGCGGCGGTCGCCCTGGTGGGGGCGGACGGCTGGGGACCGGTGCTGCGGGTGGCCGTCCCCGCCGCGCTGGTGGCCGGCGCCTGCGCCGTGTGGGCGGTGCCGCGGCGCACCCGCGCCGGCCGCCGCGCGCTGCGGCGGACCGGCGAGCGCTTCCCCCTGACCCGGTCGCGGTCCCTGTCGCCCGAGTCCGCCCTGCTCGCCGCCGCCCTCCACGGTGCCCCGGCCCTGCTGGCCGCCGCCCCGCACTTCACCCGGGACAGCGGTCTGCTCGGCCGCGACCGTACGGACAGCCTCTACGTCTCGCGCACCGGGACGTCCGGAGGGGGCGGTTTCAGCTGCGGAGGGTGAGGGGCCGCCGGCCTCCGGCGGGGGACCAAACCCGGTGACGGTGCGAGATGGGTCACGTCCGGACGTCCCGCGCGTATCCGTTCGTCCCGCGCGTCAACACCCGTCACGCCCCGGGTGACCGAAGACCCGGAAGGGGTTGCGAAGGCAAGGGGACGGCACGGTTTACTGACCGCCATGACGGCGACCGGCACCACCCTCAGACCCGCGGCGCACCCCGGCCGGCTGCGCATGCTGAACCATCTGCGCCGCCTCGCGGCCGCGGGCCTCGTGGAGCCGCCGTGCGTACGGCAGCCGCACCGGGCCGGCGACACCGGGCCCGTCGAGGCCGCCGGCGACGCGGAGGCCGCCGAGATCTGGGACGACTTCCGGCACCGGCTCGCCGCGCTGCTGGTCGGACTGCACGAGGACGCGCGGGCCCCCCGCGTACCGGCACCGCGGACCGCGGGCGCCGTCGTGATGGCCTTCCCGCTCGACCGCTGAGCCTGCCGCCGGAACCCGCGCGCCCCCCGTGCGTGTCAGCGCCGCACGTCAGCCGAGTTCCGCGCCCACGGCGGCCAGGGCCGTCGTCACCGGCTGGAAGAACGTCTCCCCTCCCGACCGGCAGTCACCGCTGCCCCCGGAGGTCAGCCCGATCGCGCTCCCGTCGCGGGTGAACAGCGAGCCGCCGCTGTCCCCCGGCTCCGCGCAGACGTCGGTCTGGATGAGCCCGGTGACGGTGCCCTCCGGGTAGTTGACGGTGGCGTCGAGGCCGAGGACGGTGCCGTTGTGCAGACCGGTGGTGCTGCCCATGCGGAACACCTCCAGGCCCACCGCGGCGTCCGCCGCCCCGGTGATCGGCAGGGCCCGGCCGTTGCCGAGGTCGACCTGGCCGGGGGCGTCGGTGCCCGGGTCGTCGTAGGTCACGAGGGCGAAGTCGCCGTCGCCGGGGAAGGTCGCGGCCGTAACCGTCGCGACGGGGGCGCCGCCCTGCGTGTCGGACCAGGCGGGGAAGGCGACACCGCAATGGCCGGCGGTCAGGAAGGCCGGGGCGCCGTCCTTGACGACGTTGAAGCCGAGCGAACAGCGCGCTCCGTCGGCGAAGATCGCGTCACCGCCGGCCACGAAGGGCGTGATCCGGCCCGCGGACCTCTCGATCCGGGCCATGCCGCTGCCGAGCGACCGCACGGTGGGCCCGGAGCGTGTCCCACTTCCCGCCCGTGACCGTGCCGTCCGCGGTGACCAGGATCTGGTTGGTCCTGGGGTCGACGGCCCAGGCGGTGCCCGGGATGGTGGCGTTCTGCCTCAGCACCCCGGCCGCGCCGGTCAGTTCGGCGGCGGTGTTGCGGACCTGGCGGGGTACGGCGCCGGCCTGCCGGACCCCGCGGACGGCCTCGGGGTCGTTCCCGGCGACATTGACCACGAGCCGCCGGCCGGCCGCGTCCCAGTACGCGCCCGCGATCGACGAGCCGAACTCCGCGGTGAGCCGGGAGGCCGTCCCCGCCGCCGAACCGGCGCCGAGGGCCTGGGGCGGTGCGTCCTGCCGCGAGGGCTCCGGGGACTGCGACGCGTTGGCGTCCGGCAGCAGGACGGCGGCCGCGGCGACGGCCGCGAGGCCGGCCGCGACCAGTGCGATGTTCCGTTTCGGCAGGTGCTTGTGCTTCAACTCACGACCTCCTGTGGGGGGGATGCGGGGTCCGGTTGTCGACAGCGGGGACGGCGGCGCCGTGCGGCCTGTCATACGGAGCGGGGGCGCGTCGCGTTCAGCACGGGAAATTCGGTCGACCCCGCCCGGGGCATGTGGTGGACTCCGCCCGATGAGCACTCCCGGACTTTCCGCGACGGCGCTGGAGTACCGCGCCGCGTACGACGCACAGCTGCGTGCCCGCGTCCCCGACGGCTTCTCCCGGCACGCGTCGGTGGAGCGGGTCGGCCCCCTGCTGCGCAAGATCTACCGCCACGGCGAGGCGGGCTTCCTCGACTACCGCGACCTCGGCGGGCTGGACGGGCCGGAGCTGGACGCCCTGATCGCCGGGGAGCGGGACCACTTCGCCGGACTCGGCACGGCGGTGGAGTGGAAGTACTTCGCGCACGACCTGCCGCCGGGGCTGCCGGAGCGCCTGACGGCGGCCGGCTTCACGCCCGACGAGCCGGAGACGGTGCTGGTCGGCGAGGCCGCGCCACTGGCCGGCGAGCCGCGGCTGCCGGAGGGCGTGACGCTGCGCGAGGTCACCTCACGCGCGGACTTCGAACGCATCCGCGCCATGGAGGAGGAGATCTGGGGAGTCGGCCACGACTGGCTGCCGGACATGCTGGAGAGCGAGGTGGCCGGGCCGGGGGACCCGTGCGTGGTGGTCGTCGCCGAGAGCGGGGACACCGTGGTCTGCGCGGGCTGGGCCCGCTTCCACCAGGGCACGGACTTCGTGTCGCTGTGGGGCGGCTCGACGCTGCCGCAGTGGCGCGGGCGCGGTGTCTACCGGGCGACGGTGGCGCACCGGGCCCGGCTGGCGGTGGCCGCGGGCCATCGCTTCGTGCAGGTCGACGCCTCGGCGGACAGCGCTCCGGTCCTGCGGCGGCTGGGGCTGGTGGCGGTCACGACGACCGTGCCGTACCTGTGGCAGCCCGACGCGGGAACGGCGGACGGCCCGGCCTGAGGCCCCGGCGTCAGACGGCGTCGGACGGCCGCGGCGCCCGGATGCTGTCCAGCAGCGGCTCCGGCAGCTCGCCGGGGGCACCGCCCTGGACCGGTTCGGCGGCGGGCGGCACCGCGGATTCCTCCGGCGCCGCGGCCGGGCCGGCGGGGGCAGCAGTGCCCGGGCCCGGCTGGGCGCGTTCCAGGAAGCGCAGCAGTTCCACCGGGAACGGCAGGACGAGCGTGGAGTTCTTCTCGGCGGCCACCGCGACGACCGTCTGCAGCAGCCGCAACTGCAGCGCGGCCGGTTCCTCGCCCATCACGTGCGCGGCCTGCGCCAGCTTCTTGGACGCCTGGAACTCCGCGTCCGCGTTGATGATCCGGGCCCGGCGCTCCCGCTCGGACTCGGCCTGGCGGGCCATCGAGCGCTTCATCGTCTCCGGCAGCGACACGTCCTTGATCTCGACGCGGTCGATCTGCACGCCCCAGCCGATGGCGGGGCTGTCGATCATCAGCTCCAGGCCCTGGTTGAGCTTCTCCCGGTTGGACAGCAGGTCGTCCAGATCGCTCTTGCCGATGATCGAGCGCAGCGAGGTCTGGGCCATCTGCGAGACCGCGAAGCGGTAGTCCTCGACGTTGATGATCGCGTCGGCGGCGTTGACGACCTTGAAGTAGACCACCGCGTCGACCCGGACGGTGACGTTGTCGCGGGTGATGCCCTCCTGGGCGGGCACCGGCATCGTCACGATCTGCAGGTTCACCTTCCGCATCCGGTCGACGACCGGGACGACCATCGTGAACCCCGGCCCCCGGATCCCGCCCCTGACCCGGCCGAGGCGGAACACCACACCCCGCTCGAATTGCTGCACGACGCGGGCCCCGGCCACGAAGTACAGAGCTCCGGCCGAGAGCACCGCGGCTATCAACTCGACGACCATCACGGCCCCCTGCCGTCCGGGATCGCGTACTTCCACGGTACCTCGCGGTCAATCCACCGGATACGGGCGAGGATGCCCCGATCCGACGGGCGGGTACCGGCGGCTGCCGCCGGGGGGTGCCCCGCACGGCGGGGAGCCGTCTTCCCGGACGATGCGCAACGCGGCGTGGGGCCCCTGGCCGAATGCGGGGGGGGAGTGCCGCGCCCCGGGGCACCTCCCAGGTCCGTGGGCATGCTCGCGGTGTGGCCGTCCCCCCGCCACCACGGCCCGCCGACCTGCACCCGCGTGTTCCGGCGGGAGCTGAGGATGCCCGGTGCGCGGGACTGCCGGCGCCACGACGCCAAGGGCGCCGTGAGCTCGTCGCCGAGGGCGCCGTCCCTTCGTCACCCCCCCTGACCGAGCGCGTCACAAACCCGGTCGGCCCGACCGGACGCCTCGCTGTCCTGACGGGCGCGGGCACGGCCAAGCGGGCATCGGGATCGGCCGCCGCCGAGACCCTGGCCGCGGCCGTTCCCCAGCGGTCGCCGGGGAAGGGCAGGCTTCAGGCCGCGTCCGGGCCCGACAGGGCCGTGCGCAGCCAGTCGTCGGCGGCGCCCGGGGTGGGCCGCGCCGGGCCCCACAGCTGCGCGGCGAGCTGCCAGTACAGGTCGGCGCGGGGCTCCGCGGCGAGCAGTCCGGCGAGCAGGCTCCGGAAGGCGGGCGTGTCCCGGGTGCGGTACGCCAGGGCATAGGCGGACACGAAGCAGTCCAGCGCGTCGCCCTCGCGCGGTTCCCGTCCGGCCAGCAGTTCTCCGGCGGCCAGGTCGTACGCCTCCCCGAGTCCTTCGTAGAGCGCGGCGGGGCGGCCGCCGGCGCCGGACCAGTGGTCCGCGGGCCGCAGGCGCCCGTCGTCGGGGCAGGCGCCCGTGGTGAAGGCGTGCAGCCGGGCGAAGGCGAGCACCTGGTCCGGCGTCGGGTCGCCGGGAGGCTCGGGCACCGACAACTCCAGGATCCGGCCGACCAGTCCGGCCGGCAGCCGCGGCGGCAGCCAGCGCCGCCAGAAGCGCCTCATCGGGGCGGTGCTGGGCGGGGTGGACAGCGCGCCGACCAGCCGCAGCCGGTCGGCGCGCTCCGCGGCGGTGCAGTCGCGGAGCGCGTGCAGGGCGGCCTCCCGCCAGCGCAGCGCCGACAGTTGGGTGCCGAGCTCGCGCAGCCGCCCGGCGACGGCGTCCTCCAGCGCGTCCGCCAGGGCGTCCTCCCGGTCCAGCAGCCGGCCCACGTCCGGGACCGGCAGGTCGAGGCTGCGCAGGGAGCGGATCAGCCGGAGCCGGTCGAGCGCGCCGGGGCCGTAGCGGCGGTGTCCCCCGGCACTGCGGCCCGCCTCGGGCAGCAGGCCGCGGTCGGAGTAGAAGCGGACGGTCTTCACGGTGACGCCGGCGTGCGCGGCCAGTTCCCCGATGCTCCACAGGCCGTCAGGCGGCACGGCTTGAACCTCCCTCAGGGGGAGTTCCTACGGTACCGGCGAGCGCGCGGACCCGGTACGGCGCCGGGGCCGGCGAACCACGTGTACGGGAGGCGTTGATGACGGTGTTCATCCTGGTGTCCGAGGCCCACACGGGCGGCTGGATCTGGCACGACGTGGCGGCGCAGTTGCGGGAGTCGGGCGCGCGGGCCTGTCCCGTGACGCTCACCGGCATGGGCGGGGGCGGCGCCGTCGCGGGACCGGGCACGGACCTGGAGACGCATGTCGAGGACGTGCTGCGGGCCGTCGACGCCGCCGGCGACGCGGCGGAGGTGGTGCTCGTCGGCCACGGCTACGGCATCCATCCGGTGGCCGGGGCCGCCGACCGCCGCCCGGAGCGGGTCGCCCGCGTGGTCCACCTCGACGCGGGGATCCCCCGGGACGGCGACCCGGCGCTGGCGCTCGTGCCCGATCCCGCGGTCGGCGAACAGCTGCGGCACACCGCCGGACGGCCCGGGGACGGCGGGCTCGTCGCCCCGCCCGGCCGGGACGGGTGGCAGCGCTGGGGCAGCCTCGACGGTGTGGCGGAGGAGGCGCTGGCCCGGCTGGCCCGGCTCGCCGCGCCGCAGCCCGCGGGGACGTTGACCCAGCCGCTCCGGCTCTCCGGGGCGGGGGCCGGGGTGCCGTCCACCGGCGTGCTGTGCACCGCCAACGGGTCGACCCTCGCCCGGGTCGAGGCCCTGGCCGGCTTCGGCGACCCGCGGCTGCGGGCGCTCGTCGACCCGCGGGTGACCTTCTTCGAACTCGCCACCGGGCACTGGCCGATGCTGTCCGCCCCCGCCGAGCTGGCCGGCGTGCTCCTGCGGGCCGCCGCGGGCGAGGGGTACCGGCTCCGGGGGGCGGAGGCCGAACTCCCGCCCCACCTGCGGCCCTTCCTGATGGACCTGCCGGAACGGCCGCGGGAGCGGCACGGGCGGGTCGATCTGCACCTGCCCGACGCCGACGGTCCCCGGCCCGCGGTGGTCCTCGTGCACGGCGGCCCGGTCCCCGCGGGCGTGCGGCCGACACCGCGCGACTGGTCCTGCTTCACCGGCTACGGCCGGTACCTCGCCGGGCTGGGCGCGGTCGGCGCGGTCGTGGACCACCGGCTGCACGGCATGGCCGACTTCGCGCGCGCAGCGGACGACATCGCCGAGGCGGTGGAGCTCGTCCGCGGCGATCCCCGCGTCGACGGCGACCGCGTGGCCCTGTGGTTCTTCTCGGGCGGCGGGCTGCTCGCGGCGGACTGGCTGGCCGCGCCGCCCGCCTGGCTGCGGTGCGTCGCGGCGACCTACCCCGTGCTCGCGCCCCTGCCGAACTGGGGCATGGTGGAGGCCCGTTTCCGCCCCGCGGCCGCGCTGCGCACGGCCGGTTCCCTTCCGGTGGTGCTGACCCGCGTGGGGCGGGAGGCGCCGGACATCGCCGCCACGGTCGCGGACTTCCTCTCCGCCGCCGAGGGGTTCGGCGCCCGCGTCGAGGTGGTCGACGTGCCGCACGGCCGCCACGGCTTCGAGACCCTCGACCCCACCGACGAGTCCCGCGCCGCCGCCGCCCGCGCCGCCGGCTCCGTGCTGCGGCACCTGGGCCTTGTCACGTCCTGAGCTATGCGTCGCCGCCCGCGCCGCGGGCCAGGCGGGCGGCGACGTCGCGCAGGTGCGCGACCAGTTCGGGGGGTTCGTGGACCTCGAAGTCGACGCCGAGCGTGCCGATGTAGAGGGCGAGGACGTCCAGGGACTCCGCGCCGGTGCGCACGATGCAGCGGTCGGGGCCGGCGGCCTCGATGGTGGCGAAGCCCCAGGAGGCCCGGTCGGCGAGGGACTCGGCGGAGGCGTGCAGCGTCACGATCGCCTGGTGCCGGTAGGCGCGAGAGGTGACGCCGCGGGCGACGTAGGCGGCGGCGTCCGTGGGCGGCCGGCGGGGGGCGAAACGCGGCCCGGTGGGGGACTTGGGCTCCATGCGGTCGACGCGGAAGGTCCGCCAGTCCTGGCGGTCGGTGTCCCACGCCAGCAGGTACCAGCGGCGGCCGTGGTGGACGAGGCTGTGCGGCTCGGCGGTGCGGCGGCCGGCCGTCCCGTCGTGCGTGAGGTAGTCGAACCGCAGGCGTTCGCGGTCGCGGCAGGCCGCGCCGATCAGCGCCAGGACGTCCGGGGCCACGGCATCGGCCGCCGCGGGGGGACGGGAGACGGCGACCGCCCCCATGGCCTGGACCCGGTGCCGGAGCCGGGACGGAAGCACCTGCTCCAGTTTGGCCAGGGCCCGCAGGGACGTCTCCTCGATGCCCTCGACGCTGCCGCCCGCGCCCGTGCGCAGGCACAGGGCGACGGCGATCGCCTCCTCGTCGTCGAGCAGCAGCGGCGGCAGGGCGGCGCCCGCCCCCAGGCGGTAGCCGCCGGTGGTGCCGGGCGAGGCGTGCACGGGGTAGCCGAGCGCGCGCAGCCGTTCCACGTCACGGCGCACGGTCCGGGCGGTGACCTCGAGACGTCCGGCCAGCTCGGGGCCGGTCCAGTCGCGCCGCGACTGGAGCAGGGAGAGCAGCCGCAGCAGGCGGGCGGAGGTTTCCAGCACGTGCCCAGTCTGGCAGCCATCGCGGACAGCTCCTGACCGCAATCGTGGATACGGTGCCGCCATGGAGACGGAGACCGTGCCCGAGGGCACCGCCCTGGACCGCCGCACCCTCAACCGCTCGTTGCTGGCCCGCCAGTTCCTGCTGCGGCGGGCGGACGTGAGCGCGGAACACGTGCTCGGGCACCTGGTGGGGCTTCAGGCGCAGGAGCCGCAGGACCCGTACGTGGCGCTGTGGTCGCGGATCGCGGACTTCGAGCCGGGCGAGCTGTCGGGGATGCTGACGGACCGCCGCGCGGTCCGGATGTCCCTGCTGCGCTGGACCGTTCACCTGGTGGCCGCGCAGGACTGCATGGTGCTGCGCCCGGTCGTCCAGGACGTCCTGGAACGGCGGCTGCTCGGGCAGTTCCGGCGGCAGCTCGACGGGCTGGATCTCGCGGAGGTCGCCGAGGCGGGCCGCGTGCTCCTGGCCGCCGGCCCGCTGTCCGCGAGCCGGCTCGGCGACGGCCTGCGCGAGCGGTGGCCGGAGCGCGAACGGCTGCCGCTGAGCCTGGCGGTGACCGCCCGCGTGCCCACGGTCCAGCCGCCGCCGCGCGGACTGTGGCGGACGCCGGGCGCCGCGCTGCAGACCCCGGCCGAGCAGTGGCTCGACCGGACCTTCGAGGCCGCCGGGGACCGCGGACCGGAGCGGACGGTGCTGCGCTACCTCGCCGCGTTCGGCCCCGCGGCGGTCAGGGACGTCGCCGTGTGGTCCGGGCTCACCGGGGTGCGCGCGGTCGTCGACCGGCTCCGCCCCCGGCTGCGGGTCTACCGCGACGAGCACGGCGCCGAGTTGTACGACGTCCCCGGCACGCCCTTCCCCGATCCCGGGACGCCGGCCCCGCCCCGCTTCCTGCCGCAGTACGACAACATCGTGCTGTCGCACGCCGACCGCTCGCGGATCGTGCCGCCCGGCCCCTCCTCCCCCGTCCCCGCCCTCCCCGGCAGCGGCAGCAACCGGGGCTTCTTCCTCCACGACGGCTTCGTCGGCGGGCTGTGGCGGATCGAGTCGTCGCGCGGCACGGCCGTGCTCCATCTCCTGCCGTACGCGCCCCTGCCGTCCGCGGCGCGCGACGCGCTCGCCGCGGAGGGCGAGCGCCTCCTGGCGTTCGCAGCGCCGGGGACGACGGGAGGTCGGGTGCGCTTCGCCGGTCAGTAGAGAGCGACCCGGTACGCCTTCAGCACCTCGGGCAGCGGCTGGTAGAAGGTCGTGCCACCGCTCGCGCAGTCGCCGCTGCCGCCCGAGGTCAGGCCCAGCGCCTTCGTGCCGTCGTACAACGGGCCGCCGGAGTCGCCGGGCTCGGCGCATATGTCGGTGCGGATGAGGCCGCGGACGATGTCGCCGCCCCCGTAGTTGACGGTGAAACCGAGCCCGGTGACGGTGCCGCTGTGCACGCCGGTGGTGGAGCCGGCGCGCTTGACGGCCTCGCCGACGTACGCGGCGGCGGCCTTCCTGATGTCCTGCCGGCCGACCGAGCCGGGGTGGCCCTTCGCCGTGTCGTAGCGCACGAGCGCGTAGTCGTCGACCGGGTAGCGATGGGCGACGGTGGTCCCGAGCGGGCGCGTCTGGGCGGCGTCGGCGTACCAGCGGTCCGCGGCCGCCCCGCAGTGACCGGCCGTCAGGAAGTAGCGGACGCCCCCGGAGCGGACGTTGAAGCCGACCGAGCAGCGGAAGCCGCCGCCGTAGGCCGCGGTGCCACCGGAGGCGAAGCGGCGGAGGACGCCGGGGGCGCGTTCGAAGCGGACGGCGCCGTCGTACGGTCCCGCCGCGCGGCGCAGCGCGTCGAGCCCGGCGCGGGAGACCGTCGCGTCGGTGACCACGACCAGCGTGCCGTCGGCGTCGACGGACCATGCGCTGCCGGGGACGTCGGCGGACTCCGCCGCGCGGACCACCGCGGTCAGCTGCGCGGGCGAGGGAGCCGCCTGCGCGGCGGGCAGGGCGGACACGGTGGCCGCGAGCAGTCCGAGCAGCACGGCGAGGTACCCCGCCCCTCTGGCGGTGCCGCTGTGCGAAGTGGTGTCCCTGCGCCCCTTGTTCCTCATTTGTGCCCCCCTACGAGGTTATGCGGTGCCTCGCGGAGTATTGCGACCGTACGGCTTGCGGACAAGAGGGCCGTATGCCGATGTGCCCGGCGGCCGGAGCCGCCGGGCACATCGAGGTGGAAGGGTCAGAAGACGCTGACGCCGTAGGCGCTCAGGGCCTCGGTGACCGGCTGGAAGAACGTGGTGCCGCCGGTGGAGCAGTTGCCGCTGCCGCCCGAGGTCAGACCGAGCGCGACCCCGCCGGAGGTGTACATGGCACCGCCGGAGTCGCCGCCCTCGGCGCAGACGTTGGTGCGGATCATCTGGTAGACCACGTCGCCGTTGCCGTAGTTGACGGTGGCGTTGAGGCCGGTGACCGTACCGCTGTGGATGCCGGTGGTGGAACCGTCACGCAGGACGGCCTGGCCCACGAAGGCGTTGCCGGCGCTGGTGATGTCGGTGTTGCCGGCCGTGCCGCCCTTGGCCACCGAGGTGTTGGTGTACCGGACCAGCGCGTAGTCGTTGGTCGGGAAGCTGTAGCTGACGTTGCTGCCGAGCACCGTCGACTGGCTGGAGTTGGAGTACCAGGTCGAGGCGACCTCGCCGCAGTGACCGGCGGTCAGGAAGTAGTTCGTGCTGCCGCTGCGGACGTTGAAGCCGAGCGAGCAGCGGTAGCCCCCGCCGTAGATGGCGTCACCGCCGGCGATCAGCCGCTTGAAGGTGCCCGCCGTGCGCCGGAAGGTGACGGCCGCGCCGTAGGGGGCGGTGGCCTGCTGCACCTTGGACAGTTCGGCCCCGGTGACCGTGCTGTCGGCGGTGATCTCCAGGCGGTTGCTCTTGGGGTCGATGACCCACGAGGTGCCCGCGACATCCGCGGCCAGGGCGGCGGCACCGGCCTGGTTCAGCTGCGCGGTGCTGTGCGCGACGAGCTTGGGCACGGCACCGGCGGCACTGACGGCCTGCGCGGCCTTGGTGGTGGTGACGTTGACGACCATGGCCTTGGCCTGGGCGTCGTAGTACGAACCGGCCGTGGAGCCGGTGCCCAGCGACGCGGCGAGCGCCGTGGCAGCCTCCGGAGAGGCCTTGGGGGACGGTGCGGCCTGCGCGGCGGGCAGGGTGAGCGCGGTGGCCGCGAGCAGACCGGACGCGATGGCGATCAGCCGTACGCGTCTGGGGGCGGGGGTGTGCGTCGTGCGCTTGATCCTCACGCTTGTCCTCCTGTGGGGGAACGGAAGTTGACCCGCGTAGCGCGAGCCGGTGAGGCGCAGCGAGGACTCCACCACCGTGGGGGGTGGCGTGCCCCTGTCAAGCCGCTGCGCACAAAGGAGTATTCAAGAGCCGTGCACAATCGCACAAGGGCACCTTTCAGCCGCCCCACCAACCCGAGCACGGTGCCGTCCATACCCACCCACCGGGGATCAGGCGCATGACGAAACGGAGGGGGCGGGGTCGTAGGGGTGGCGTTCTGGACACTGGAGCATATTTGGGTGCACAACCCGGGGCACCCAACGGCAAGCGCCTGAGGCACCTAAATGTGCTGTCCAGAATGGCAGCCCCGGAGGCCCCGCACCCGGCCCCCACACAACGTGCGTCGGGACGCCCGGACTTCCTGAGGCACACGGGAGGGAGGGCGGGGAAAAAACCCGGTCCACGCCGTCAGGCCTCAGCAGTCGCACCCACAACAATCGCACCCATCACAGCAGTCGCCGCAATCGCAACAGTCCCCGCACCCGGAACAATCGCAGTCGCAGTTGGAGCACCACCCCTCGCGCCGCTTCCCCGACCAGGGGTCCTCGTAATGGTCGCGGCAGCAGATCTGGCAGGTGCAGCACAGCACCGACCACATCGCACACCCCGCGAGCAACCCCCGTCCGGGGCCCGGCCGCTGCGGAGGTTCCGGGGCGAGCCACGGCGACGACGACGGCGACGACGGAGGCCGCCCCGCGGCCTGATGCACGCACACCGCGCCGAACGCACGCTCCACCGAGCGGCGCAGTTCGTGCGCCAGCAGCTCATGGGCGAGCCGGCCGTCGTTGAACTCCACGTCCCGCAGCGCCAGTCGGACGCCGCGCACGGCGTCGTCGCACAGCCGCCGGGCCTCGTCCGGGCCGGTCCCGGTGGCCGCCAGCGGGTTCCACGCACCGGCGGCGGCGTCCGCGTCCAGGTCCTCGACCGCGTCCAGCAGGTGCGCCAGCCGGCCGAAGAGGCGGCCCGCCTCCTCCAGCGGTGCGCGGTTGTGCGGCCGTCCGGCCAGCACCGCGGTGTGGCCGAAGGCCGCGGCCGTCGCGGTCTCGGTGGGCTCGGTGACGGTGAGCAGCGGGGTGCCGGGGCCCACGGCCGCCTCGATGGCGGTCTGCCGGTCGACGGCGTCCACCAGCACCGCGGTGTCGAAGCCGAGCGCCGCTCCGGTCGCGGCGCCCGCGCGGTCCCAGCGCCGGGCCATCGTGCGCGCGGCCGCTGCCATCGGGCGGCGCGCCAGCAGTCCGTCGCCGTCGGCCACGTGGTCGCGCATCTTGGCCGAGGCCAGTACCAGGGAGACCGCCGCGGCCAGCCGTGCGCCCTCGCCCTTGGCGACCGGAGCGGTCCGCATGGCCCGCAGCGGGCACGGCCCGGCGGTCCTGCGGGACACAGCCGACACAGCCGCCCGCCGTGCGCCGCCCGCAACGCCATCCGCACCCGTGCCGAGTCCGGTCTGCGCCTCGACCAGCACCGAGATGATCAGGCCGTCGTAATTGGTGGCGGCGCGGGCCAGTTGCCCGTGGTCGTCCCGCAGCGCGAGGCAGAGCCCGCACAGATGGGCCGTCCAGGAGGTGCGCAGAGTCTCCGAAAGCCGGTGCCGGCACGGCCTGACGATTCCGAACATCGCTTCCCCCACACGTCTCGTGCCGCGATGGACCACCTCATCCGCTGGTCATGTTATACGTCAGCCGATTCGGCTATCCGGCCGCGCGGCGTCACCCTCCCGGGCGGGAAACTTTCCGATGATCCGTCAGATGCCCGTATCGCCTGCGTCAACCGGGTACTTCCGGGCAGATTAATGCACCAGGTATGTCACGAATCCCCTCCCTGCCGGGTATCCACTTGGCGCATCCTCCGCATCATGGACGACGATAGGGACGCGGACGGCAAACTGACCGTGTGTGAGAGAGGAGGCGTCCATGGGTTCGGTACGACGCGCGAGCGCCTGGCTGGGCCTCGTCGACGACAACGGCGGCGAGGAGTACTACGACGAGGAGTACGCCGACTACGGCGAGGGCGCCGAGCCGGCCCCGAGCGACTCCTGGGTCACCGACCCCCGTGTGCGCGTGGCCTCCGAGTCGGCGCACGAGCAGGGGCGCCGCATCGCCACGGTCACCCCGGACGGCTTCCGGGACGCCCGCGGCATCGGCGAGCTCTTCCGGGACGGCGTCCCGGTCATCGTCAACCTCACGGCCATGGACTCCGGCGACGCCAAGCGCGTCGTGGACTTCGCGGCCGGCCTCACCTTCGGTCTGCGCGGTTCCATCGAGCGCGTGGCCAACCGGGTCTTCCTGCTGACCCCGCCCGACTACCTCGTCGTCAACGCCGACAGCAAGCGCGGCGGCGACGGCTTCTTCAACCAGAGCTGAGGCCGCCGCTCGGGGTCCCCGCCCCCGGGCCCGTCAGCGGAAGGCGTCGAGGCCCGTGAGGGCCTTGCCCAGGACGAGTTGGTGCATCTCCACCGTGCCCTCGTAGGTGAGCACGGACTCCAGGTTGGTGGCGTGCCGCATGACGGGGTACTCCAGCGAGATCCCGTTCGCGCCCAGGATCGTGCGGGCCGTGCGGCAGATCTCGATCGCCTCGCGGACATTGTTGAGCTTGCCGAAGCTGACCTGTTCGGGCCGCAGCGTGCCCGCGTCCATCCGGCGGCCGAGGTGGTGGGCGAGCAGGATGCCCTTGTGGAGTTCGACCGCCATGTCGGCGAGCTTGGCCTGGGTGAGCTGGAAGCCGCCGATCGGCCGCCCGAACTGCTCGCGCGTCCGCGCGTACTCCAGCGCCGCCTCGAAGCTGCTGCGGGCGGCGCCCATCGCGCCCCAGACGATGCCGTAGCGGGCGTGGTTGAGGCAGCTGAGCGGCCCGCGCAGACCGGTGACCTCCGGCAGCACCGCGTCGGCGGGCAGGCGGACGTCGTCCATGACCAGTTCGCTGGTGACCGAGGCGCGCAGCGACCACTTGTGGGTGATCTCGGGTGCCGAGAAGCCGGGGGTGTCGGTGGGGACGGCGAAGCCGCGGATGCCCTCGTCGGTGCGGGCCCAGACGACGGCGACCCCGGCGACGGAGCCGTTGGTGAT
The DNA here is from genome assembly GCF_044751205.1 of Streptomyces sp. NPDC088732. NCBI lineage: Bacteria > Bacillati > Actinomycetota > Actinomycetes > Kitasatosporales > Streptomycetaceae > Streptomyces > Streptomyces sp. NPDC088732. The sequence goes on from NZ_JBIVLI010000011.1 coordinate 240,663, forward strand.
CCACATCTTGCGGCCGGTGAGGATCCAGTCGGAGCCGTCGCGCTTGGCGTACGTGCGCATGCCGGCCGGGTCGGAGCCGTGGTCGGGTTCGGTGAGCCCGAAGCAGCCGATCACCTCGCCCGCCGCCATGCGGGGCAGCCACTGCTGCTTCTGCTCCTCGGAGCCGTAGCGGTGGATGGCGTACATCGCCAGCGATCCCTGGACCGAGACCAGCGAGCGGATGCCGGAATCGGCCGCCTCCAGTTCCAGGCAGGCCAGCCCGTACTGGACCGCGGTCGCCCCGGCGCAGCCGTAGCCGGTCAGCGACATCCCGAGCGCCCCGATCGAGCCGAGTTCACGCGCCAGTTCGCGGATGACCGGCAGTTCGCCGCGCTCGTACCACTGCGCCACGTGCGGCAGTACGCGGTCGGCGGCCCAGGCGCGCACGGTGTCCCGCACGGCGCGCTCCTCGTCGCCGAGCAGGTCGTCGAGACCCAGCGGGTCGCCCGGGTCGAACTGCGGCTTTCCAGCGGACATCGTCGTCCCTCCGGTGATCACGGTGCTCCACGCCCGAAGCTACTTGTGCGGCGGGTCCGGGTAAAGACCCCGCTCCCGGCTCAGCGGGACGCCTCCACCGCGGTCATCACGTGGTCGCGCTGCGCGGGGAGCCCGGGTGCGGAGGACGCCGTCTGGCGTGCGGCGCACTCCATGCGGCGCGGCAGCCGCAGCGCGGCCACCGCTCCCAGCAGGAGCAGCGCGGCGCTGACGACGAGGGTGATGTGCAGGCCGTGCACGAAGGCGTGCCGGGCGGCGTGGCGCAGGGAGGCGCCCGCCGTCCCGCCGAGGCGGTCGGAGACCTTGTAGGCCTCGCCGAGCGACTTGCCGGCCGCAACCCGCGCGTCGGCGGGCACGCCGTGGGTCCGGGCGACGCCCGGCGCGTAGGCGGCGTTCATGACGCTGCCGAGCAGGGCGATCCCGAGGCCCGCGCCGAGTTGGTACGAGGTCTCGCCGATCGCGGCGGCGCCGCCGGCGTGCTCGGCCGGGGCCTCGCTCAGCATCGACTCGTACGCCGCGAACAAGGTGGTCTCCAGGCCGAAGCCGAGCAGCACGAAGCAGCCGGTCAGCACCCAGGGCCGGTCGAACTGGCCCATGTGGGTGAGTCCGAGCACGGCGATCGCGGTGAGGACGAAGCCTCCGGCGACCATGGCCCGCGGGCCGAGGCGGGTGAGCATCCGGGAGCCGAGCAGTCCGGCGCCCATGGCGGCGAACGTCAGGGGCAGCAGCCGCAGCCCGGTCGCCAGGGGGCTGAGGCCGAGGATGAGCTGGAGGTACTGGACGGCGATGAGCTCCAGGCCGACCAGGGCCAGCAGCGCCAGCACGATGCACCCCACGGAGGTGCCGAAGGCCGGGCGGCGGAACATCCCTATGTCGATCAGCGGGTGTTCGCGCCGGTTCTGCCGCCGTACGAAGAGCACCAGCAGCAGGCAGCCGCCGAGCAGCGGCACCAGCACGGAGGGCTCGTACACCGCGGCCCCGCCGCCGAGCCGCTTCACCCCGAGGATCGCGCCGAGCACGCCGAGGGCCGCCATCAGCGCGCCGACCACGTCCCACGGGCCGTCCTGATCACCGCGGGACTCCGGCAGCAGCCAGCGGGCGACCGGGAGGATGACCACCATCAGGGGGATGTTGATCAGGAAGACCGAGCCCCACCAGAAGTTCTCGACGAGGAAGCCGCCGAGGACCGGCCCGACCGCCGCGCCGACGGCGGCGACGGCGCTCCACACGCCGATGGCCACCGCCCGCTCCCGGCGGTCGGGGAAGACCTGCCGCAGGATCGACAGCGTGGCCGGCATGATCATCGCGCCGCCGACGCCGAGCAGCGCCCGGGCCCCGATCAGGATCTCGGGGGTCGGGGCGAACGCCGCCACCGCGGAGGCGGCGGCGAAGATCGCGTACCCGAGCAGCAGGATGCGGCGTCTGCCGACACGGTCGCCGAGGGTGCCGAAGAGGATCAGCAGGGACGCGGCGACGAGCGGATAGGCGTCGACGATCCACAGCAGCGCTATCGCGCTGGGACGCAGGTCCTCGCTCACGGCGGGGACGGCGACGTGCAGCACGGTCGCGTCGAGTGCGACGAGCAGCAGGCTGACGCAGAGGACGATGAGGACGGTCCAGCGGCTGACCGGTCGGCTGTGCCGCAGGGGGACGGCGGCCGACCCGGGGATGCCGGGCGAGGTCGTCCCGGTCATGTACGTACCTCCCAGCGGTGCGCTCGCGGTGCGGCCGGGCAGGACGATGGGGAACGGTCCCGGGGGAACCCAGCGACGAGGGCGAGTGAAATCGACACACTACGCGAGTCCCGTGGACGGGTGGGGGGCGCGGGTCACCGTTCCGACGTGGTCCCCGTCACGCCCGATGCGCGCACGGCGGACCTGCCGGACATGTCCGGCCGCCGGACCGGAGCCGCCCGGTGACCAACCGTGATCATGAACGGCAGGCAAACGCCGCGGCAACTCATGGGGAGAGCTTCCGGCCATCACCGATAAACCGGTCGAGAAAAATCGAACACGGGATTTCCTGTGATCGGTCGGAGCATCTTCCAAACGCGAAATCCAGGAGTTCGCGCATTTGGCTCAATGCACCCCGCGGGTGTACCTCCAATGGGTGCACTGAGACGCAGTCCACATCACATCGTCATTACGAAGGGCCCCTTCAGGCCGAACTCACCCATCACACGCTGTAACGTCGATTGAGTGCGTACCGATGACAAGCTTCGCCGCCCGGCGGAGCCCGAGACAGCCCAGGCGCTCCCGCGCATGAGCCGAACACGCGGACTGCTGTTCGGTTCGACGCTGGTGGCGTATGTGGCCATCGTCGTAGCCGTGCTGACCACGTCCAAGCTCGTGACCTTGGACTGGCAGGTCATGATGTTCCGGCCGTACAAGCAGTGGCCGCAGGTCCACGCCTTCCTCGACTACTTCGTCGTCCTGGGCCAGCGCGGCCCCACCGCCGTGATCGTGGCGGTCTGGCTGGGCTGGCGCGCCTGGCGGCAGCGCACCCTGCACCCGCTGCTCGTGCTGGGCACCTCGCTCCTGCTGCTGAACGTGACCGTGGGATCGGTGAAGTACGGGCTGGGCAGGCTCGGCCCCCACTACGCGACCACAGCGGGATCCGCCGAGCTCTTCGCCGGCGGCGATATATTTCCTTCGGGCCACACCGCCAATGCCGTCGTGACCTGGGGCGTTCTCGCCTATCTGGCCACCACCCCATGGGTTCGCCGGGTGACCTCGGTCATCGCGGCGCTGCTCGCCCTGGGCGTCGGCATGACCACCATCTACCTGGGCACCCACTGGGTCAGCGACGTGCTGCTCGGCTGGGCCGCCGGCCTGCTGATCCTGCTGGCGCTGCCCTGGTTCGAGCCCCTGATGGCCTCCTCCGAGCAGTGGATCACCAGCGCCTGGGCCCGCCGCCGGGGCACCTCCGTGCTGCCCGCCACCATCCGGCCGGTCAGCCCCGCCATGGCGGCCCCGCAGGTCGCGGAGGACTCCGAGGCGGACCGGGACAGCCTGGTGGTCAGCGGCCGCACGCCGAACGCGGCGCCGGGGGTGGCGCACCACGCGGTCCGTCCGCACGCCACCCGCCACGAGCGCAGCCCGGTCACCCCGGCGGGCAGCCGCAGGCCGCCCGCCGAACGCTCCACCACCCGGCAGGGCCCGCTCGGGCAGAGCGGCGCGGGCCGCGGCCGCGGCACCACCGGCTGACCACCCGGGGGCCGCTGCGCACCCGGCACTCCCCGGCCTCACGGCGACGGCCTCGGCACCCCGAAGAGGGGGTGCCGAGGCCGTCGCCGTACGGGGGCGCGGAGCGCGTCAGCCGGCCCAGGATCGGGTCACCCGGCCGCCGTCGACGGTGAGGTTCAGCCGCCCGGCGCGGTACTCCATGGTGATGATCGCGCCCGGCGGGAGGGAGCGGACCGTGGTCCAGCCACGCTCCGTGGCCCGGCGCTCGGCCTCGTCCGCCGCGAGGCCGACATAGGCGTCCGGCGGGTCCTGGGGTTGCGGTGCGTGGGGCGTGCCGCCCGGGTCGTCAGCCATATGAGCCACGGTAGGCGCATACGAGCCGTGACGGAAGACACGCCGACGCGCCGTCGTCACACTTCTGTCACAGAATGCCGAGACTCGTTTGGCGTGCACCGTTCACACTGTCGGCATCCCGCTTTCCCGTCACCCCTCGAATTCACGCCGTCCGGGGCCGATAAAACCGGCTCCAGGAGTCCCGGAATTACCGGAAACAGCCCTCACACTTCCCTCACATCACATCCCCAGAGCCGCCAGCTCTTCGTCGGTCAGCAACCGCGACCGAATGAGAAACCGGTTGCCGGTGGGCGCCTCCAGCGAGAAGCCGCTGCCGCGTCCCGGAACCACATCGATCGTCAGATGCGTGTGGCTCCAGTACGCGAACTGATCCCGCGACATCCACACCGGCACCGGGTCGATGCCCGGGACGCCGAGATCGCCCAGGTGCACGTCGGAGTCCCCGGTGAGCAACTCCCCCTGCGGATAGCACATCGGCGAACTGCCGTCGCAGCAGCCGCCGGACTGATGGAACATCAACGGGCCGTGCTCCTCCGCCAGGCGCCGCAGCAGCCCTGCGGCGTCCTCGGTGATGGCGACCCGTCCGGCACTCGATACGGTTGAGGTCATGCTGTCAGCGTGCTCCCGCGACGCCCCGGCCGCCAGACCCCCGCAGCACATGTCTGCGCGCCGAGCCCACTGTGGCGGCCGCCTCGCGCTCCGGCAGACCGGTACGCACGGCGGCGCCGACCATCTCGGCGGCCACGTCCTCGCCGTGGCCGTTCTCGAAGGCCCGGCAGGCGGCCCAGAACAGCCGCTCGTTGCGCTCCCCCTCCAACGAGTCGAGGACGAAGCGGATCAGCGGGCCCGCCGTGCCGCCGCCCGCGCGCTGTGTCTTGCCGGCCTCGGCGGCCCTGGCGGCCCCCGCGCGCGCCGCCCACGGTTTCGGTGACGGCGTCATGAGCAGCCGCAGCAGCCGCCGCGGCACGGCGGCGGGCGGCATCGACGCCGTCGGCGGGTCCCAGCGGTAGCGGCCCGCGGTGGTGACCGAGCCCGGGCCCACCAGATAGCCGCCGCTGCCGCGTACATCGATCCCGCGGCCCAGCCGGCTGACGGAGTTCGGGACGACGACCTCGGCCGGGCCGGTGAGCCACAGATGCCGTCCCCCGCTCGGGGTGAGCACCGTACGCGTCCACGGCACCGCGAAGCCCTGACGCGCCGCAAGGTCGACCAGATCGGCGAGACCGTCGGCGCCGCCCTTGCGGTCCAGGTCGAGACCGATCAGATAGTGCGGCGGGCGGCCGCAGGCGATCCCGTACCCCGAGGCCCAGGGCGCAGCCGCGAACAGTTCGGCGATCCGCACGGGGTCGGTGGAGGCGTCGTGCACCCCGTGGCCGAACCGCCCGCACTGGCCGCGGCACATCCCGCCGCCGGTCTCACCGCGGTGCGGCGAGCGCACGGCCGGCAGTTTGGTGCGGGACAGCGGAATGACCGGGAAGCCGCGCCGGGCGGCCGCGAGCGCGCAGGCGAGCGCGCGGTGGAAGTCCGGGTGCGTCACGGGGTGCCCCCCTCGCTGCGCTACGGCATGACACCTTTATCGTACTTTCGTTCGACGCCGTGCTCAATGGGGCCCGGAGCAGTCCGGAATCGGTCCGAAGCGCGCACCCGCCCGTCTCCGCACGCCTCCGCGCGCCCCCGCGGCCGTGCCGCGCGCGGTGGGCGAGGCGCGCCGTCCGCGCGCCCGCCCCGGGCTACGGTGCACACACCGGCAGGAACTCCGATCACGAGGGAGCGCGCGGATGGGGACGTACGCGGCGCCGGCCACCGACGAGCGGGTGCGGACACCGCGGCGGCCGGGGCGTGTGGCGGTGGACTGGCTGACCACCACCGACCACAAGAAGATCGGGCACCTCTACCTGATCACCTCGTTCTGCTTCTTCCTCGCGGCGGGCGCCATGGCGCTGCTGATGCGTGCCGAACTGGCCCGCCCGGGGCTGCAACTGATGACGAACGAGCAGTTCAACCAGTTGTTCACGATGCACGGCACGATCATGCTGCTGCTCTTCGCGACCCCGACCTTCGCGGGCTTCGCCAACGAGATCATGCCGCTGCAGATCGGCTCCCCCGATGTCGCCTTCCCCCGGCTGAACATGCTGTCGTACTGGCTGTTCCTGTTCGGCGGTCTGATCGTGCTGGCCGGCCTGCTCACGCCGGACGGCGGCGCGTCGTTCGGATGGTTCGCCTACGCGCCGCTGAACAGCCTGACCCGATCCCCCGGGATCGGCGCCGACATGTGGATCATGGGGCTGGCAGTGGCGGGCTTCGGGACGATCCTGGGCGCCGTCAACTTCGTGGCGACCATCGTCGGGATGCGGGCGCCGGGCATGACGATGTTCCGGATGCCGGTCTTCACCTGGAACGTGCTCTTCACCTCGGTCCTGGTGCTGATGGCGTTCCCCGTGCTGGCGGCCTCGCTGCTCGTCCTGGAGGCGGACCGGCACTTCGGGTCGGTGGTCTTCGACGCGGCGAACGGCGGGGCGCTGCTGTGGCAGCACCTGTTCTGGTTCTTCGGCCACCCGGAGGTCTACATCATCGCGCTGCCGTTCTTCGGCATCATCACCGAGATCCTGCCGGTCTTCTCCCGCAAGCCGGTCTTCGGCTACACCACCCTGATCGGCGCCACGATGGCCATCACCGGGCTGTCGATGGTGGTGTGGGCGCACCACATGTTCGTCACGGGCGCGGTGCTGCTGCCGTTCTTCTCCTTCACCTCCTTCCTGATCGCGGTGCCGACCGGGGTGAAGTTCTTCAACTGGATCGGCACCATGCTCGGCGGCTCGCTCTCCTTCGAGACGCCGATGCTGTGGGCGGTGGGCTTCCTCGTGAGCTTCCTGTTCGGCGGGCTGACGGGGGTGATCCTGGCCTCGCCTCCGCTGGACTTCCAGGTCAGCGACTCGTACTTCGTCGTCGCCCACTTCCACTACGTGGTCTTCGGGACCGTGGTGTTCGCGATGTTCGCCGGCTTCTCCTTCTGGTGGCCCAAGTTCACCGGGAAGATGCTCGACGAGCGGCTGGGGCGGATCCACTTCTGGACGCTGTTCGTGGGCTTCCACACCACCTTCCTGGTCCAGCACTGGCTGGGGGTGGCGGGGATGCCGAGGCGGTACGCCGACTACCTGGCGGCGGACGGCTTCACCGTGCTCAACACGGTCTCGACGATCGGCGCGTTCCTGCTGGGCATCTCGACGCTGCCGTTCCTCTGCAACGTCTGGCGGACCGCGCGGCACGGCGCGAAGGTCGAGGAGGACGACCCGTGGGGCTTCGGGCGGTCCCTGGAGTGGGCGACCTCCTGCCCGCCGCCTCGGCACAACTTCACGGCGCTCCCGCGGATCCGCTCCGAGTCCCCCGCCTTCGATCTCCACCACCCGGCCGTGGCACGGCGGACGGCGCCGTCGGACGCGCGGTGACCGGCGGCTACGTCGCCCGCTTCGCCGGCGGCCTGACCCGCCGGACGGCGCGCTTGGCGGCGTCCTTGGCCGCGTAGGCCGCGCCGAGCGCCAGCGCTCCGGCGTGCCGGCCGGCGCCGCGCACCCGGCCCGCGGCGCCGGTCCTGCGGTCCAGCAGCTCCTGGAAGAGGCCGATGTACACCTCGGCGACCCGACCCGGGTCGTACCGGGCGCCCTTGAGCAGGGCGGCGCGGCCCATGCGCTTGCGCATCTCCTCGTCGTTGATCAGCCGCAGCAGCGCGGAGGCCATGGCGTCGATGTCGCGGGGCGGCACCAGCAGTCCGTCCACTCCGTGCTCGACGATCTCCCCGGGGCCGAGCGGGCAGTCGGTGCTGACCACGGGGAGGCCGACCCGCATGGCCTCGACGATCGTCATGCCGAAGGACTCCAGCGTGGAGGAGACGGCGAGGATCGAGGCCTTGGCCATCTCGGGCTCCATGGGTGACACCGGTCCCGTCAACCGGACGGTGCCGCCCAGTTCCAGCTCCTCGACGAGCCGGGCGAGCGACGCGCGGCGGTCACCGGTGCCGTACAGGCGCAGGCCCCAGTCCGGGCGCTCCGCCCTGACCTTGTCGAAGGCCCGGATGAGGTCCTCGTACCGCTTCACCGCGGCGAGCCGGCCGGCCGCGACGACGAATTTCGCCTTCAGGGCGCCGGGGGTGATCCCGGGGTCGGGCACGCTGTTGGGGACGGACCGCACCACGACCCCGGGGAGCCGGAGTCTGCGCCGGTAGGCGTCCGCGTCGGACTCGGTGGTGGTGATCACGGCGTCCAGGCGCGGGTAGAGGCGGCGCAGCACGAGCCGGAGCCGTACCGAGTGGGTCTCCAGGGTCAGGTGCTCCTGGGCGACCCGCACCGCGCGGCGCGGTGCCTGCCGTGCGACATGGACGTTCAGTCCGGGCCGGGTGCCGATGACGACGTCCGCCTCGAGCGCCGCGAGGTGGGCGGCGATGCGCTCGTCGGTGAGCGCGCTGTAGAGCCCGTGGCGGGCGTCCGCGGCCGGGAAGACCACGGCGGGCCGCTGGGCGAGCGGGTGGTCGCCGTCGTACGTCCCGCTCGTCCTGCGCAGGTCGACCAGGTGGCGCAGCCGCACGCCGGGGTCCAGCCGCAGCGCCGGCTCCTCCCGGTGCCGGAAGACCGAGACGATCTCCACGTCGTGCCCGCCGGCGGCGAGCGCGGCCGACAGGTTGAAGGTCGTGCGGATCGTGCCGCCGATGCCGTACCCGTTGTGGATCAGGAATGAGATGCGCATGCGTCCCCGTCGTCGTCGCGGCTGCCGCGGACCGTCCGTCCGCTCGGGCAGGAAGACCGCGAACGGGAGGGCCGGGTTGCCGGTCGTCGCATCCTTCCCCCGGAGCCGTGACGAATCCGACAGCCGTCGCAGCGCGATCTATCGTTCGCCCCATGTTTGCGTGCCGGAAAGGCACTTGTCGGCCGGCACCCGGCTACGGCAGGCGGATCAGCGTCCCCGGGGCGAGCGGGGCCAGTGGCTCGGGGGCGACGGTCGCCTCGTTGAGCCGGATCAGCTCGGCGGCGCCGCCGGCGACGGAGAAGCGCTCGGCGACACTCTGCAGGGTGTCGCCGGGCTGGACGGCGTGCGCCCGCCCGTACAGGCCCAGCTTGCGCGAGCAGGTCGGCCAGGCCTGCCAGCCCTGGCCGCGCAGGATCGCCTCCGCCACGGTGATCTGCCCGTCGGCGGTGGCCAGGTCGGCCCGGTCGGCGAAGTCCAGTCCGCCGAACGAGACCCAGGTGGGCTGGTAGATCTGCAGGCCGCCGTAGAAGCCGTTGCCGCTGTTGGCGTCCCAGCGGCCGCCCGACTCGCACTGCGCCACGTCCTGCCAGACCGGGGCGTGCGCGACCGGGTCCGCGACCGCCCGCCCGGCCACCAGGGCGGGCCACAGGGCGAGCAGGACGAATACGGCAGCGCGACGGCGAGGGGACGTGGGGGACATGGGGGCACGCTAGGCACCGCGCGGTGGAGGCCGCCGTCCGCCGCGCCCGGGGGGCACGACGCCCACCCGGTCGGAGCACGACCGGGCGGGCGCGGTGCGGACGGGTTCCGCGGCCTCAGACGGAGAGCCGCTGACCGGGGTGGATCAGGTTCGGATCGGCGCCGATCACGGACGCGTTGACCGCGTACAGCTTCTTCCAGCTGGTGCCGTGGTCGGCCGCGATGCGGCTGAGCGTGTCACCGGGCCGGACACGGTAGTTGCCGTGCCCCTCGACCCGCTGGTGCCCGCGGTCGCTGTGCCGCGGGGTGGAGTGCCCCGACGCCGCGGGGGCCTTGGCCGCGTTGGACGGCTTGGCCGGCTTGGATGCCTTCGGCGCCTTGCGGGCCGCCGGGGCCGAACCGCCGCCCGGCGCGCTGCCGTACGCCCCCGCACGTGCGGAGCAGGTCGGCCAGGCTCCCCAGCCCTGCGACCGCTGCACCTTGGTGGCGACGGCTATCTGCTGCTCCCGGCTCGCTCCTGCCGCGGTCGCCGCATAGGCGGTGCCGCCGTAGGCGCGCCAGGTACCGGCCGAGAACTGAAGTCCTCCGTAGTACCCGTTGCCGGTGTTGATGTGCCAGTTCCCGCCGCTCTCGCACCGTGCGATGCGGTCCCAGACCCCGCTGTCGGCCGCCTTGGCGGGCCCCGCGGCGGCCAGCAGGGCCAGCGGGGTCAGCGCGGCTGCGCCGGCGAGCAGTGCGGTCTGTCGGTACTTGGCGTTTACGGCCATGGAATCCCTCTCCACGGACCCGGGGTTCCCCCATGGCGCCGCACATGCCGTGCGGCCCCCGGCGGACGACGGCCCCGCGCATTGGACGCGGTGCCCCGTCCCCCTCGCTCGCTGAACGGCGGTTCACTGATCCGCCGTCACCCTCCGTACGAGCTCTCCCGGGTGGTGCTCTCTGCACACGGCGGGCAAATCTAGGCAGCGCAACCCCCTGTCGCCAAACAAATCCCCTTTCCTGCAGGCCAGTTGACGGTTACCTGGAGTAAGGCCGCATTCAGGACACCCGATTGATCGGGCTTTATCAGCGCATGTCAACACAGGGAATATGCGCCCTGTGACGTCTTTCACATGCACACCGGGCCCGGGAGGGGCCATCGTTGGACAAGAAGTGACCGGCTCCGCACGGCCGTTCACCCTGTGCACGCAGCAAGAGCAGTGCGAGCGAACCAACCCGTGACTCCCGCCACAGATCGGCCGTTGTCACTGTGTGCCGGGCAGGGCCCGGCAAAGGAGCCTGTAGCCGTACATTCCAAGGAGGCTTTCGTGCCGCCCATGCTCGACGTCAGCGACGAGGTACGAGCCGAGATCGGCGATGAGGAGGCGGCTCGCCTGCTGGCCGGCGACAGCGCGCCGGGCACGTATGACTGCACCTCCTGCCGCACGCCGGGAGACACCTCGACGGAGCGCACCAGCACCGTGCTCTTCGTCGGCGAGGAGACCGCGGTGCTCGCCTTCGCGCACGCCACGTGCATCCCCTCGCAGGTCGTGCCGGTCTCGGAGGAGCAACTGCAGGGCGCCGTGGAGAGCATCTCCGGCAGCCAGGCGCCCGGTCCGGCCGGCGCCGCGCCGCGCCAGGCGGTGCTCGGCATCACCTGCGGCCTGATCCTGATCAAGGACCAGGTCTGCCCGGCCCTGGTCATCGAGCCCACCGGCCCGATCGCCCGGCCGGGCGAGAACAGCCCCGGCGGCTTCGGCGATGATTTCCTGCCGATTCTGATGGAGCAGGGCTTTGTGCCGGTCGGCGACCTCACCACGCCTCCCGCCCCGCTGCCCGGATGGTCCGTGCTGCTCGCCATGGGCCAGCTGCACGCCATCCTCCAGCCCGGCACGGCCGGCGCGTGGTGGCAGGCGCATCAGCCGCTCGCGGTGAGCGAGGGCTGGCGCGCGGCCGTCAACAAGTCCAACGAGGTGTACGTCTACGCCGCCCCGCACGGCACCATCGGCCAGCAGCCCCGCGAGGACCTGCTGCGCGAGGCACTGGAACGGGCGTGCGGGCGCGGAGTGCTCGTCGCGGCAACGATGCCCCTCTCCGGCACCTGATCCGACCGGTCCCCGTCAAGGCGCGTACGGAAGTCCGTACGCGCCTTTGGCCTGTGCGGGTGCATATGCGTAATTCATCCGTACGAACCGCATCCCGCGACATTTGCCGGTCGTTGGCACGACGTGCACACCTTTGACGCTTCCTCACGAGCCCCGTACCGCAGCCCGATCCCCCCCATGCGCACCGCGCAGGAGGCGTCCACGAGCGAGGGCACGCCGATCTACGACGCGCTCTACTCCGAGTACCGAAGGTTGTTCCGCACCCTCCCCGGCGACCGCACGGGTGAGGAGGAACTGCAGTTCAACGGCTTCGGCCCGCGGCATCTGCCGTCGTCCGCCGCCTATCGGGCGGGGCGGCACCGCACCCATCTGACGGAGCCCGCGGCGCTGCCCCCCGGCCTGCCGAACAACCGCCTCGGGGGCCTGTGAGACAGGCCCCCGAGGCGGGGCGTCACTTCTTGCGGCCGCGCTTCTCGCGGACCCGCACCGACACCTGGATCGGCGTCCCCTCGAAGCCGTACTCCTCGCGCAGCCGCCGCTCGACGAAGCGGCGGTAGCCCGCCTCCAGGAAGCCGGAGGCGAAGAGCACGAACCGCGGCGGCTTGGTGCCGGCCTGGGTGCCGAAGAGGATGCGCGGCTGCTTGCCGCCCCGGATCGGGTGGGGGTGGGCGGCGACCAGCTCGCCCAGGAAGGCGTTGAGGCGGCCGGTGGGGACCCGGGTCTCCCAGCCGGCGAGGGCGGTCTCGATGGCGGGGACGAGCTTCTCCATGTGCCGTCCGGTCAGGGCGGAGACGTTCACCCGCGGCGCCCACTGCACCTGGACGAGATCCTTCTCGATCTCGCGCTCCAGGTAGTAGCGGCGCTCCTCGTCCATCATGTCCCACTTGTTGTAGGCGATGACGATGGCGCGGCCCGCCTCGACGGCCAGCGAGATGATCCGGGTGTCCTGCTCGGCCAGCGTCTCGCTCGCGTCGACGAGGACGACGGCGACCTCGGCCTTCTCCAGGGCCGCGGCCGTGCGCAGCGAGGCGTAGTAGTCCGCGCCCTCCTGGAGGTGGACCCGGCGGCGGATACCGGCGGTGTCCACGAACTTCCAGGTCTTCCCGCCGAGCTCGATCATCTCGTCGACCGGGTCGCGGGTGGTGCCGGCCATCTCGTTGACGACGACACGCTCCTCGCCCGCCACCTTGTTGAGCAGGGACGACTTGCCGACATTCGGGCGCCCGATCAGCGCGACCCTGCGCGGGCCGCCGATCGTGTTGCCGAAGGTCTGCATGGGGGCCTCGGGCAGCGCCTCCAGGATGGCGTCCAGCAGGTCGCCGGTGCCGCGGCCGTGCAGCGAGGAGACCGCGAACGGCTCGCCGAGGCCCAGGTTCCACAGCAGCGCCGCGTCCGCCTCGCCGGAGGGGCCGTCGACCTTGTTGGCGCACAGCACGACCGGCTTGCCGGCCCGGCGCAGCAGCTTGACGACGGCCTCGTCGGTGTCCGTGGCGCCGACCGTGGAGTCCACGACGAAGACCACCGCGTCGGCGGCCTCGATCGCGAACTCGGCCTGCGCCGCGACGGACGCGTCGATGCCGAGCACGTCCTGCTCCCAGCCGCCGGTGTCGACGACCTTGAAACGGCGCCCGTTCCAGGTGGCCTCGTAGGTGACGCGGTCGCGGGTGACGCCGGGCCGGTCCTCGACGACCGCCTCGCGGCGGCCGATGATCCGGTTCACCAGGGTCGACTTGCCGACATTCGGCCGGCCGACGACGGCGAGCACCGGCAGCGGGCCGTGGCCCGCCGCCGCCAGGTCACCGGCGACGTCCTCGAGGTCGAAGCCCTCCTCGGCGGCGAGTTCCATGAACTCGGCGTACTCGGCGTCGCCGAGCGCGCCGACTTCGCCGTACTCGTTCTCGATGTCCATGAAAGCTTCTCCGTCGATCGTCAAATGTGCGGGGCCCGGCAGGGGCCGTCTGCCCCAGTGTGGATCAGGCCGGCGCTACGACACGCGGCCCGTGCTGCGCCGGGCGTGGTCCAGATGGGCGGTCAGGTGCTTCTGGATGCGCTCCGTGGCCGCGTCGAGCGCGGTCCGGGTGCGGCGTCCGCTGCCGTCCCCGGCCTCGAAGGGCTCGCCGAAGACGATGTCCACCTTGCCGCGGAACGGCGGCAGGCCGCGGATCAGCCGACCCGGCCGGGTCGTGCCGAGCACCGCGACCGGCACTATGGGCGCGCCGGAGCGCACCGCGAAGTAGGCCAGGCCCGCGCGCAGCTCCGCGAAGTCGCCCTCGCCCCGGGTGCCCTCCGGGAAGATGCCGAGCACCCCGCCGCGCTCCAGCACGCCCAGAGCGGTTGTCACAGCGGTGCGGTCGGTGCTGTGCCGGTCCACCGGGAGCTGGCCGATTCCGCGCAGGAACGGGTCCAGCGGACCGATGAACGCCTCCTTCTTGATCAGGAAGTGCACCGGGCGCGGGGAGGTCCCCATGAGCACCGGGCCGTCCACGTAGTGCGCGTGGTTCACCGCGAGGATCACCGGGCCCGAGGCGGGCACCTGCCAGGCGCCGAGCACCCGGGGGTGCCACAGGCCGTTGATGATCCCGATGCCGAGGCGGCGGCCTACGGCCACCCCCTTCGGTCCCGGAACCCTGGACGCGCCGGTCACGAAGCGTCCCGCTTCTCCCCGATCAGGGCGACGATGCGGTCGATCACCTGGTCGAGGGTGAGGTCGCTGGTGTCGACCTCGACGGCGTCCTCCGCCTTCGCCAGCGGGGAGGTCTTGCGGCCGGAGTCGGCCGCGTCCCGGCGGACGAGGGCGGCCTGGGTGGCCGCGAGGTCCACCACGCCGTTGCCGGCGGCCGTCAGCTCGCCGCCGCGGCGGGCGGCGCGGGCCTCAGGCGACGCGGTGAGGAAGACCTTGAGGGTGGCGTCCGGCAGCACCGTGGTGCCGATGTCCCGGCCCTCGACGACGATGCCGGCCGATGCGCCCGAGGCCGCCGAGCGCTGGAGCTCCACCAGCCGCGTGCGCACCTCCGGCACCGCGCTCACGGCGCTCACCGCGCCGGTGACCTCCTGGGTGCGGATCGGGCCTGAGGCGTCCGCGCCGTCCACCGTGATCGTCGGCCCGGACGGATCCGTACCGGAGATGATCACCGGCTTCTCGGCGGCCGTGGCCACCGCGGCGGAGTCGCCGACGTCCACGCCGTTGCTCAGCATCCACCAGGTCATCGCCCGGTACTGGGCACCGGTGTCGAGGTAGCTCAGCCCGAGCCGGGCCGCGACCGCCTTCGAAGTGCTGGACTTGCCAGTGCCCGAGGGGCCGTCGATCGCGACGATCACCGGATTCGACACAGTCGGGGGACCTTCCTTGTACGCGGAGCCTTGTGCTGCTGGCGAACGCCATCCCCACAAGGTTACCGGGCCACCCATTCGGCTCCGTACCACGTTTGCCGCCCCGCCATGGGGAACCCGCGCGGGGCCCGGGCTCAGGCCCGCAGATTCCACCCCTTCTCGCGCAGGGCGGCGGACAGCCGGGCCGCGGCAGCGGGCTCGACCATGAGCTGGACGAGGCCGGCCTGCTGGCCGGTGGAGTGCTCGATGCGGACGTCCTCGATGTTGACGCCCGCGTGCCCGGCGTCGGCGAAGAGACGGGCCAGCTCGCCCGGCTGGTCGCCGATGAGCACGGCGACGACCTCGTAGGCCTTGGGCGCGGAGCCGTGCTTGCCGGGCACCTTGGCCTGGCCCGCGTTGCCGCGGCGCAGCAGGTCCTCGATGCCGCCCGCGCCGGCCCGGCGCTTGGCGTCGTCGGCGGACTGCAGCGCCCGCAGCGACTCCACGGTGTCGGTCAGGTCGGCGGCGATCTCGGCGAGGACGTCGGCGACCGGCCCCGGGTTGGCCGAGAGGATGTCGATCCACATGCCGGGCTCGGAGCCGGCGATGCGGGTGACGTCGCGGATGCCCTGGCCGCACAGCCGCACCGCGCTGTCCTCGGCGTTCTGCAGACGCGCGGCGACCATGTTGGACACCAGGTGCGGGGTGTGCGAGACGAGCGCGACGGCGCGGTCGTGCGCCTCGGCGTCCATGACCACCGGCACGGCGCGGCAGAGCGCGACCAGCTCCAGGGCCAGGTTCAGGACCTCGGTGTCGGTCCGCGGGGTCGGGGTGAGCACCCAGGGGCGGCCCTCGAAGAGGTCCGCGGTGGCGGCCAGCGGGCCGGAGCGCTCCCGCCCGGACATCGGGTGGGTGCCGATGTACGAGGCCAGGTCGCAGCCGAGGGCCTCCAGGTCGCGGCGCGGCCCGGCCTTGACGCTGGCGACGTCCAGGTAGCCGCGGGCCAGGCGGCGGCGCTGCGCCTCGGCCACGGTCGTGGCCACATGGGCCGGCGGCACGGCCACGATCGCCAGGTCGACCGGGCCGGCGGGCGGCTCGTCGGTGCCCGCCCCGAGGGCGGCGGCGGTACGGGCGGCACGCGGGTCGTGGTCCTCCAGGTGCACCTCCACGCCGCGCGCGGCCAGCGCGAGCGCGGCGGAGGTGCCGATGAGGCCGGTGCCGATGACGAGGGCGGTCCTCACTGGGCGATGTCCTTGCGCAGGGCGGCGGCGGCGCCGAGGTAGACATGGGAGATCTCGCCCTTGGTGAGATCGCTCTCGACGTGCGCGAGGATCCGGACCACCCGGGGCATCGCGCCGGTGATGTCGAGCTCCTGCGAGCAGATCAGCGGTACGTCGGTGATGCCGAGCTTGCGCGCGGCGACCGCCGGGAAGTCGCTGTGCAGATCGGGCGTGGCCGTGAACCAGACACTGATCAGGTCGTCCACCGCGATGGCGTTGCGTTCCAGGATCGCGGTGAGCAGTTCCGCCACCTGTCCGTGCATGTGCTCCGCGTCGTCCCGCTCCAACTGCACGGCTCCGCGGACCGCTCGTACCGCCACGTCCCTGCTCCCTGTGTCCTCGCCCCGCACGTACCTGGTCAGCGTAGTCGCGGCGGCCCGGACGCGGCGGACACGCCCGTCCCGCGAGACGGGCGCGGTACAACTTGGGCATGATCTACCACCTCGTTCCCCTGGACGACTGGCTGCGCGACCCGGACCGGCCGTACGCCCCCTCGTCGCTCGCCGAGGACGGCTTCGTCCACTGCTCGCCCGACGAGGACGTGACCCTCGCGGTCGCCGACGCCTTCTACCGGCGCACGCCGGGCCCGCTGATGGTGCTGCTGATCGACGAGCGGGCGCTGGAGGCCCGCGTGCTGTGGGAGGAGGCCGAACCGGCGCCGCCGCCCGGCGTCCCGCCGGAGACCCGCTTCCCGCACGTGTACGGGCGCATCAACCGCAGCGCGGTGGCCGGGATGCTGGAGGTGCGCCGGGACGGTGACGGCCGGGCGGTGGCGCTCGCGGTGTGGTCGTAGGCGCCGTTATGTCCGAATACGCCCTGGACGCGGGGCGGGGATTCCGCTTCCATGGTGCCCGGGCCGCACGGCCTCGGGGGAGGCGGACATGCAGCGTTCCGGACCGCTCTACACGCTCCTCGCCGGGCTGGCCCTGGCGCTGATCATGCTGTCGCTCAACGCCACCACGGGGGACGTGGCCTCCTCGGCACCCGCCCCCTCCTCGGCACCCGCCCCCTCCTCGGCGTCTTCGGCGTCTTCCGCGCCCTCGCCGTCGTCGCCCCCGACGGCGCCGCCCTCGCAGGCCCCCTCGACCCGCGGCGCCCCGCCCGACGCCGACTACGCCGGCCGCACCGCCGACGGCGCGGCGAGCGTCGCCGTCGCCCTGCGCAAGGGCAAGGCGATCGCCTACGTCTGCGACGGCCGCACCAAGGAGGCGTGGCTGCGCGGCGACGTCCGGGACGACGGCACCCTGCGGCTCACCGGCGACCACGGCGCCCGTCTGGAGGCCACCCTGCGCTCCACCACCATCAGCGGCGACGTCGAGCTGACCGGCCTGCGGCAGCCCTTCCAGGCGCGCAAGGCGGTCAAGCCGTCCGGCCTGTACCGGACGACGGCCTCGGTGCGCGGCGCCAGGGTCGTCGGCGGCTGGATCGTGCTCCAGGGGGGCGCGCAGGTCGGGATCGTCTCGCGCGACGGCGAGCCGTCCGCCGCGCCTCCGATCGACACCGGGTCCGGCGCGGTGACCGTCGACGGCGAACGGCTCACCGCACTGCCCATCCCCTGACCGTCCGACCGTCCCCACGTGCCGTCCGTCCCCACGTGTTCGTCCCGCAGGCAGGAGCAGGAGCGCCCCATGAGCGTGGACCCGAACGCCGCCACCACGTCCTTCCCGGTGCCGCCGCCGCGCGGCGGCGGTCTGCGCGCCGCCGCCGTGTACCTCGTGCCCGCCCTCACCGCCGCCGCGGTGGGGGTCGGGCTGGGCGCGTACGGCAGGCTGCACGACCCCGCGGGCACCGCCTTCAACCTCGCGGGCTTCTCCGGCACGGGCGCGGTCAAGTCGTGGCTCGCCACCTCGGCCTTCGCCTTCGCCCTCGTCCAGCTGGTCTCCGCACTGGCGATGTACGGCAAGGTGCCGGGGCTGCGCGCGCCGTCCTGGACCGGGGCGCTGCACCGCTGGTCGGGGCGGATCGCCTTCCTGCTGTCGGTGCCGGTCGCGGTGCACTGCCTGTACGCGCTGGGCTACCAGACCTACAGCCCCCGGGTGCTGTGGCACTCGCTGCTGGGCTGCTTCTTCTTCGGCGCCTTCAGCGCCAAGATGCTGCTGCTGCGCGCCGAACGGCTGCCGGGGTGGCTGCTCCCGGTCGTCGGCGGGCTGGTCTTCACCGTGCTGACCGTGCTCTGGCTGACCTCTGCCCTGTGGTTCTTCCGCACCAACGGGATCACGACATGAGGCGGCGTGCGCTGCTGCTGTCCCTGGCGGCGCTCGCGGGGTGCGCCAAGTACGGCGACGAGAACCCGCCGGCCGGTGCCGCCGGGTCGCCGCCGGCCGCGGGCGCGGGCGCGGGCGAGGTCCTGGTGCGGGCCGACGCGGTTCCGGTCGGCGGCGGCACGGTCCTCGCCGACCGGAGGATCGTGGTGACGCAGCCGGCCGCCGGCGAGTTCAGGGCGTTCTCCGCCGTCTGCACGCACCAGGGCTGCGTGGTGAAGGACGTCTCGGGCGGCACGATCAACTGCCCCTGCCACGGCAGCAAGTTCAAGGTCGCCGACGCGTCGGTGGCCGCCGGGCCCGCACCCCGGCCGCTCGACCCGCGGCCGGTCACCGTGAAATCCGGTGAGGTCCGGCTCGCCTGACGCGTACGATCGCGCCCCATGCGCGACCACGACCTCGTACGCCACCACACCGTCTACGCCTGCGTCATGGGCTCGCGGGCCTTCGGCCTCGCCACCGACGGCAGCGACACCGACCGCCGAGGGGTCTTCGTCGCGCCCACCGCGCTGTTCTGGCGCTTCGCCAAGCCCCCGACGCACGTGGACGGCCCCGCGCCGGAGCAGTTCTCCTGGGAGCTGGAGCGCTTCTGCGAACTGGCCCTGCGCGCCAACCCCAACATCCTGGAGTGCCTGCACTCCCCGCTCGTCGAGCACGCCGACGCGACCGGCCGGGAACTGCTGGAGCTGCGCGGCGCCTTCCTCTCCCGGCAGGTCCACGAGACCTTCACCCGCTATGCCATGGGCCAGCGCGCGAAGCTCGAAGGGGATCTGCGCAACCACGGCGCTCCGCGCTGGAAGCACGTGATGCATCTGCTGCGCCTGCTGGTCTCCGCGCGCGACCTGCTGCGCACCGGTGAACTGCGCGTCGACGTCGGTGACTTGCGGGACCGCCTGCTGGACGTCAAGCGCGGCGAGGTCCCCTGGCCGGAGGCCGAGGCCTGGATGAACCGGCTCCACGAGGAGGCGGCGGCCGCCGCGGCGCGCTCCCCGCTCCCGGCCGAACCCGACCGCGCGCGCGTCGAGGACTTCCTCGTGCGCGTCCGCCGGGCGTCAGCCGCCGTCCCAGAGGTCGCCGAGGGCCAGTAGCTCCTCGCGGTACTCGATCCGCGCCACCCACTCCCCGGGCCACGCCGCCAGGCCGAGGTGGGCGCCCGCGAACGCCCCCGTGAGGCAGGCGATCGAGTCGGAGTCCCCGGAGGTGCACGCGGCCCGGCGCACCGCCGTCAGCGGCTCGTCCGGGAAGAGCAGGAAGCACAGCAGCCCGGTCGCCAGCGCCTCCTCGGCGATCCAGCCCGCCCCGGTGGCCAGGCACGGGTCCGCCTCCGGGTCGGGCGCGGCGAGCGCCGCGTCCAGGCGGTCCAGGACTCCCAGACACTCGTCCCAGCCGCGGCGGACGAAGTCGTCGGGGCTGTGGTCGTGCGCGAACCGCCACAGGTCGCCGAGCCACCACTCGTGGTAGGTCCCGCGGTTCTCGTGCGCGTACGCCCGCAAGCGAGCGGGCAGTTCGGCGGGCGCCGCGCCCTGCGCGAGGACGTGCACGGCGTACGCGGTCAGGTCGCTCGCCGCCAGGGCCGTGGGGTGTCCGTGGGTCAGCGCGGCCTGCAACTGCGCGACGCCGGCCCGGTCGCCGGGCCTCAGCCCGGGGACGAGGCCCGCGGGGGCGACGCGCATGTTGGCCCCGCAGCCCTTGGAGCCGGTCTGGCTGGCCTCCTGCCAGCGCAGGTCCGGGTGGTTCAGCTTCTCGCAGGCGATCAGGCAGGTGCGGCCGGGGGCGCGGTTGTTGTCGGGCGAGTGGTACCAGTCGACGTACTCCTCCCGCACCGGCCGCGCGAGCCGGGACGGTGTGAGCGGGCCGCGGTCCACGGCGGTGCGCAGGCCGCGCCCGAAGGCGAGCGTCATCTGCGTGTCGTCGGTGACGAAGGCCGGGCGGGGCAGCTCCATGGCACGCCACGGGCCGCACTTGGCGAGGATCGAGGGGACGTCATTGAACTCGGTCGGGAAGCCGAGCGCGTCGCCGATGGCGAGACCGGCCATCGCGCCGGCGGCCGGCCGCCTCACGCCGCCGCCAGCCGGGTGCGGACCACCAGGTCGTGCAGCGCGTCGTACGCGGTCGGCTCCGCGGGCAGCCGGGAGGCCTGCTCGGCCTCGTCCAGGGCCGCCTGGAGCGCCTCGACGTCGGCGCGCGCGCGGCGCGGGTCGAGGTCCATGGCCAGGCCGTGCTCGGCGTGCGCCTTGTCCCGGATGAGGTCGCGGACGTATCCCGGTGCGGCCTGGAGCTCCAGCAGGGTCGGCAGATGGGCCTCGACGGTGCCGGTGCGCATGAGGTGGATGCCGGTCAGCAGGACGCGGAACGTGTAGAGCAGCGGCTTGAGTTCGCCGGTCTTCTCGTACAGCTCCCACTGGGTGCGGCCGAAGCCGCGGTAGTGGTGCGCGTGCCGGTGCGTGACGACGCCGGGCGCGAGGTCGACCAGCTGGGCGTGGACCCCGCTGGTGTGCACCACCAGCGGGGACAGCAGCTGCTCCAGCACATAGCCGTTGCGGCGCAGCATCAGGCGCGCGAACTTCAGCAGGTCGTGGGTGACCAGGTCGAGTTCGAGACCGTCCTGCTCCCACATCCGGGTCTGGGTCTCCTCCCCCTCCCGCAGCCCTATGAGTTCGGGCAGCGGCAGGAGGTGGACGCCGCGCACGTCCACGTCCGAGTCGTCGGAGGGGAAGCCGTACAGGTGCGCCCCCGAGACGGTGGCGAACAGCAGCCGGTGCCCCTGCCGGGCGAGTACCGGGGTGAGTTCGGGGAGCCCGGCTTCGCGCAGCCGCTCGGCGTGGATGGTCATCGCCCCATCCTTCCCGCAGGTGGGGCCTGCGGGAAAGTCTTTATGGGATGAGAAGTCGATCAGAAGATCTGCCGGTCTCCCGCGCACCCGCGGCCGGGCTCCGGGATCAGAGGTCGACCTCGCGCATGAGCATGCCGACCTCGGTGTTGGTCAGCCGCCGCAGCCAGCCGGACTTCTGGTCGCCGAGCGCGATCGGGCCGAAGCTGGTGCGCACCAGCTTGTCCACCGGGAAGCCGGCCTCGGCCAGCATGCGGCGCACAATGTGCTTGCGGCCCTCGTGCAGGGTCACCTCGACGAGGTAGTTCTTGCCGGTCTGCTGGACGACCCGGAAGTTGTCGGCGCGCGCCCAGCCGTCCTCCAGCTCGATGCCGCTCTTCAGCTGCTTGCCGATGTCGCGCGGCAGCACCCCGTTGATCGCGGCGAGGTAGGTCTTCTGCACGCCGTAGCGGGGGTGGGTGAGGCGGTGGGCCAACTCGCCGTGGTTGGTGAGCAGGATGATGCCCTCGGTCTCGGTGTCCAGCCGTCCGACGTGGAAGAGCCGGGTCTCCCGGTTGGTGACGTAGTCGCCGAGGCACTGGCGGCCGTCGGGGTCCTCCATCGTGGAGACGACGCCGGCCGGCTTGTTCAGGGCGAAGAACAGGTACGACTGCGTGGCCACGGTCAGCCCGTCGACGCGCACCTCGTCCCGGTCCGGGTCGACGCGCAGGCCCTGCTCGGTGACGATCGTGCCGTTGACCTCGACCCGGCGCTGCTCGATCAGCTCCTCGCACGCACGGCGCGAACCCATGCCCGCCCGGGCCAGCACCTTCTGCAGCCGCTCGCCCTCCTGCTCGGCGCCGGGGAAGGTCTTGGGCAGGTTCAGCTTGGGCTTGTCGTGCCGCGCCCGGTTGCGCTCCTCGATCTGCGCGTCCAGCTCCCGCGGACGCGCCGGGACGGACTTGCGCGGCTTGCCGGAGGCGCCGCCGGGCCGGCCGGCGCCGCCCCTGCCCTTCCCGGGCTCGCCGGGGGCACCGCCGCCGACGTCGTAGCGGCGCTCCTCGGGACGGGGCCGGCGCGGGCGCTTCTGCTGGTCGTCGCGCTCACCGCCGGACCTCGACCCGGGCGTACCACCACCGGCGCCCCGGTCGTTCCGGTTGCCACCGCTGTTCCTGCCGCTGCCGCTACTGCTTCGCATCAAGTTTCCGTCGTCGAGTCCGGGTCGAATGAGGGGACGCCCTCCAGGGAGTCCGCCTCGACGGCGTCCGCCTCCGGGAGGAAGGGCGCGAGCTCGGGCAACTCGTCCAGGCCGCGCAGGCCCATTCGCTCCAGGAAGTAGTTCGTCGTCCTGTACAGGATCGCACCTGTCTCGGGTTCCGTCCCACACTCTTCGACCAGACCCCGCTGCAGCAGGGTGCGCATCACACCGTCGCAGTTGACGCCGCGCACCGCCGAGACCCGCGAACGGGACACCGGCTGGCGGTAGGCGACGACCGCCAGGGTCTCCAGCGCGGCCTGCGTCAGCCGGGCCTGCTGGCCGTCCAGGACGAACTTCTCCACGGCCGGCGCGAAGGCGGGCCGGGTGTAGAAACGCCAGCCGCCGGCGACGAGCCGCAGGTCGAAGCCGCGGTTCTGGGCGGTGTACTCCCCGGCCAGCTCGCGCAGCGCGGCGGCGACCTCGCGGCGCGGGCGGTCCAGCACCTTGGCCAGGGCCTCCTCGGTCGCCGGCTCGTCCACGACCATCAGGACCGCCTCCAGCGCGGGGCGCAGCTCCAGGTCGGCCGTCGTGAGCAGCGCGGCGGGCGGCTCCCCGGCGCGCTCCCCGGGGGCGGTCCCCTCCGCGGATCCGTCAGTCATCCTTCCCGTCCTTCCTCGCCGCGGGGTCCTGGTCGAATTCGTCGGTGACGAGCGGCTGCTCCGGCGCGCTCTCGCCGCCCGTCCAGCGGACCTGGAGTTCCCCCAGGGCCTCTTCCTGGTCCAGTGCGACCGCCTTCTCGCGGTACAGCTCCAGCAGCGCCAGGAAGCGGGCGACGACCGTCAGCGTGTCCGGCGCGTCGAAGGTCAGCTCGCGGAAACTGGCCTCCCCGCGTTCGCGCAGCACGGCGATCACGTGCTCGGCCTGCTCCCGGACGCTCACCAGCGGCGCGTGGATGTGGTCCACGTACACCTGCGGCTTCGGCTTGGGCTGCATCGCCTTGACGGCGAGCTGCGCGAAGCGCTCCGGGCCGATGCTCAGCACCACCTCGGGGAGCAGTTCCGCGTGGTGCGGCTCCAGTCCCACGGTCCGGGGGTAGTACAGCGCCTCCGCCTCCAGGCGGTCCGCGAAGATCGCGGCGATCTGCTTGTACGCGCGGTACTGGAGCAGCCGCGCGAACAGCAGGTCCCGCGCCTCCAGCAGCGCCAGGTCCTCCTCGTCCTCGACCTCCGCGGCGGGCAGCAATCGCGCCGCCTTGAGGTCCAGCAGCGTCGCGGCGACCACCAGGAACTCCGTGGTCTGGTCCAGGTCCCAGTCCGGCCCCATGGCGCGGATGTGCGCCATGAACTCGTCCGTGACCTTCGACAGCGCGACCTCGGTCACGTCCAGCTTGTGCTTCGAGATCAGCTGGAGCAGCAGGTCGAAGGGGCCCTCGAAGTTCGCCAGCCGCACGGTGAACTTCCCGTCCCCCTCCCCCGCGGCCGCGGGCGCGCCCTCGGGGGCGTCCGGAGCCTCGTGGAGGGCTTCCGGGACGGCGGCGGGCGCGACGGGCGCGGGGACGGCGGCGGGGGCCTCAGGGACGGCCTCAGGGGCCTCGGCGGGGGCCGGGAGGACGAGGGACGGCTCCGCGGGAGGCTCGGCGGCCGGCGCGAGGGGGGCCGGGCCGTCCGCGTCGGCGGCGCCGGGGGCCGCCGGGGCCACGGGCGCCGGCGGCTCCGCGTCCGGGGGCGGCGGAGCCGTGCCGGGACCGCGGCCCAGGAGGCGGCGGGAGCGGGAGGAGCTGGCGGAGTCGTCGGAGGGCATTCAGGTCCAGGTCGTGCTGCGGAGCCGTGCGGAGGACGGCACCGTATCGCGCCGGAGGCGTCAGCGGCCTCGGAGGCGGCGGACGAGGATGCTCGCGTCGCCGCGGGACTCCAGGTCGGCCAGGACGACGGCGACGGCCTCGCGGACGATGCGGCCCCGGTCCACGGCGAGGCCGTGCTCGCCGCGCAGGACGAGGCGGGCGTGCTCGAGGTCCATCAGCTCCTCGGCGGAGACATAGACCGTGATCTTCTCGTCGTGGCGCTCGCGGCCGCTGGGCCGGCGCGGTGCGCGCCCGGACTTGCGGCGCTGCTGCTGGGCCGGCTGCACGGGCTGCGGGGCGGCCGCGGAGGGGGACGCCGGCCCGGGTGGCCCGGCGGGCGGCTGGAGGGTGCGGCGGCCCGGCTGGACGGCCGGGGAGGCCTGTTCCGGCACGGGACGCGCGGCCGGGGCGGGTTCGCCGTCCCGGCCGGTGTGCTCGGCGGCCTCGGCGGGGGCCGCGGACTCCTGTACCGGTGCCTCCTCCGCCGCCTCAGGTTCCTCGGCGGCGGACGGGCCCGCGGGGGCCGGGACGGGCCTCAGGGGGCGGTCCGCGCTGTCACCGGGAGTCTCACCGTTGGCGTGCTGCCGCGGAGTCGAGGGCTGGAGCCCCCGCCCCCCGGTGGTCCGGAACAGTTCGTCGGCCCCCGGGAGACTCACTCGGCGTGACACCGGGCGAGCACCTCCCTGGCGAGCTGGCGATAGGCGGCCGCGCCCACCGAGTTGGACGCGTAGGTGGTGATCGGCTCTCCGGCCACCGTGGTCTCCGGGAAGCGCACGGTCCGCCCGATGACGGTGTGGTAGACGTGGTCGTCGAATGCCTCGACGACGCGCGCCAGGACCTCGCGGCTGTGCACGGTCCGCGAGTCGTACATCGTGGCGAGGATGCCGTCCAGTTCCAGCTCGGGGTTGAGCCGCTCCCTGACCTTCTCGATGGTCTCGGTCAGCAGCGCGACGCCGCGCAGTGCGAAGAACTCGCACTCCAGGGGCACGATCACCTGGTGCGCCGCGGTGAGCGCGTTGACGGTCAGCAGGCCCAGCGAGGGCTGGCAGTCGATGATGACGTAGTCGTAGTCGGGCAGCAGCGGCTTGAGCGCGCGCTGCAGCGAGGACTCGCGGGCCACTTCGCTGACCAACTGCACTTCGGCGGCGGACAGGTCGATGTTGCTGGGCAGCAGGTCCATGCCGGGCACGGCGGTCTTCAGCAGCACCTCGTCGGCCGAGAGCCCGCGTTCCATCAGCAGGTTGTAGACCGTGACGTCCAGTTCCATCGGGTTGACGCCGAGACCGACGGAGAGCGCGCCCTGCGGGTCGAAGTCGACCAGCAGCACACGGCGGCCGTATTCGGCCAGTGCGGCACCGAGGTTGATGGTCGACGTCGTCTTGCCGACGCCGCCCTTCTGGTTGCACATGGCGATGATCTTCGCCGGGCCGTGGTCGGTCAGCGGGCCGGGGATCGGGAAGTACGGCAGCGGGCGGCCGGTGGGGCCGACGCGTTCACGCCGCTGACGGGCCGCGTCGGGCGCGAGGGTGGCCGCGTACTCCGGATCGGGCTCGTACTCGGCGTCGGGGTCGTAGAACTGACCGTCCTGCAGCTCTTCTTCGTAGTGCGCCATGGGAATCGGGGTGCGTGCCTCGTTGCCTTGGTTGCCTTGCCCGGGCCGGCGCGCCTCGAAGGTGCGGACGGCCACGGAGCCCACCGCCTCCAGCCTCGCGGAACCCTCGGCCTGAACGGTCATTCCTGGCTGACCACCCCCGGGAGCAAATGTCGACTCATTCACAAGTCGTCTTACCTCCTTGGTGACCAGGAAACTTCTCAATAGGTCAGCGTTGCAGCATGCCGACGGTTGGCGACTCTATGGCGTGTCGGTGGTTCACAGCAACACAATCCACCGGACACGGCACGATGTGTCGGCAACCGAACGCGCCGCTGTCAAGGGCGTAACGGGGTCGCCGCCGATGTTTCGCCGAGGGACGAATCGGCAAAACGGTATGGTTCCACGCGAACGGCCGGGCCTTGAACTGGCAAGGCCCGGCCGTGGGTACCGGAGGGGCGGCGCGTTGACGCCGGACCAAAAAGTCGATCAGTCGACTCAGCCGACGATCACGCGAGCAGCGACGCCAGGTCCACCGAGTCCATGCCGTGCGCCTCGGCGACAGGACCGTAAACGACCTGGCCCTCATGGGTGTTGAGGCCCTTGGCGAGCGCGGCGTCCCGGCGCAGCGCCTCGCGCCAGCCGCGGTTGGCCAGTTCCAGGATGTACGGCAGCGTGGCGTTGGTGAGCGCGTACGTCGAGGTGTTGGGGACGGCGCCCGGCATGTTGGCGACGCAGTAGAAGACCGAGTTGTGCACCGTGAAGGTCGGCTCGGCGTGCGTGGTGGGACGCGAGTCCTCGAAGCAGCCGCCCTGGTCGATGGCGATGTCGACGAGCACGGAGCCCGGCTTCATGCGGGAGACCAGCTCGTTGGTGACCAGCTTGGGGGCCTTGGCGCCCGGGATGAGGACGGCGCCGATGACCAGGTCCGCGTCCAGGACCGCCTTCTCCAGCTCGAAGGCGTTGGAGACGATGGTCTGCACCTTGGTGCCGAACACCTTGTCCGCCTCGCGCAGCTTGTTGATGTCGCGGTCGAGCAGCGTGACGTGGAAGCCCATGCCGATGGCGATCTGCGCGGCGTTCCAGCCGGAGACGCCGCCGCCGATGACGACGGCCTTCGCCGGGGCCACGCCCGGCACGCCGCCGGGGAGCACACCGCGGCCGCCGGCCGAGCGCATCAGGTGGTAGGCGCCGACCTGCGGGGCGAGCCGGCCGGCCACCTCGGACATCGGGGCGAGCAGCGGCAGCTGGCGGCTGGCCAGTTCGACCGTCTCGTACGCGATCGCGGTGGTGCCGGACTCCAGGAGCGCGTCGGTGCACTCGCGGGAGGCGGCCAGGTGCAGGTAGGTGAAGAGCGTCTGGTCCTTGCGGAGCCGGTGGTACTCCTCGGCGATCGGCTCCTTGACCTTCAGCAGCAGGTCGGCGGTCGCCCACACCTCGTCGGCGGTGGGGAGGATCGCGGCCCCGGCGGCCACGTACTCCTCGTTCGGGATGGAGGAGCCGAGGCCGGCGTCCTGCTCGACGAAGACCTGGTGGCCGCCTCGGACGAGCTCGTGCACGCCGGCGGGGGTGATGGCCACGCGGAACTCGTTGTTCTTGACCTCGCGGGGGATGCCGACCTTCACGTCGATCACGGTCCTTGTGTGGGGAGCGTCGGGTTTGCCAGTGCTCAGGTCTCCGACACCCGGCACACCGGTGGATACCAGCCGGTACCCGCTGATGTCAGTCGATGTCAGGGTACGTCGGACCTGACCGCGATGTTCGCGGTGTGACCAAGTGTAGTGAAGGAAGACTCGCTGTCCAGCCTTACAAAGTGACTACTTTCCTGGAAGGCATTGGCAGTTTCGTAGGTAGCGGCCGGTCAGTCTGTGCCCCTTGGGGCGTCAGCCCTCCTCGGCGCCCGCCGTCTGGGGGATCTCGGAGGCCGGGAGCAGCCGCCGGGCGGCCGCCCGCTGCAACCGCGCGCCCGCCGGATCGCCCAGCCGGTCCAGGGTGTCGGCCATCCGCAGCAGCACCGCGCCCTCCAGCCGCCGCTCCCCCGCCTGCCGGGCCCAGTACAGGGCGTCGCGGCAGGTCCGCAGCGCGTCCTCGGGATGGCCCGCGTACTCCTGCACCCGGGCCACCTCGGTCAGCGCGCGGGCCTGGGACGGCAGGTCCTTCAGCCGCCGGTACGCGGTCACCGCCGCCCGCCACTCGCGCAGCGCGGGCCCGTACCGTCCGGCGTACGTCTGCAGCGCGCCGAGCCGGCCGTGCAGCCTGGCCGCGTGGACCAGCTCGCCGCGCGCCTGGCGCAGCGCGAGCGCCCTGCCGTACCAGTCGGACGCGCGCTGCGGGTCGTCCAGCTCCAGGTAGGTACCGGCGATCGCCTCCAGGGCGCGGCCCTCGGCGTCCCCGTCGAACCCCTCACGGGCGGCGACGAGCGCGGCCCGGTAGCGGTCGAGGGCGTCGAGCGGGCGCGCGCCCTCCACGTCGAGGTCGCCGATGTTGAGCAGGGCCGCGGCCTTCTCGCGGTGCAGTCCGCGCCGCTGGGCCACGTCCAGGACGAGGTGGTGCAACTGGTAGCGCTCCGCCGCGTTCTCTCCGCCGCCCGGGTCGGCGGCCAGCGCCCGCACGAGCGCGGCCATCAGCCGCCGGGCCAGGGTGTCCAGTTCGCCGTCGGCGACGGCCAGCCGGGCGGCGGCCAGCAGCACCGGCAGCCGGTCGCGCAGCCACGCCGCCGCGGCCGCGCGGTCCGCGAAGCGCAGCGACTTGGGCAGCCCGTCCGGCTCCGCACCCGCCTCCTCCAGGCCCAGCCGGCAGGCGTGCAGCAGCCGTACGGTGCGCTCCAGCATCCGGGCGCGGGCGAGCTGCGTCTCGGCGGGCCGGTCGGTGTCGCGCAGCAGCTCGCGCAGCGACGGGGTAATCCAGCCCGGCACGCGGTACTGCCGGGGCAGCGGCGCGTCGGCGCCCGTGGGCTGCTCCGTGTGCAGCAGCCCGCAGCCGGCCAGGTTCTCCAGCGTCGCCTCGGCCTCACCCACCGAGCAGCCCGCGAGCGCCGAGGCGGTCTGGGCGTCCGCCAGGCCCGCCGGGGCCAGCGCCAGCAGCCGCAGCATCCGGGCCACGACGGGGGCGAGGGCCCCGTACACGAAGCGGAAGGCGCGCAGCAGCTCCGGCGGGGCGGTGGCACGCGGCCCGGCGGCGGCCGCCGGCGCCGCAGCGGGCGCGGCGGCCTTCGCGGGGGCGGGTGCGCTGCGGGCCACCACCCGGGCCCGCTCGTCGACCGGCAGGGCGTCCGCGGCACCGCGGCGGCCGACGTCCTCGCGCAGTACCCCGTCCCCGGAGGTCGGGGCGCCCGGCACGGAGTCGCGGGCCGAGCCCGGGGCGGGTGCCGGGGCGTCGATCCGGATGTCGTGCAGGCGGCGGGTCGCGTCGGCGACGGAAGTGCGCGGCTGGGTCGCCAGCCACGCCCCGATCAGGCGGAGGGCCGCGGGATGACCGCCGCACTCGTGGGCCAGCGCCTCGGCGGCCTTGGGGTCGTTGGTGATCCGGACCCGCCCGACGGCCTGGGCGAGCAGGTCCACGCAGGCGACCGGGTCGAGGCCGCCCAGGGTGCACGGCCGTACGTCGGGCACGCCGGGCAGCGGCCCCTCCGCGGTGGCCACGAACAGACTGCCGGAGCCCTTGGGGAGCAGGTCGAGCAGTTGCCGGGGGTCGGCCACGTCGTCCAGCACGAGCACCGCCCGGCGTCCGGCAAGCGCGGTGCGCAGCGCCGCAGACAGCTCCGCGCCCTCCGCCCCCGGCTCCGCGTCGGCCCGCAGCGCCCGCAGCAGGGCCCGCGCGGACTGGTCGGACGGCACGGGTTCGCCCTCGTTGTCGCTGAGGCGCACGAAGAACTGCCCGTCGGGGTAGCGCGCGGCGACGTCGTGGGCGAGACGGAGCGCCAGCGAGGTGCGGCCGGAGCCGGGCCGGCCCGCGACCAGCAGCACGCGGCTCCCGTCGGGGCTGCGGCCGCGCAGTGTCGCCAGGCCCGGCCGGTCGATGTCGGCCCGCAGCTCCTCGAGCTCACGGCGGCGGCCGACGAAATGGGGCACGTCGGGCGGGAGCGTGCCGGGGGCGGGGGTCTGCACCGACGGCTCCCGGAGGCCGTCGTCCGAGGCCGCCACCGATGCGTCGGCGTCCAGCACGTGATCCGCCACGGGCCCACTCCCGTTCTGAATGAGAACGGGACGAGCCTAGTTCACGGGGCGGGTCCGCCCCCCTGACGCGACGCGGCCGGGAGCACCAATGATCACCCACCCGGACGATCCGATGGTCCTACCGGGATCCGGCGGCTACGGGTCCGTCCGGCGCCCGACCGAGGTGCTTCAGGCGGCGTACGGGCGCGCCGGCCACGGCGCCTCCGCCGGCCGCAGCGCGTCCAGACCGTCCCCTGCGAGCACGGCCTGCACCGCCAGCACGCCCGTCACCAGGCAGTTGTTGTGCAGACGGCCCGCGAGGGCGCCCTGCACGAGGTCGGCCAGCGGGACCCGGGCCTGCTCCATGTCGGCCTCTTCCTCCGACACCGCGTAGCGCTCGCCCTCCACCTCGGACAGGCCGCGGGCCAGGAAGACCCGCACCGCCTCGTCGGAGCCGCCGGCCGAGGGGTAGAGGTCGACCAGGACCCGCCAGTCCTCGGCCTTGGCGTGCGCCTCCTCGTACAGCTCGCGCTGGGCCGCGTGCAGCGGGTTCTCGCCGGGGATGTCGAGCAGTCCGGCGGGGAGCTCCCACAGTTTCATCCGTACGGGGTGCCGGTACTGCTTGAGGACCAGCACCCGGCCCTCGTCGTCCAGGGCCAGCACGGCGACCGAGCCCGGGTGGACCTGGTAGTCGCGCTGCGCGACGCCGCCGTCGGGCATGACGACCTCGTCGGTCCGGACACCGGTCTTCTTCCCGGTGAAGGGGGTGGCGGTGGCCGTGGTCCGCCACTCCTCAGGGGTGTCCTGCAGCATGCTGTGCCCTCCGTACGCGGTGCCGTGGCGGGCCGGGCTGCCGGCCCGCCACGTCCACCGTACCGATCAGCCCTGGCGGCGCTTGACGGCGGCCGCGATCAGGCCCGCGAACAGGGGGTGCGGGCGGGTCGGCCGGGACTTCAGTTCGGGGTGCGCCTGGGTGGCGACGAGGTACGGGTGCACCTCGCGCGGGTACTCGACGTACTCGACCAGCTTGTTGTCCGGCGAGGTGCCGGAGAACTGCAGACCGGCCTTCTTCTCCAGCTCGCCCCGGTAGGCGTTGTTGACCTCGTAGCGGTGGCGGTGGCGCTCCTCGACGTAGGGCTCGCCGCCGTACACCTCGCGGACGATGGAACCCTCGGCGAGCTTGGCCGGGTACAGACCGAGCCGCATGGTGCCGCCCAGGTCGCCCTGGCCGGCCACGATGTCGAGCTGCTCGGCCATGGTGGAGATCACCGGGTGGGCGGTGGCCGGGTCGAACTCGGTGGAGTTGGCGTCCTTGATGCCGGCGAGGCTGCGGGCCGCCTCGATGACCACGCACTGCAGGCCCAGGCACAGGCCCAGCAGCGGGATGCCGTTCTCCCGGGCGTAGGTGATCGCCGAGACCTTGCCCTCCACGCCGCGGTCGCCGAAGCCGCCGGGCACGCAGATCGCGTCGACGTCACCGAGCCGGCGCGCGGCGCCCGCCGGGGTCTTGCAGTCGTCGGAGGTGACCCACTTGATGTTGACCTTGGCGTTGTTGGCGAAGCCGCCGGCGCGCAGCGCCTCGGTCACCGACAGGTACGCGTCGGGCAGGTCGATGTACTTGCCGACCAGCGCGACCGTCAGGTCGTGCTCGGGCTCGTGGACCCGCTTGAGCAGGTCGTCCCACTGCGTCCAGTCCACATCGCGGAACGGCAGGTTCAGCCTGCGGACGACGTAGGCGTCCAGGCCCTCGGTGTGCAGCACCTTGGGGATGTCGTAGATCGACGGGGCGTCGATGGCGGCGACCACCGCCTCCTCGTCCACGTCGCACATCAGCGAGATCTTGCGCTTGATGGACGTCGGCACGTCGCGGTCGGCGCGCAGCACGATCGCGTCGGGCTGGATACCGATGCTGCGCAGCGCCGCCACCGAGTGCTGCGTCGGCTTGGTCTTCAGCTCGCCGGAGGGGCCGATGTACGGCAGCAGCGAGATGTGCATCACGAAGACGTTGTCGCGGCCGACCTCGTGGCGGACCTGGCGGACGGACTCCAGGAAGGGCAGCGACTCGATGTCGCCCACGGTCCCGCCGACCTCGGTGATGACCACGTCCACGTCCTCGGTCGCCATGCGCCGGATGCGGGACTTGATCTCGTTGGTGATGTGCGGGATGACCTGCACGGTGTCGCCGAGGTACTCGCCGCGGCGCTCCTTGGCGATCACCGAGGAGTAGACCTGGCCGGTGGTGACGTTGGCCGAGCCGGCGAGGTTCACGTCCAGGAAGCGCTCGTAGTGACCGATGTCCAGGTCCGTCTCGGCGCCGTCGTCCGTGACGAACACCTCACCGTGCTGGAAGGGGTTCATCGTGCCCGGGTCCACGTTGAGGTACGGGTCGAGCTTCTGCATGGTGACCCGCAGGCCCCGGGCCTTGAGCAGCGCTCCCAGGCTGGAGGCCGTCAGGCCCTTGCCGAGCGAGGAGGCGACACCCCCGGTGACGAAGAGGTGCTTGGTCGTCGTGGATTTGGGCGGCAGTGCCAAGAGGGGGCTCCCGTGGTCGCGAGGTGGTGGTCGGGACGGCACCATGGCGGTGAAGAGGGGTGGTGTCGTCGCGGCGGTTCAGTGGTTCAGGCCACCGGCCCACGGGCTACCAGGGTATCAGTGACGCGCACCAGCCGCGGAGGGCGGCTCTCTGATGAAAAGCGAGGTCGCCGGGACATTGGTACGACAAAATGCACCCGACCGGCTCAGCAAGATCCGCCGGGGCTTCCGCACCGCCCGCGTTGTCGTCGTATCCTGCTCGGACACATCGATTCGATGCGAGTGAACCGGCACGGCACCACCCCGCCTGCTCCCGGGAAAGAGCTCGTCGAAAGATCCACAGACCGCAATCACCGCCCCAGTCCCAAGGGGCGCCGCCGTCGTTCGACTGGAGACCTACGTGGCCGGGCGTATCGAGGATTACGCACTCATCGGCGATATGCAGACCGCCGCCCTGGTGTGCCGGGACGGCACGGTCGACTGGCTGTGCCTGCCCCGCTTCGACTCCCCTGCGATCTTCGCGGGCCTGCTCGGCACCGAGGAGCACGGCTACTGGAGGCTCGGTCCCGCCTTCCCGCACGGCACCCAGCCGCCGGCCGCCACCCGGCGCCACTACCGCGGCGACTCCCTGGTGCTGGAGTCCGAGTGGGACACCCCCCGCGGCACGGTCCGTGTGATCGATTTCATGCCGCCGCGTGACGGCGCCCCCCAGTTGATCCGGATCGTCGAGGGCGTGAGCGGCCGCGTCCCGATGCGCTCGGCACTGCGCATGCGCTTCAGCTACGGCTGGGTCACGCCGTGGGTGCACAAGGTCGGGGACCGCATCGTCGGCGTCGCCGGCCCGGACTCCGTCTGGATCGACACCGATGTCGAGACCTACGGCGAGCACCTCACCACGTACGCCGACTTCACCGTGGCCCCCGGAGACCGCGTCGCCTTCACGATCAGCTGGCAGCCCTCGCACAAGGAGCCGCCGCCGCTCGCCGACCCCGAGTCCTCGCTGGAGGCCACCGAGGACTTCTGGCGCGAGTGGGTCGCCCAGTGCACGTACCACGGCCCCTACCGGGACGCCGTGGTCCGCTCCCTGATCACCCTCAAGGCGCTGACGTACGGGCCCACCGGCGGCATCGTGGCCGCGCCGACCACCTCCCTGCCCGAGGACATCGGCGGCGTCCGCAACTGGGACTACCGCTTCACCTGGCTGCGCGACGCGGCGATCACCCTGTCGTCGCTGCTGCGCACCGGCTACCGGGACGAGGCCCGCGCCTGGCGCGAGTGGCTGCTGCGCGCGGTGGCCGGCGACCCGGAGAACCTTCAGATCATGTACGGCATCGCCGGCGAGCGCGAGCTCGGCGAGACCGAGCTGGACTGGCTGCCCGGCTACGAGGGCTCCACCCCGGTCCGGGTCGGCAACGGCGCCGCGCACCAGCTGCAGCTCGACGTCTACGGCGAGGTCACCGAGGCGCTGCACCTGGCCCACATGACCGGCCTGGCCCGCAACGACTACGCCTCCCTGCTCCAGCTCCGGCTCATCCACTACCTCGAGGACCACTGGGACGAGCCGGACGAGGGCATCTGGGAGGTCCGCGGCCCGCGCCGGCACTTCGTGCACTCCAAGGTCATGGCCTGGGTCGCCGTGGACCGCACCGTCAAGCTCATCGAGTCCGGCGAGGTCGACGGCCCGCTGGAGCGCTGGCGCGACCTGCGCGACGAGATCCACCGGGACGTGTGCGAGAAGGGTTACGACAAGGAGCGCAACACCTTCACGCAGTCCTACGGCTCGCGCGAGCTCGACGCGTCGCTGCTGCTGATCCCGCAGGTCGGCTTCCTGCCGCCGGACGACAAGCGCGTTATCGGCACCATCGAGGCGATCCAGCGCGAGCTGTCCACCGAGGACGGCTTCGTGCTGCGCTACCCGACCGACGCCCCGCCCGGCGGCGAGAACCTCGACGGCCTCCCCGGCGACGAGGGCGCCTTCCTGGCCTGCTCGTTCTGGCTCGCCGACGACCTCGCCATGATCGGCCGGGTCGACGAGGCGCGCCGGCTGTTCGAGCGGCTGCTGGCCCTGCGCAACGACCTCGGCCTGCTGGCGGAGGAGTGGGACCCGCGGTTGCAGCGTCAGGTCGGCAACTTCCCGCAGGCGTTCAGCCATGTCCCGCTGATCGACACCGCGCTGCGGCTGACCGCGAGCGGCGCGTACGGCGGCTGAGAGCCTGTCGGATCCCGGATCCCCTGTCCGAAACGGCCCGCCGTGATGTCCACGGCGGGCCGTTTCGGACAGGGTGACGGTTGCGGCCCGTGGGTCGACCGCATTCGAAGATGCGGCGAGGGCTGTGCACTTACCATGAGCCGCGTGGGGAGACGGACCCTGGCCGTGCAGTTGTCGGCCGCCGTGGGTATGCCCGTGGTCGTTCTCGGCCTGTGCCTGCTCGCCGGTTATGTCCACGGCGGGGCACTGGCCGACACCGGGCTGTGGTCCCTCCTGTTCGTACCCGCGATCCTGGCCGTCTCCGGGGTGGCCCTGTTCTGGCGCTGGGAGCGATACAGGCATGCGCTCGCGTGCGGGCTGACCGTCGCCGCGCTGGGGACCGTCTACCACGCCACGGCCGTGGGGACCGACGAGTGGGCGCTGGTCGGCTGGGGGCGGGAGGTCACGTGCACGGTGACGGCCGTGACCATCAACGTGGTGACCATCAACGAAAACGAGCGGACATTCCACAATCACCGTCTGGACTGCCCCCACGACGAAGCCGATGTCGCGACCTCATGGATCGCCCGGGCACAGCCCGGACAACCCCTGGCAGTGGCCTACGATCCCGGCGGCCACTTCGAGACGCACCCCACCGAAGACCTCGCCCATGGGCAGTTGTACCTGTGGCTCACCGTCGGCGCATTCGGTCTGGCCGTGTACTGCGGCATGGAGGAGATCCTCTATGAAACCTGGCCATTCCGGTGCGAGGAACGGCCGACGCATCCGGCGGTGATCAGAGCGAG
Source organism: Streptomyces sp. NPDC088732 (assembly GCF_044751205.1). Lineage (NCBI taxonomy): Bacteria > Bacillati > Actinomycetota > Actinomycetes > Kitasatosporales > Streptomycetaceae > Streptomyces > Streptomyces sp. NPDC088732. The sequence continues at coordinate 276,224 of NZ_JBIVLI010000011.1, forward strand.
GACAACTCGTCGTAGATGCTGAGCACTTGGGCCACCGTGTCGTCCTCGGTCGGCCACGTGCCGGCCTGAGCGGGACCGGCGGCGGCCAGTAAGGCCCGCCGCGCCGGGTCGCCGAGCAGGCGCACGACGGCGTCAGCGAGCCGCTTCGGATCGCCGTAGGGCACCAACTCGGCGGCGTCGCCCACGAGTTCGGGGGTGCCGCCGACCGCGGTAGCGACCAGCGGGACCCCCGCGTGCAGGGCCTCCTGGGCGACGACCGAGCGGGCCTCCCAGCGGGAGGGCAGTACGACGGCGTCGGCGGCGGCCAGCAGTTCGGGCACGTCGTCACGGAGGCCGAGCAGCAGCACCGGCAGCTTCCCGGCGTCGATCCGCCCCTGGAGTTCCGGACGCAGCGAGCCCTCACCCGCGATCAGCAGCAGCGGCTGCGGGTCCAGCCGCGTCCAGCCGTGCACGGCGTCGAGCAGCTGGCCGTACCCCTTGTGCGGCTCCAGCCGACCGACCGCCAGCAGCAAGGGGCTCTCCTCCGCGCCGAATTCGTCCCGCGCCTTCTGCCGGCGCCGCTCCGTCTCCGCGGCCGACTCGGGGCTCGCGGCGGTCCTGGGCGGCAGCGGAACGCCGATCGGCGCCAGCCGGGCGTCCCGGGCGCCGACCGCGCGGGCCCGGTCCACCAGGTCCGAGGACGCGCCCAGCACCACGGACGCGGCCCGCGCCACGCGCCGCTCCAGCAACCGCAGCAGCGGCTTGCGGGCCCCCTCGGCGAAGACCGCGCCGTGCCAGGTCACCACCAGCGGGGTGCGCCGCCCGCTCAGCGCCACCGCGGCCAGCAGACCGGCCCGCAGGCCGTGCGCATGCACGACGTCCGCCCCGGCGCAGGCCGCGCGCAGAGCCGTCACCACCGCCGCGTCCACGCGCGGCACGGAACGGCGGGTGATCTCCACCGGCGCGAACCGCGCCCCGGCCGCCGCGAACCCGTACCGCTCCTCCGCCTCGCCCGGCCCGCAGACCGTCACCTGCACACCGCGCGCCACCAACCCGCCCGCGACCGAGGCCACATGGGCCCTCCCCGTCTCACCCAGCACATGGACGGCGTGCAGCTGCCCGTGCAGGGGGCTCGGAGTACTGCTCACGCGCGGTCGGACTCCTGACTCGGCATCGGATGAAGGGGATTGCAGTGTGCTGCCCTCCAGGATGCCAGGCCAATACGCCATCCAGGGAGCGCTGCGCGGCGCGCGCCCGGTCGCACGTACGCGGGACCACCCTTACGAGTGCGTCAGCATCCTCCACGCCGCCCCGCCGGACCGGCCCGCGCGTCGCCCTCTCCACACACGACGGCCCAGGCGGATGCCCCCGCCCGGCCCACGCACACGGATTCGCCGCCGTCCCGGCTCGCGCGAATCGCCCCCCATGGGGCATCACCGGCCCGCGCCAACGCTTTTACCTGCCCGCACAGCGCGATCGCCGGAGCCGGTCAGCACGCGACAGGCCAAGCCGACGAGGGCAGCCTGCGGGCCACGCCGACGAACCGCCCACCCACCGGGCCCACCCGCCCGCGCGCACGGATGCGTCGCCGGCACAGCCGTAGCCACGGACGCGGCCCGCGCGCCGACCCGACCGCCCCGCCGATCGCCGGCGCGGCAGGGCGTCACCCGCTTACGCGGACACGTTCCCTGCCCCCGCAGCCGGAGCACCGGACACCACCGCAACCTGCCGGGCCACGCCGACGAACCACCCACGCACCCAGGCACACCAACCCGCGCCCACGGATCGGTCGCCGTCGCACCCGGAGCCACGGAAGCCGATCCGCTCGCAACGGCCCAAGGCATGGGGCCGGCTCACAAGGCTCCCGTCCGGTACTCCCCGGCCCCGAGGCACGACCCCCGGACCGTGCGCACGGATTGGTCGCCGCCAAGGCCGGATCCGCGGACGCGGTCCCCACGCGACAGCCCAGGCCACCGGCGCCGGCCTGCCGGGCACGCGCTTCCGCCGCCGTCACGGACCGGTCGGCGCGACCAGGGCCCCGCCCGCGCGACCGGGCCGGGCCGGGGGCACGCAACCCCCGGCCCTGGGTCGTGCCGCGAAGCGGCTCAGCGGGCCTCGCGGGCCGCCGCGAGCAGTTCCTCGGCGTGGGCGCGCCCCAGCTCGGAGTCCTCCAGGCCGGCGAGCATGCGCGACAGCTCGCGCACGCGCTCCTCGCCTTCCAGCACACGCACGCCACTGCGGGTCACGGAGCCGTCGTTGGTCTTCTCGACCAGCAGCTGGCGGTCGGCGAACGCCGCCACCTGCGGAAGGTGGGTGACGACCACGACCTGCGCGGTCCGCGCGAGCTTGGCGAGGCGCCGGCCGACCTCGACGGCCGCCTTGCCGCCGACGCCCGCGTCGACCTCGTCGAAGAGGTACGTGGGCACGGGGTCGGACCCGGCGAAGACCACCTCGACCGCGAGCATCACGCGGGAGAGCTCACCGCCGGAGGCGCCCTTGGAGATCGGCCGGGGCGGCGCGCCGGGGTGCGGCGCGAGCTGGAGCTCCACCTCGTCGGCGCCGGTCGCGCCGAAGGCGACCGTCCGGCCGCCGACCACGACGCCCTCGGGGTCGTCCGTCTGCCGGAGGGCGACCGTGACCCGGGCGTGCGGCATGGCGAGCTGGGCGAGTTCGGCGGTCACGGCCCCGGCGAAACGGTCCGCCGCCTCCGCGCGGGCGTCGCTGAGCGCCTGCGCGAGGTCGCCGAGCTCGGCCCGCAGGGCGTCCCGCTCGACGGTCAGCTCCGTGATCCGCTCGTCGTCGCCCTCCAGCTCGACCAGCCGGGCGCCGCCCGTGGCGGCCCACGCCAGGACCGCGTCGATGTCCACCCCGTACTTGCGCGTCAGGTGCGCGAGGACGGCACGCCGCTCCTCGACCGCGGCGAGCCGCCGCGGGTCGGCGTCCAGGTTGTCGGCGTAGCCGGCGAGCTCCCCCGCGACGTCCCCGAGGAGGATGCCGATCTCGCCGATCCGGTCGGACAGCGCGGCGAGCGCCGGGTCGTGCGACCGTACGGCGTCCAGGGCGCGCTGGGCGCCCGCGACGAGCATCCCGGCGTCGACGCCCTCGGGGTCCTCGGGGTTGCCCGCCAGGGCGGCGTGCGCCTGCGTGGCGGCCGAGGCGAGCGCCTCGGCGTGGCCCAGCCGTTCCGCCTCCGCGGCCAGCTCGGTGTCCTCGCCGGGCAGCGGCTCGGCGTTCGCGACCTCCTCGAGGCCGAAGCGCAGCAGGTCCGCCTCCTGGGCCCGCTCCCGGGCCCTGGTGGTCAGCTCGTCCAGCTCGCCCGCGACCTCGCGCAGCCGCCGGTAGGCGGCGCCGTACTTGACCAGCGGCACGGCGACGGCTTCGCCCGCGTACCGGTCCAGGGCCTCGCGCTGGCGCGCGGGCCGCAGCAGCCCCTGCTGGTCGGTCTGGCCGTGCACGGCCACCAGTTCGTCCGCCAGTTCGCCCAGCAGCCCCACGGGCACCGTGCGGCCGCCCACGTACGCCCGGGAGCGGCCCTCCGCCGAGACGGTACGGCTGATGAGCAGCGCGCCGTCGTCCAGCTCGGCGCCCGCCTCCTCGGCCCGCACGGCGGCCGGCGCGTCGGCGCTCAGCGTGATCCGTCCCTCGACGGACGCCGATTTGGTGCCGATCCGGACAAGACCCGGGTCGGCGCGGCCGCCCAGGAGCAGCCCGAGGCTCGTGACGACCATGGTCTTGCCCGCGCCGGTCTCGCCGGTCACCGCGGTGAAGCCGGGCGACAGCTCCACCACGGCGTCCTCGATGACTCCCAGCGACCTGATCCGCATTTCCTCCAACACGGATACGACCATACGAGGTTTGCGGCCCGCCGCGCGACGGGCCTCACCCCTCAGTGCGCCGCGCCCCGCCAGCCCGCCACCGGAAGAGCGAACTTCGCGACCAGCCGGTCGGTGAACGAGGCGTGGTGCAGCCGCGCCAGCCGCACCGGCACGGCACCCCGCCGCACCTCGACGCGCGCGCCCGCCGGCAGGTCCACCGACCGCCGCCCGTCGCACCACAGGACACCGTGCGGCGTCTTGGGCTGCACCTCGACGGCGAGCACCGACCGCGGCGAGGTGACCAGCGGCTTGGCGAACAGCGCGTGCGCGCTGATCGGCACCATGAGCAGCGCCTCGACCTCCGGCCAGACCACCGGGCCGCCCGCCGAGAAGGCGTAGGCCGTCGATCCGGTCGGGGTCGCCATGACCACCCCGTCGCCGCCGAACCGGGACACCGGACGGCCGTCCACCTCCGTGACGACCTCCAGCAGCCGCTCGCGCGCCTGCTTCTCCACCGACGCCTCGTTGAGCGCCCAGTCGGTGTGCACGACCCGGCCGTCGTTGCGCACCAGGACGTCGATCGTCATGCGCTCCTCGACCTCGTAGTCGCGCGTGACGACCCGGTCGACGACCTTGTCCAGGTCGTCCCGCTCCGCCTCCGCGAGGAAGCCGACGCGGCCCAGGTTGACGCCCAGCATCGGCACGCCCGAGGCGCGGGCGAACTCCGCGCCGCGCAGCAGGGTGCCGTCACCGCCGAGGACGATGATCAACTCGCAGTCCTCGACCGTCTCCGGGCCGATCTCCTGCACCCGCTCCACCGCACAGCTGTCCGGCAGCGTGAGCTCCTCGGCCTCCTCGGCCAGCACCCGCACGCCGATCCCGCAGCGCCGCAGGCCCTGCACGACCCGCTCCGCACTGCGGACGGCGGCCGGCCGGCCGGTGTGCGCCAGCAGGAAGACGGTGCGCTCCTGCGTCTGAAGTGTCTCGCTCAACGGGGCCCCTCCGCCACGGCGCGGTCGACGTCGGCCGGGTCCAGTTCCGGTGCCCCGGCGCGCAGCCACAGAAAGTACTCCACATTCCCCGACGGTCCCGGCAACGGGCTCGCGGTCACGCCCAGCACCCCCAGTCCCAGTTCGGCCGCCTGTCCGGCGACCTGGCGTACGGCTTCGGCGCGCAGCTGAGAGCTGCGCACGACACCGCCGCTGCCCAGCCGTTCCTTCCCGACCTCGAACTGCGGCTTGACCATGAGGACAAGGTCCGCGCCGGGCGCGGAGCAGCGGACGAGGGCGGGCAGGACGAGCCCGAGCGGAATGAAGGACAGGTCGCCGACGATGATGTCGGCCGGCCGGCCGTCGATCTGCTCGAGCGTCAACTCGCGCACGTTGGTACGGTCCTTGACGGTGACGCGTTCATCGCTCTGCAACGACCACGCGAGCTGGCCGTAGCCGACGTCCACCGCCACGACGTGCGCGGCACCGTTGCGGAGCAGCACGTCCGTGAACCCGCCCGTCGACGCCCCCGCGTCCAGCGCCCGGCGGCCCGCCACGCCCAGCCCCAGCGGCACGAAGGCCGCCAGCGCCCCGGCGAGCTTGTGCCCGCCGCGGGAGACGTAGTCGGGGTCCGAGCCGTCCTTCGCCACGACCACCGGCGCACTGGTCTCCACCTGGGTGGCGGCCTTCGTCGCGGTCGTCCCGCCCACGGTCACCCGGCCGGCGGCGATCAGCTGCCCGGCGTGCTCCCGTGAGCGGGCGAGGTTCCGGCGCACCAGCTCGGCGTCGAGTCGGCGTCGTGCCACGTGAGGTTCAGCTCCTGTTGTCGTCGAGTCTCGTGAGGGCGTCGCGCAGCCCACGGTGTACATCCTCGTACACCTCGATGTGGTCCTCGGTGGGCAGCGCATCGGCGTCCTCCAGGCGGACAAGGACACCGTCCACCTCGGTATTCCCCGTCGCCTCCGCCACGACCCCCAGCGGCCGCGGCCCCTCGGGCCCGGGCGCCGCCTCAGGCGTCGCTCCAGGCGCCGCCTCGGGCAGCAGCTCCGCCGCACCCGCCTCAGTCACGGCCCGCCTCCCGCGTCCCAGTGGTCTTCTTCGCCGCGCTCTTCTTGGCGGCGCTCTTGGCGGCGGTGGCCGCCTTCTTGGCCGGCGCCTCGGCCGCGGGGGCCGCCTTCACAGCGGGCGCGGCCTTCTTGGCGGCAGTCGTCTTTGCCGCGCTCTTGGTGGCGGACACCGCCTTTGTGGCGGCAGCGCTCTTCTTGGCCGTCGTCTTCTTCGCCGGGGCCGTCTTCTTCGCCGCGGGCGCCGCCTTGCGGGCCGCGGCGGTCTTCCCGGCGGTCCCGGTGGCAGCCGTCTTCGCCGGTGCCGACTTGGCGGCGGGCGCCGCCTTCTTGGCCGCGGCCTTCTTCACCGTCGGAGTCGCGGGCTTCGGCGCGGCGGGCACCGCCCCGGGCGCGGCGTTCTTGCGCGCGGTGGGCCCGGCGACGGGCGTCCTGGACGGCGTCGCCGCCTTCTTGGGGGTGGCCGGCGCCGTCGCGGGGGCGGCGTTCTTGCGCGCCGTGGGCGCGGCAGTCTTGCCGCGCTGTTCCTCCCCCTCCACGGGCACGTGCTCGACGGGCGGCTGCGGCGGCACGTAGAGCCCCGGGTCGGCCTCCCCGCCGTCCATGTCCCCCGTACCCGCCGCGTCGGAGGCGTCGGCGGCGGGCTCGGGCCGTGCGTCGCCCTCCAGGTTGCGGATGCGCCGCTCCAGCGCCTCCAGCACCACCCCGACCCGCGTGACGTCGTCCGCCAGACGGCTCACCCGGGTCATCGCCTTGTCGATCTCCTCGCGGATGAGCCCGACGAGCAGGTCCCGGTTGGCGCGGCCCGCCCTCATCAGCTCATCGGCGAGCGTCTGGACCTCCGCCGGGATGCGCCGGCCGATCGAGCGCTGGACTTCCTCGACGTCTATCCCCGCCTGGTCCAGCAGCTCTCTCGCCGCCCCGACCGCCCGTCGCCGGGTGGCCTCGGTCAGGCCGCCCGCAATCTGCAGGCAGGTCCGCAGCGCGTCCCGCATCGCCCTCACTCCTCACCTTCGGGTTCACCGGTCTCCGTGCTTCTCGTTGGTCATGACGCTACCCCGTAGCGGCCCGCACCTTGCCAAGGGTCGGCTGCGGTACCGTCGATCAGCACACGTCAGCATCCGAACGGGAGACGCACAACCGATGGCGACCATCGAGGAGTGCCGCAGCGCACTCGACCGGCTGTCGGAGAACCTCGCCAAGGCAGAGGGCGACATGCGCAGCGCGGCCGCCCTCGACCGCTCGCTGAGCTGCCGCATCACCGACCTCGACATCACCTTTGTGGGCCGTCTCACCGACGGCCGCATCCAGGATGTCGTCACGGTGTCCGGCATGCCGGACGAGCGCGCGCAGATAAGGCTCACCATGGCCGGTGACGACCTGGTCGCGCTCGTCGACGGCAGGCTGCACTTCGCGAAGGCCTGGGGCAGCGGCCGAGTGAAGCTGGAGGCGGCCCTGCGCGACCTCCTGCGGCTGCGCAAGCTCCTCTAGGACCTCTTGCGGCGCCCGAAGGCCCCCGCCCCCGGCTAGCTCAGGCCCAGCCGGGCCAGTGCCTTTTCCGCGTCCAAGGTGCACGATCCGCCGCCCGCCGCGGTCCACGCCGCTGCGCACAGGGCCCGCAGCCCGTCCATGGGTCCGCCCTGCCCGTCCAGCAGCAGCTCGCCGTCGCCCGCGAGCGCCGTCCAGCCGCCGCAGCGGTACGCCCCCTCGCCGCCGGCCGCCGCCACCTCGGGCTGCGGCGCCAGCAGCCCGCGCAGATCCGCGTCCACGTACGTCGGCCGGTGCCGGGGCGGCGCCGCGAGCAACTGCGCCGGTGTGGTGACCCCGGTGAGGACCAGCAGGGAGTCGACGCCGCCCGCGTGCGCGCCCTCGATGTCGGTGTCGAGCCGGTCCCCCACCACCAAGGGCCGCTCGGCCCCCGTCCGGATGACGGTCTCTCGGTGCATCGGGGGCAGCGGCTTGCCGGCGATCTGCGGTGTCGCGCCGGTGGCGATCCGCACGACCTCCACGAGCGCGCCGTTGCCGGGCGCCGTACCGCGCGCGGTCGGGATCGTCAGGTCGGTGTTGGACGCGAACCACGGCACACCCCGGTTGACCGCGTACGCGGCCTCGGCCAGTTGCTCCCAGCCGACCTTGGGCGAGTAGCCCTGGACGACCGCCGCGGGGTCGTCGTCGGCGGAGTCCACGGGCCGCAGTCCGCGCTCGCGCAGCGCCTCCGCCAGTCCCTCGCCCCCGATCGTCAGCACCCGCGCCCCGCTGGGCACCTGGTCGGCGATCAGCCGGGCCACCGCCTGCGCCGAGGTGATGACCTCCGACGCCTCCGCGGGCACGCCCAGCCGCGTCAGGTGCTCCGCGACGGCCTGCGGGGTGCGGGCCGCGTTGTTGGTGACGTACGCCAGGTGCATGCCGTGCCCGCGCGCCGCGCCGAGCGAGTCGACCGCGTGCGCGATGGCGTCGCCGCCGGCGTACACGACCCCGTCGAGGTCGAGCAGTGCCGTGTCGTACGCCTGGTCCAGGGGCCGTTCGCTGCCGTCCGGCACGATCCGGTGGGTCGTCATCGGGCTGTCGCTCCTCGTATGTTGTCGATCACTCGGCGCTCCCCGCGCGCATGACCCGCGTAGCATTCCCGGATGAGCATTTCCGGATCCGCTGCACCGGGTGGTGGTTTGCGGCTCGCGCCGTTCCGCGCGCTCCGCTACGTCCCCGAGCGGGTCGGCAGCCTGGCCGCGGTCACCTCGCCACCGTACGACGTCGTCGTCCGGCCCGAGGGACAGCGGCACCTGGAGACCGCCGACCCCCACAATGTCGTGCGGCTCATCCTCCCCAGTGCCGAGCCCCCGGACGGCCGGCACCTCAAGGCGGCCTCCACGCTGTCCCAGTGGCAGAAGGACGGCGTCCTCGCCCTGGACCCCTCCCCCGCCCTGTACGTCTACGAGCAGCGCGACGGCGGGCACCTGCAACGGGGGCTCATCGGCGCCCTGCGGCTGACGCCGCCCGAGGAGCGCGTCGTCCTCCCGCACGAGGACGTCATGCCGGGTCCGGTCGCCGACCGCGCCGCCCTCATGCGCGCCACGGCCGCGAACCTCGAACCGCTGCTGCTGTCGTACCGCGGCGGCGAAGGGCCCGCGGGCCGGATCGTCGAACACGCCGTCCAGGACGCCCCGCTGCTCGCCACGACGACCGAGGACGGCATCCGGCACCGCCTGTGGGCGATCACCGACGACGACGCCATCGCGGCCGTCCGGGCCGACCTCTCGCACCACCAGGCCCTCATCGCCGACGGCCACCACCGCTGGGCCACCTACCTGCGGCTCCAGGCCGAACAGGACGGCCCGAGCCCCTGGGACTACGGACTCGTCCTGCTCGTCGACACCGCCCGCTACCCGCTGCGGGTCCGCGCGATCCACCGCGTACTGCCCCAACTGCCTGTCGCCCTGGCCCTGGAGGCCGCGCGCAAGGCCTTCCGGGTCCGCGAGCTGCCGCACGCGCTCCCGCAGGCCCTGGCCGCCCTGGAGGACGCCACGGCCGAGGGCAACGCCTTCGTCCTGAGCGGCGACAACGGATTCCACCTGCTGGACCGGCCCGACCCGGACCTGACCGCCCTGACCGTCCCGCACGACCGCCCCGAGGCATGGCGGCGACTGGACGCGACCGTGCTGCACAACCTGCTGCTGGACCGCGTCTGGGAGGTCCCCGACGGCCCCGAGCACATCCAGTACATCCACGACACCGAGGCGGCCGTGGCCCACGCCGAACGCCTGGGCGGCACCGCAGTGCTCATCCACCCGGTGCGCGAGAGCGTCGTCCACGAACTCGCCCGCCAGGGCGTCACGATGCCGCGCAAGTCGACCTCGTTCGGGCCCAAGCCGGCCTCCGGTCTGGTCCTGCGCAGCCTGGAGCCGGACGGCACACCGGCCTGACGGACAACGCCGAAGGGCGGCACCCGCGTCGCGCGGGTGCCGCCCTTCTCGTTCGCCGTCAGTCCTCGGTGTCGCGCGAGGGCTCCTTGAACGGGTTCTCCAGGAACGCCGACGGATCGGCCTCGTCGGTCAGGTCGACCTCGGGCTCCTCCGCCGGAGCGGCCGGACGCTCGTCCGCCGCAGGCTCCTCGTCGTCGTCCTCGTCGTCGTCCTCGTCGTCGTCCGCACGGGCACCGGACAGCTCATCATCCGCGTCGTCGCCGGGGACGGCCTGGTCGTCGTTGTCGTTGTCGTCGTCGTCGTCGTCGTCGTCGTCCAGAGCGTCCACGAACGCCACGCCGTCCAGCTGCGCCAGACGGTCGGAGGCGTCGGTGCTGCCGGTGTGGTCGGCCTCCACCGCCTTGGCGAACCACTCGCGGGCCTCGTCCTCACGGTCCACCGCGAGCAGGGCGTCGGCGTACGCGTAGCGCAGCCGGGCCGTCCACGGGTGAACGGCGTTCGACGCCAGCTCGGAACTCTGCAGCGTGACGACGGCGGCCTCGTTCTGGCCCATGTCCCGCCGGGCCCCGGCGGCCACCAGGCGCATCTCCACCTGGCCGGCGCGGTCCAGCTTGTGCACCTCGGGGGCGCCCGCCATCTCCAGCGCGCGCTCCGGGCGGCCCAGACCGCGCTCGCAGTCCGCCATGACCGGCCACAGGTCGACCGTGCCCGTCATCCGGCGGCAGGTCCGGAACTCGGCCAGCGCCTCGGAGTACCGCTCCGTCGCGTACGACGCGAATCCGGCCGCCTCACGGACGGCGGCGACACGCGACGCGAGCCGCAGCGCCACACGGGAGTACGCGTAGGCCGCGTCCGGGTCCTCGTCGAGCAGCCGGGCCACCATCACCAGGTTGCGCGCCACGTCGTCCGCCAGCGTCTTCGGCAGGCTCATGAGCTCCTGCCGGACGCTCGGGTCGATCTCCTGCCCCGTCACGTCCTCCGGGATCGGCAGCCGCTTGATCGGCTCCCGCTCCTCACGGCGGTCGTCACGGCCCCGCGTGTCCGCGAACCGGCCCCGCCCCTGCACGTTCGGACGCCGGCCACCGCGCTCGTCGTCCCTGCGCGGACCGCGCGGGCGGTCGTCACGGCGGAAGCCACCGCGGTCGTCACTGGGCCGGTCCTGACGCGGCCGGTCCTCACGCGGACGATCAAAGCGGGGACGCTCATCACGCCGGTCGTCCCGACGGAACCCACCACGATCGTCACGCGGCCGGTCCTCACGAGGCCGGTCGTAACGCGGGCGGTCGTCACGGCGGAAGCCACCGCGGTCGTCACTGGGCCGGTCCTGACGCGGCCGGTCCTCACGCGGGCGGTCGTAGCGGGGACGCTCGTCACGCCGGTCGTCACGGCGGAAGCCACCGCGGTCGTCACTGGGCCGGTCCTGACGCGGCCGGTCCTCACGCGGACGATCAAAGCGCGGACGCTCGTCACGCCGGTCGTCCCGACGGAACCCACCACGATCGTCACGCGGCCGGTCCTCACGAGGCCGGTCGTAACGCGGGCGGTCGTCACGGCGGAAGCC